>JBILCS010000063.1:0-10872 GCA_044353005.1 Sediminibacterium sp. | reverse complement strand
TAATTCAAATGAGATTCTTGTTCGGGTAGAATTTTCGTAAAAAAGATTAACAATCGTGACGTCTCTTAGCGTCGGAACTTTTTTAACTGGTCTCTGAAGGACTTCTTTAAATTGCGTTGCTGTAGATAAAATAAGTTGAATATCCTCCGTTTGGAGGTCCTTGATACCAAGAAGATGTTTGGTAGATAGTGCCATTAAAAAACAAAATTAATATATTTTATTGATCTAACAAGATTACATCGTCCACTCCGTCATTTTCTTTCCATCTAACTTTTACCTTAAAAGGGGTCAAAGTATCCATTTCCTTACCTGAAAAGTCGGGTTGGATAGGTAATTCTCTACTTGGTTTACGGTCTACTAAAACGCATAATTTTACTTTGGAAGGGCGTCCAAAAGCCAATAAAGCGTCTAAAGCGGCCCGAATGGTGCGCCCAGTGAATAAAACATCGTCTATCAAAATGACAGTTTTACCTTCAATACTAAACGGTAGATCCGTCTGGGTTGCAACATGCAATTCCCTTCTAATATCATCCCTATAAAAAGTAATATCTAATTTACCATAAACCACCTGATCTGCAGGAAGTTCTTGGTGTAAGGCAGCTACAATACGGTCACTTAAAAAAACACCTCTAGGTTGCAGCCCTATGATTACAGTATTATCCAGGCCCGGATGGGTCTCCAAAATTTGATGAGACAGCCTTTTGATAATACTTGGAAGTTGTTGCTCACTGATTAGGATCATTCCTTAAAATTTGACTAAAAATACAGCTTTTTTGGATGTAAATTGCAGCTATGCTGTCCTTAAAAACACTCACACTTACTCAATTTAGAAATTATATTCAAAAGCAGTTTGAATTTGATACTAGAATTGTTGGTATTGTAGGTGCGAATGGAACAGGAAAAACCAATATTTTAGACGCAATCTATTATCTCTCTTTCACAAAAAGTTACTTTAACCGACCCGATGCGCAAAATGTCCATCATGCTTTTCAAGGGATGCGGGTAGATGGTCAATTTGATTTCACTGGAAATACAACTCAAGTCACTTGTATTTTAAGAGAAACAGGCAAGAAAGAATTTTATTTTGATGAACAGTTATATCCAAAGTTGTCTCAACATATTGGAAAAATACCAACTGTGATGATTGCGCCAGATGATGTACAAATTATCACAGGCACAAGTGAAGAAAGAAGAAAGTTGATGGATAGTTTGTTGTCACAAATTGATGCTAATTATTTACGTTTATTGATACAATACAATAAAGTGCTTCAACAAAGAAATAGTCTTTTAAAATGGTCTGCAGAACAAGGCACTATAGATGAAACTTTACTAGACACATTGGATCAACAGTTAGTGGAATATGGTACACCTATTTTTGAACTAAGAACAAAGCTATTGAATGAATGGCTGCCCATAGTGCTTCGACTCTATCTATCGATTGCAGGTAATGCGGATGCAATTCAAATTCAATATCAATCCAGCCTTCAAAATAATCAGTTTAAGGATTTATTACATCAAGCTTTACCAAAAGATAAAGCCATGCAAAGAACCACTGTAGGCATTCATAAAGATGATTTAATCATTACAATACAAAATCAGTCTTTTAAACAAGAAGCATCTCAGGGTCAAAGAAAAAGTTTATTGTTTGCCATTCGATTAGCAGAATGGGAATTATTAAAAAAAGTAAAAGGGTTCTCTCCTATTTTATTGATGGATGATATTTTTGAAAAATTAGATGAACAAAGAATGGCCCATTTATTGGGTTGGGTAGCTACATCTACGGATGGCCCTGTGTTTATAACCGATACGCATAAGGCACGTGTAGCAGATCTTTTGGGTAGATATGTAGAAAATTTCCAACTGATTGAATTATAAAATAGTAATTTAGCAAAATGGCGACATTCAAAATTGGAGATGCATTAAAACAAATGGTGCAAGAGAATACCAAATTAAAAAATGGTATTAGAGCGGTTCAGATTGAAGCTGTTTGGGAAGAAATTATGGGGGTTACTGTTGCCAAGTACACTGAAAAGATTTATATTTTTGATCAAAAATTATTCATTCATACCAATGTTGGGCCACTTAAAAATGAGTTGGGGTTTCAAAAAGTTCAAATCATTGAAAGAGTCAATGAAAAAATGGGTGAAAAAGTAATTACGGATGTAGTCATTAAATAAGAAAAGTGTTGCTACTTTTTCTTTTCCAAAACATCTCGCATTAAGTCATTCATAGTAATGACACCTTTAAATTCTATCTTATCAAAAACAGGTAAATACCTTGTTTTATACACATTCATTAAAATCATACAACGTTCTAATTCTTCTTGTAATCCAATGACAGGTAAATCTTTTGTCATGATTTCTTTCACAGTTGTTGAATCTGAATGTCGTCCTTGTAGTTTAATTTTATGGGAATAGTCTCTTTCCGACATGATACCAAGAAATTGATTGTCCTCCATGACCACTACATAACTTAAATTTTCGGATTGCATAATAGTTAATGCATCCAAAACAGGCGTAGTCGGAGCAACAATATTAAAATGTGGCCCTTTTTTTTCTAAAATTGCATTGATTTTTGACATAAAATAGGATTTAAGTAGACTTGTTTTCCTAAGTTACGATTTAAATCTTTAATACTGATCACCTATTTTTTTAGGAAGTCTATATAGCTTTGCTTCTCCATGATCCTTGATCCATTCATAATCACCACAGTTGGCCAAACCCTGGCGGCCGTTTTGATCATGGTCATATCCCCTATTAAGATTGGAATATTGAGGTTAAGTTGCAATGCATTTGCTTTATCAGCAGTGATTAAATACACTTGTTGGTTTTTTTGTTGGATTGTAGAAATAAGCATTTCCCATGGAACAGAGGAATCTATATTGCCAGCAAAAATAAGTACATAAGGATTATTGGTGTTGAATAATGCTTCTGTCGTATCTACATTGTTCAAAGTGAATAAACTGAAATCAACAATTTTAGCCACTAGACCATTGCCTTTTTGAATCAACACTTCCTTACGATCTTGGTACACATAAGTACTATCAAAATCTGTTGGAAATTGATTGATATCAAATTGAAAGGTTTTACCATTCTTTAAAAAGGACATTTGAATGGAAACACTGTCAGGCACTGCACCTTCTGGCGTTTTCATTTGTTCCTGAATATCATTGCCTCTTTTATATGGTAAGCAGTCAACGAATGGTAGATGCTGCAACACATAGTATTGGCCATAACCCACTGCCCCTGTTGATAGTATTAATAAAAATATACCCAATGCTTTATGCAAATTGCCCTTTACTTTCTTGTGGTTAAAGAGTAGGATGATGATAGCAAACATCAATACCAAATCTTTAATAAATGAAACTTTTGGGGTTAGTGGAATACAATCTCCAAAACAACCACATGTCTTAATTTTACCTGAGAACAAAGCATAACCAGTAAGAAAAGTAAAGAAGACAATTAATCCTAATAACAACCATAATGTTTGTTTATAAGGAAATTTAATTAACAACGCGATACCTGCAACGATTTCAAGGGTATTCATGCATAAGGCAAATACAAGACTGTAATCATCTAAAAATGCAATTCCCCAAACTTCAAAAAATTCTTGCATTTTGTAACTCAAACCTAATGGATCATTGGCTTTGATTAATCCAGAGAAAATAAATAATAGTCCTACAGACCATCTTAGAATTTTCAAAAATGCTTGCATAGAATTAATGTTTTCCTTCAGAAATTTGTATCAAAGCAAAAGTGGCGTAGTTTAAGATATCTACAAAATTGGCATCAATGCCTTCGCTGATTAAAGTCTTACCATCATTGGTTAATATTTGTCGAATACGCAATAGTTTTACCAAGATTAAATCAGCATAGCTTTCTTGACTCATGTCACGCCAAGCTTCACCATAATCATGGTTTTTGTCCATCATGGTAGATTTAGCGAAATCTATATTTTGTTGATATAAGCTTTGTACTTGATTAACAGGCATATCTTCTACCTTAGGGTCATCTAATTTTAGTTGTATCAATCCAATTACAGCGTAATTGATAATGCCCTTAAATTCATCTTGTATGCCGTCGTCTATTTTTTGAAAGCCTTTATCTTGAATGGTTCTAATTCTTAAAGCTTTTATAAAAATCTGGTCTACCACCGAAATGATTCTTAGCACCCGCCATGCAGTACCATAATCTTTGGTCTTCTTAATAAAAATATCGCTGCAAGAAGCGATTGCTTGATCATATTGTGCAGAAGTTTGACTCATGAAATAACAACAAATTACACGGTTAGTTAATATCTTTGAACAGTTGCAAGATAATCAATAAGGCCCTTAAATTAAAACTATGTTTAAAATCCATTTAAAGGATACGGTACTTGACTTAACGACCCCCATCGTGATGGGTATTTTGAATGCAACACCAGATTCTTTTTTTAAGGGGAGCAGAATGGAAGCAATTGATTTAGGGGTTCAAAAGGCTATTGAGATGGTAAATTCTGGAGCAGGTATATTAGATATAGGAGGACAAAGTACAAGACCTGGCGCTGACATTATTACAGAAGCAATAGAAATAGAACGTGTAGTTCCAATGATAAAAGCGATTCATGCAGCAGTACCTCATATTCCCATCTCCATTGATACGTATCATGCTGTTGTAGCCAAAGCTGCAATCAATGCTGGGGCTTTAATAGTCAATGATATAAGTTGTGGAAATTTTGATCCCAAGATGATTGCTACGGTGGTTGCCAATCAGGTTGGATACATTGGAATGCATCAAACTGGTGGGCCAGGATCCATGCACGAGGTTGTATCTAGAACCAATATCATGGACACCTTGATAGATTATTTTATGCTTAAAAAAAGCCAATTTTCGGAAGCTGGATTGACAGAATGGATCATTGATCCAGGTTTTGGTTTTAGTAAAACCATAGAAGAAAATTTTGAGCTTGTTAAATCACTAACGCAATTAAAATCCTTGGATTTACCCATCCTTTTAGGGGTATCCCGAAAATCTAGTATTTATAAAACATTAGGGGTAGATGCAGATGCGGCATTGAATGGCACAACGGTGCTAAATACAATTGGATTACAAGGTGGTGCCAATATCTTAAGGGTACATGATGTAAAAGAAGCCAAGGAAGCGATTTTACTTATAGCAAAAATGAATGCATAAAAAAAGGCCAAATTTTATTTGGCCTTTTTTTGTTGAATCGATTCAACTTATTTTTTTGTTACATTTTGAATTTCAAGATCAAATACTAAATTAGAATAAGGCTTGATAGCACCATTGGCTTGAGGGCCGTAAGCCAACATAGCAGGAACATAAATTGTACCTTTTCCACCTTTGCCAAAATATTTTAATCCAATTTCCCAACCTGGGATTACTGCACCTGTACCGATATTTACGTCAAATGGTTTTGATGTAGGATCGTTTGGTTTGATATTGGTATCAAAGGTTTCACCAGCAATGGTATAGCCTTTGTAATAAACACTAGCAATCTTAGTTGTGTCAATTAAATTAGCAGCATCTCCTGCTTCTTTCAATACAACGAATACCCCTTCTGGAGATTCAACTGCAGTGATTTTATTTTTTGCTAAATGTGCTTTAATTGCATCAATTTCTCTTTTCTTTTCTGTTTCTGTTTCTTTTTTGTAATCCGCATCTACTTTTGTAACATCAGTGAATACATCTAAGATTTCAGCTTTACCTAAAACAATATCTTTTGTTTTAAAAATTTCGTTTAATTGCAATACACCCAATTTAGCAAGTGTGTCAAGGCTTAAAGAGAATTCAATTTTATCGCCTTTCTTACATTTCATCAAGATTTCAGTAAATGTGTATTTGCCTAAGCTTGCTGTATCCACAGGAAAATAAACTGGAATTAAACCGTAAGTAGAACTTAAAGTTGTATCCTTACTTTTCAATTTGTATTCAATATTAATTTTTACAAATTGTCCTTGTTCTAATTTTTTTTGATTGCCCTCACCATGTGTAATTTTATACATCATGCCTGAAGGTGCTTTTTCGTAACTGTTACAACTTGCAAACAATACAATTGCAGCTACTAATTTTAATGTTGTTTTGATCATTTTAGTTTAATTGTGTTAATTGAGATTTATATGTTTCTAATATGTTTTTAAAATCCTGGAATGTTTCGTCAACAGATTTTTTTGAACTTCCGCCTGCAGCATTTGCATGACCTCCACCCTCAAAATGTGTTCTTGCAAATATATTAACATCAAAGTTACCTTTACTCCTAAAACTCCATTTTCTTTCCTCTTCCCTATCAATTACAATAGCGGCAAATTTGATGCCGTGAATGGATAAAAGATAATTTACCAACCCTTCTGTATCCCCTGTTTTCAGTTCAAATTTATAGATATCCGTTTTAGGGATGGCCATCACAGCGGTTTTCAATTCAGGAAATACATGCATTCTATTTAAAAAAGCATTCCCCATAAACTTTAAACGACCTTCTGAGGACTGGTCATAGATATTTTCGTGAATTTTTGAATGTTGTAGCCCTACTTCTTTCAAATGGGCCACAATTTTATGCACGGATGCAGTGGTGGATGGGAACCTAAATGAGCCCGTATCTGTCATTAAACCAGTGTACAAAGCCGTTGCAATATCTATATTGATCAAATTGCTATGGCCAGATTGAACAATAATATCATAAATCATTTCACAGGTGGAGCTCATTTTTACATCACTGATTCCGTAGCCAAAACTTGGTGTATCTGGTTGTTGGTGATGATCTACCAATATTTTAATGGCTTTTGCATCCCTGATCACCGATTCCATGTTTTTGGTACGATGAAGTATATTAAAATCTAAACAAAATATATAGTCTGCAGCTTGAACCAATGCTGTTGCTTTAGGTCTATTACTCTCATAATCAAAGACTTTGTCCGTCCCAGGCATCCAATCTAAAAAGGGTGCCCAATTAGTAGGAGAAACGACTGTTACATCATGGCCTAATTGTATTAAAAAATGGTATAAAGCTAAGCTAGAGCCCATTGCATCTCCATCAGGTTTCTGATGGGCAGTGATTACCGCTTTAAATGGTTGTTGAAAAAAAGGATAGAATTGTTCAATTGATTGCATAAGACCACAAATTTAACATAAATCGGATGTTTTTCAGTAAATTTGCGCCCACAATTAGAAACAATATAAAAAATAGATATGAGCAACAAAACATTTACAATGATTAAGCCAGATGCAACTTCTAAAGGGTATACTGGTGCTATATTAGATCAAATTATCAAAGCAGGCTTTTCTGTAAAAGCCATGAAGTGGATTCATTTATCACCTGCGCAAGCTGGAACATTTTATGAAGTACACAAGGAAAGACCTTTTTACCAAGAATTAGTTGACTTTATGAGTAGTGGCCCGATTGTAGCCGCGATCTTAGAAAAAGACAATGCAGTAGCAGATTTCAGAACCTTAATTGGTGCAACGAATCCAGCTCAAGCAGAAGAAGGGACTATCCGTAAAAAGTTTGCAGCTTCAATTGGCGAAAATGCAGTTCACGGAAGTGATAGTGATGAGAACGCTGCTATTGAAGGTAATTTCTTCTTTGCTGGATTAGAAAGATTTTAATAAAAAGGCCCTTAAGAAAATTTAAGGGCCTTTTTATTTATCCCTAATGATTTTTTCGAGGCCACCCATAAACGGTGGCCTCGATTTTTTATACGCTATGAAAATGTAAGGATTTACTTCTTGGCGCCTCGAGTCTTTGGTTTACCATATTTTTTCTGCATGGTCTCTTTGTAGTTCTTACGCACATTCACTTTTTTATTCTTTTCAGATTTCTCATGAAAAGCCGGGCCAACATCTTCTTTTTTTGGCAACTTAATTTGAATGATTTTCATCCTCACTTTTGGAATTTCATCCTCAGTCAACACAGTAGATATTTCAAGATCTACTGGCAAGGCTTCCATTGGTATTGGTTGCTTCATCAAGGTCTCAATAGCTAGTTTTTGTTTGGCTTCATTTTTTGTGATAAAAGTGATGGCTATTCCTTTTTTATCTGCACGTCCAGTTCGTCCAATACGATGGATATAATTTTCTGGCACATCAGGTGTATCAAAATTAATGACATGTGTTACCTCCGCGACGTCAATACCACGAGCCATTACATCGGTTGCTATAATATATTTAAAGACGCCTGCTTTAAATTGATTCACTGTATTGAAACGATAATTTTGTTCTTTATTAGAGTGAATCACACCAACGATATCTGGAAATTTTTCGATCAATTGATCATATAATTGGTCAGCTAAACTTTTTGTTGCTGCAAAAATCAAGACCTTAGTCATGCTTTCGTCTTCACTCAAAAGCTGTTCTAATAAATTGACTTTGGTATTAAAATTGGGTAGGTCGTATCCTATTTGAATAATGTTCTCGAGCGGAGTTCCTGTTGGTGCCGCTTCTACCCTAACTGGTTCATTGAAATAATCATTCATTAATTTTTCTACATCCTCTGTAATGGTCGCAGAAAATAATAAATTTTGTCTTTTAGCAGGTACAAGTTCTAAAATATTTGTTATTTGTTTTCTAAAACCTAGATTCAACATTTCATCCATTTCATCTATGACTACCTTCTTGATATATTTTGTTTTAAGCGCTCCATTCATGATTAAATCAAACAATCTTCCTGGTGTCGCCACTAAAACGTCTACACCTTTTTCGACTTCGATTTGCTGCGTATTAATATTTACTCCCCCAAATACACCCACTGTAATCACACTCATGTAAGGTGTTAATTTCTTAACGGCCTCCACCACCTGCACCACCAATTCTCTTGTTGGCACAATAATTAGAATTTGTGGATCTTTATTTTTATCGAATTTCCATTGTCTAAGACAGGGTAACAAATAGGCAAAAGTTTTACCGGTTCCGGTTTGGGCTATACCACAAACATCTCTTCCGGACATAACGACAGGAAAAACTCGGTGTTGTATCGTTGTGGGATGGGTATATCCTAAATCTTCTAAGGCCCTTGCTAAGGGAGAATTGATATTTAATTGGTCAAAAGTCATGGGTGCGAAGTTAACTCAATAAACCCATACATTAGATGGACTAGCATCTATCCAATAGGATCCAATTAGAAAGACAATTCACCTAAAATCATGCTAATTGAGGCCTAAATATCCCCTCAATTAGTAAAAACAAAGTATATTGCATCAAATTCATTGACTCGATGACAATTCTTCTCAGGCAAGTCAAAATTGCTGACCAGCATTCGCCATTTAACGGCCAAGTAAAAGATATCGTTCTTCAAGACGCAGTATTAGTTTCAATTCAAGATCATTACGACGGGAAAGCAGATCAAATTGTTGATATCCCCGGCACAATTGTAAGCACTGGATGGGTAGATCCTTTTGCAAATTTCTGTGATCCAGGCTATGAACACAAAGAAACTTTGCAGACAGGTGCTGCTGCTGCTCAAGCTGGTGGATTTACCACTGTTTTTGTAGTACCGAATACCCAACCTGTCATTGATAATAAAACACAGGTGAATTATATTGTTCAACAGCAACAACATTTACCGATTCAAATTCTACCCATTGGAGCATTGTCCAAGAAAATAGAAGGAAAAGATTTAGCAGAGATGATCGATATGCAACAAGCTGGAGCGGTTGCTTTAAGTGATGGTCTTTATCCTGTTCAATCCAGTTTACTTTTCTTAAAAGCACTTCAATATGTCAAAACATTTGATGGCGTAGTCATTCAAATGCCAATTGACAAAAGTATGGGAAGTATTGGCTTAATGAATGAAGGCATTACCTCTACACAAATTGGACTTCCAGGTATTCCAGCGATTGCCGAAGAATTAATGATTGCAAGAGACATTGAGTTATTAAAATATACCAATTCAAAACTACATATCACAGGGGTTAGCACTGCAAAAGGGATCGCATTAATTGAAGCAGGTAAAAAAGCAGGACTAGCACTCACATGCAGTGTCACTCCCTACCATTTATATTTTAACGAAACCGATCTTACTACCTATGATACCTTGTTGAAAGTGTATCCACCATTGAGAACCAAAGCAGACCAAGCAGCTTTACAAGATGCAGTTCAAAGAGGTGTGGTAGATTGTATTAGTGCACACCATCAACCGCAGGATTGGGATGGAAAAACAATTGAATTTGAATATGCGCATGCAGGTATCGCTTGTATTGAAACAACTTATTCAACCATCAATCATTTATTTCCAAAACTAAAAGACGAAGCGATCGCTAATTTGTTATCCAATCATGCAAGACAGATTTTCAACTTAGGTAAAACTGTTATTCAAGAAGGTCAAAAGATTGATCTTACTTTATTCAATCGTGAAACAGCTAATACACCATTAAAAGCAATATCCAAAAGCAAATCCACCAACAATCCTTTCTGGGATAAGGCATTAAAAGGTAAAGTAGTTGGAACTTATGCAAAAGGAAAATTGCATTTAAATAATAAATAAGCAGATCGAAATTTATCAATAAGGACATCAATACTTTCTAAAACAAAAAAACACATGGAAAAGCAAATCACATCTCATATTGTTAAAGGCGCCATTTTAGGTGGGATCTCTATTTTATTTAGCATCATAATATATGTGTTTAACTTATATACGACTCAATGGTTAAGCTGGATAAGTTACGCCATTTTAATTGGTGGTATCATTTATGGTAATATTTTATTTGCGAATCAAAATGACAACAACGTCAGTTTCGGTAATATTTTTGCACATGGTTTTAAAACAACAGCAGTAACAATTGTTATTACAGTTGTATACACTGTACTAGCATTATATGTTTTATTCCCTGATATGGTTGATAAAATCATTGATCTTTCTAGAATCGAAATGGCGAAAAATCCA
>JBILCS010000062.1:0-10885 GCA_044353005.1 Sediminibacterium sp. | reverse complement strand
TCAATTTTCATTTTTTAAACTACCTTTGTTTATCATTAAAAATCAAGCATATGCCCGGTTTTGAATTATTTGGAGCAGAAGAAAAGAAAGAAGTAAATGATGTCTTAGAGACAGGCATTTTAATGCGTTATGCATTTGATGGGCCAAGAAAAGGAATTTGGAAATCCAAAGAGTTAGAAGCAGCAGTTTGTACCACTTTTGGTACTGAATATGCACAATTGACATCTAGTGGAACAGCGGCGTTGACCACAGCCATGGCTGCATTAGGGGTGGGTGCTGGAGACGAGGTGATCATGCCGGCATTTACTTTTGTAGCAAGTTTCGAAGCTATCTTAAGCATGGGTGCAATTCCTGTATTAGTGGATATTGACGAAAGCTTGACTTTATCACCAGCTGCAGTGAAAGCCGCCATCACGCCAAAAACAAAATGTGTAATGCCAGTGCATATGTGCGGAAGCATGGCAGATATGGACGCTTTAGTGGCAATTTGTAAAGAACACAATTTAATTTTATTAGAAGATGCTTGTCAAAGCATCGGCGGAACTTATAAAGGAAAACATTTGGGAACGATTGGACATGCAGGCACATTCTCATTTGATTTTGTAAAAACAATTACTTGTGGAGAAGGTGGGGTGGTCATGACCAATGATAAAGCCGTATACACCAAGTCGGATGCTTTTACGGATCACGGACACGATCATTTAGGCGTAGACAGAGGCGCAGATTTACATCCAGCATTGGGCTATAACTTTCGTATCAGTGAATTACATGCTGCGGTGGGTTTAGCGCAAATTAAAAAGCTAGATACTTTTTTAGCGATTCAAAAAAAGCATAATCAAATTTTACGTTCATATTTAGAACAAGTACCAGGCATTCAATTTAGAGTGGTGCCGGATCCTGCAGGAGATAGCTATAGTTTCTTAACTTGGTTCTTGCCGAGTCAACAGCATACTGAAAACGCCATTGCTGCTTTCAAAGAAGCGGGTATACTTGCTGGTAATTTTTATTGGTATGGAAATAATTGGCATTATATCAGAAAATGGGATCATTTAAAAAATGCAACAAGTTTATATCCATTATCCAAGGAACAACAAAGCGCATTGATTGCATTGCAGCATACTGATTTTTCTGCAAGTGATGCCGTGATGAGCAAGTGTATTTCTACCGCAATTAGTTTAGTATGGACAGAGGAGCAAATCCATGAAAAAGGCGCAGCTTTTCTTGCTGTATTAAAAAAAGTGGTAGCATAAGCTAAGGTTATGGCATTAGGACAATCCATGCAGCAAAGACAATTACAAAGATTGTCACCTCAGCAAATCCAATTGATGAAGTTGCTTCAAATTCCTAGTGCACAGATTGAGCAAAGGATTAAAGAAGAATTAGAAGAAAACCCAGCTTTAGAAGTGGATGTGGCACTTTTGGAGTCAGATTTTACATCCCCAGAAGAAATGAATGATGAGTTGTTGCAGGATATGCATGATGATGAGGAAGCGGTGCCTGTAGATGAATTTGAGATGAGCAATGAAGAATTAAGTGAGTACAGTTATGATGATGAAGTAGCAGATTATAAAACTAGAGATGATTTTTACCCTGAACTTGATAATGACAAAGTGATTCCGATTAAAGCGGAACAGAGTTTGCATGAGGTGTTGATGGATCAATTAAGTATGCTAGCGCTGGATGAAAGAGGATTTAAAATAGCAGAACAAATTATTGGCAGCTTAGATGATGATGGTTATTTAAGAAGGGCAATGCAATCTATTGCAGATGATTTAGCTTTTAAGCAAAGCATGTTGGTAGAGGAAAAAGAGATTGAGCAAATATTAAAACAGGTCCAAGCCTTTGACCCAGTAGGGATTGCTGCAAGAGATTTAAAAGAATGTTTATTAATTCAATTACGCAGAAAAGGAGAAGGCGAGTCAGCACATTTATCGGATAGTAAAGGCAAATTGTATTCAGATGATGAAGCAAAAAAAATTGCCATGCTCATTCTAGAAAAATATTTTGAAGAGTTTACAAGAAAACATTACGATAAAATTCAAAAGAGTTTACACTTAGATGAATTAGGAATGAAGGAAGTCTTGCATCAGATTCTAACCCTGAATCCAAAGCCAGGTGCAGAGACGAGCTATACCAACGAAGCAGAAATGTATATCATTCCAGACTTTACAGTTTTAATCAATAACGGTAAATTAGAATTAACATTGAATAGTCGTAATGCACCACCACTCGTGATTAGTGATGATTATAAATTGATGCTAAAAGAATATGAGGGCGGGAAAAAACAGGATAAGTCTCAAAAAGAAGCTGTCTTTTTTATCAAGCAAAAAATAGATTCAGCTAAATGGTTTATTGAGATGATCCTGCAAAGACAACAAACTTTATTGTTGACAATGAATGCTATTTTAGAGTATCAGTCTGCGTTTTTCTTGAGTGGAGATACCACATCCCTTCGCCCGATGATTTTAAAAGACATTGCAGAAAAAACAAATTTAGATGTCTCTACAGTGAGTAGGGTGGCTAATAGTAAGTATGTGCAAACTGAATTTGGCACTTATTTATTAAAATATTTCTTTAGTGAATCTTTAACTACAGATAGCGGTGAGGAAGTAAGTACTAAAGAAGTGAAAGCGATCCTTTTGGAGTTAATTCAAGGGGAAGATAAATTAAAGCCATTGAGTGATGATGAGTTAACAGATCAATTGCAAGAAAAAGGCTACAATATTGCAAGAAGAACAGTCGCAAAATATAGAGAACTTTTAAATATACCTGTCGCAAGACTTAGAAAAGAATGGTAGCCAATTCAACTATGGAAAATCCCCAACCTAAAATAGTACAATACATAGCACATTTATTGTCTTATGTATTTCATCCGCTATTTATTCCGACTTATTTTTTTCTTTATTTAATGCAAGTATTGCCATTTGAATTTGTGGGTATCACAGATTGGCAATTAAAAATGCGTTTATTCAGTGTGGCTTGGTTGACTGCGTTTTTTCCAGCTTTTGCAGTTTTCTTATTATGGAGATTAAAATTAAGTGATAGCATTTTCTTAAGAACTCAAAAAGAAAGAATTATTCCCTATGTGATTACTATGTTTTTTTATTGGTGGATGTATTATCTCAGTAGAAATTTTACAGACCAGCCGATCGCTTTAAAATTCTTTTATTTAGGCATATTTGTGGCAAGTGCAATTGGCATGACAGTTAATAATTTTATGAAAGTAAGCCTACACGCAATGGGTATTGCTGGGTTGACAACTGCTGTCATTTTAGTCAGTGTATTTTATCCAGTCAATAACGCAATTTGGGTGCTGTTGGCCGTGTTCATAGTAGCGTTGGTGATTAGTGCAAGATTAGTCGTAAGTGATCATAGTAAAAAAGAATTGTTAGTCGGATTATTCATAGGAGTGTTCACGCAAGTGGCTGCTTATTTATGGGTTGTCTAATTTAAAATAAAAAGTATGTGGTATCGTTTAGGTCAAAATATATTAAAGTATAAAAAAACGTATTTGTTTTTTATACTCCTTAGTACGGTTGTAATGGGGTATTATGCTATTCAAGTTAAATTAAGCTATGAGTATACCAAAGCCATCCCCTCTGACAATCCTAAGTTTATTGTCTACAATGATTTCGTAAAAAAATATGGGGTAGATGGAACAACAGTAGTCGTTGGTTTTAAGACGGATCAATTTTATACAAAAGATTTCTTTAACCAAGTAGATGCTTTGCACAAGGCGCTTAAACAAAATTCTGCAGTGGCCGAAGTCATGAGTATTCCAACTGCCTATACTATCACAAAAGATAGTGTTGAAACTAAATTCAATGCTGTGAAGGTCTTTCATGCACCTTATACAAGTGATAGTTTATTGCTTGCTGATCAAGCTGTTTTTGAGAACCTACCTTTTTATAAAAATTTGTACTATAATCCAGATAGTAATAGTTATATCATGGCTGTCTCCTTTATTGCCGATTCTATCAATAGTGGTTCTAGAACAAAAATCATTGGTAGCATTCAAAATGAATTAGATCGCTTTAGTCAATCTACCAAGACAGAAGTGCATATAAGTGGTTTACCATTTATCAGGACCATCATGGCCGATCGAATAAAAAAAGAGATGCTTTGGTTTTTGATTGGGTCGCTTGTCTTATCTGCCATTACTTTATTAATTTTTTTTAGGTCTATATCGGCTACCATCATGAGCTTGGCTGTCGTGTTGATGGGTGTGATTTGGAGTTTAGGCACGATGGTGTTATTGGGTCAAAAGATCACTTTATTGACTGCATTGATACCACCATTGATTGTAGTGATTGGTATTCCAAACTGCATCTATTTTTTAAATAAGTACCATACTTCCTATAAAGAAACAAACGACAAGGACAAGGCACTTGTGCAAATGGTGGGCAGGATGGGGGTGGTGACTTTATTTTGTAATATTACAGCTGCCATTGGCTTCTTTGTTTTTGCTTTAACCAAAAGTCCATTGTTGAAAGAGTTTGGCTGGGTGTCTGGTTTAAACATTATGATTTTATTTTTCATAAGTTTATTTTTTATTCCTCCAGTTCTTTCTTATTTGCCTGCGCCAAAACCAAAACATATTCGTTATCTAGACAATCTATATTTAGAAAAAATATTGCTAAAAATAGAGCGTTGGGCATTTACGCATACTAGGTGGGTTTTTGGCATCACCATCATTGCAGTCATTATTTCACTATTAGGGGTATTGCAAATAAAAAAAGAGGCCTTTATTGTGGACGATTTACCAAAGCAAGATAAATTATACACCGACTTAAAATGGTTTGAACAACATGCAGGTGGGGTGATGCCTTTAGAAATTTTAGTAGATACTAAAAAAACAAATGGTTTAATTCGATCTATCAAACCTTTAGAGCAAATAGAGGCATTCAATACTTTCATGTTGGAACAACCGGAATTGGGAAAGCCATTAGGTTTATTAGAAGGTATTAAATTTGCTAAGCAAGCATTTTATGATGGAGATAGTTTATCCTATACTGTTCCAACGGGAACAGAAATGGCATTTATCGGCCCCTATTTTGCAAGTGCCGCTCCAAAAGAAGGCATCAAAATGACGGGGAACAATCCAGCACAATTATTGAATAAATTTATTGATACTGCTAAGCGCCAGACTAGAATCAGTGTCAATATGAAAGATATAGGAAGTGCTAAGCTTCCAGTTTTATTAAAAAAAATAGATAGTGCCTCCAATGCTATCTTTGATACAGTAAAATATAATGTAGTCATAACAGGAAGTAGTGTGACATTTTTAGAAGGCAGTAATTTTATTGTAAAAGGATTGGGAGAGTCCATCTTCTGGGCCTTTTTATTGATTGCGATTTGTATGATTTTCTTGTTTAGATCTTTTCCTATTTTAATTTGTTCTTTAATACCCAATATAGTGCCATTATTTATCACAGCTGGTATCATGGGCTGGACGGGTATTTCATTAAAACCTTCTACGGTTTTAGTATTTAGCGTGGCTTTGGGTATTGCAATAGATGTCACTATCCGATTCTTAGTGAACTATAAGCAGGAATTACCTCATTTAAACTATCAAGTGCATACCACATTGGTGCAAACAATCAAGCATACAGGTATCAGTATCATCTATACCTCTTTGGTATTGGTTGCTGGTTTTATCATATTCTGTTTCAGTGATTTTGGCGGGACTAAAGCCTTGGGTTGGTTAACTTCAATTACATTAGTGGTAAGTACATTAACAAATTTAGTATTGCTACCAGCACTGATTAAAGCTTTCATAAAGACAAAGTAAATTTTACTAAAGCATTAGATTACATTATAAAAAAAGCGCTCCATGTACGAAGCGCTTTTTTTATTAGTTGAATTTAACAAAATTGAATTCAACTAAAAATCTGTATAAATGGTCTAAGGAAGCAATTGTTTTAATGTATTTTGTAATGCACTGCCTCTTAAGTCTGTGGCAATAATTTTTCCTGTTGGATCTAAGAGCACATTAAAAGGAATTCCTTGAATTTGATAGGTATTCACAACAGTGCTTTCCCATTTTTTTAAATCACTAATTTGTAACCAATTTAATTTGTCTTGTTGAACTGCTTCAAGCCAATCTTCTTTATCATCATCCAATGAAACTCCAAGAATCGTAAAATTCTTAAGTTTAAATTGCTCATAGGCGGCAACCACATTTGGATTTTCTCTTCTACAAGGGCCACACCAACTAGCCCAAAAGTCGACCAATACATATTTACCTTTTAAGCTACTTAGTGTGATGATTTTTCCTGTAGCATCTTGTAATGCAATTTCTGGGGCCATAGATCCAACTGTAATAGCACTTGCAGGACTTGCTGCCTGTACTTGCCCATTTAATATAGTTACAAATTCAACCAAAGGGGCTGCTTTTGTTTTTTCAGCAACGGCCTTCGCCATAGCAAGTACTTTATTAATTTCCATCGATCTTAAAGCCATGCCTAAGGCAAAATAAATGAGCGCTTGGCTGTTTGAACTATTGATTGTTTGTTCAACATGGTCATTGAGTGCTTTAATTTTTGTGTCCTTCTGTTGTTGTAGGTAAAATATACTGCTATCTTTTCCGTTGCTTTGTTGCAAATTGTCTAAAGCGTAAAGAGTTGCAAACAAAGAAGAATCTTTGGATCTGTAAGATTTCATGTATTGAATCAAAGCGGCACTACTCGGAGAACCTTTAACAGTATAATTTGCAAAATTAGCTGCATCTGCATTGATCTGTATTTGCTCCTCATCATTGATAAAGCTAATATCTATTGCTTCTCCACTGCTTAGTCTATAAATACCCTCCTGTTTTGCAATGAATTCAAAATTGTATTTTCCATTGGCGTCCAATGTGATAGAGTCTAATGTAATAATTGGTTTTCCGCCGTATGGGATTTCTTGAAACAGCAGGGGCTTATTCGCTGCATTTTTAATAGTTCCAGAAACACTATAACGAATATCTTGGTTTTTATCTTTGCATCCTGGAAGGATAAATAGTATAATTCCAACAAATACGATGCTTAATCTTTTTATCATAAAATAAATTTCAATTTTGATTTGATGGCTTTTGCCACTTGTGGCTTTTTATAAGAGCGATTTAATGGTTGAAAGTACAATTTCTAATTGACTTCCATCTTGACCCCCAGCTGCAGCCAAGTTCTTTTGACCACCACCACCACCTTTTATTAATCCGGCAACATGCGTTTTAATTAATTGAGGGGCCTCCCATTTTTTAGCAGTACCCAATGCATCACTCATTGCTATTGCTGCAAATGCTTTTTCTCCCTCTGCGCCTACTAACAAAACCATGACCTCTCCTGTTTTTGTTTGGGTGAGTAATTGAGCAGCTTTTTTATACTGATCCATATTGCTTAAAGTAACTTGTAATCCTAGGTATTGAACACCATTGATTATTTCAAAATTATTTTGTTGTGCCTCTACCAATTCGTTGACAAGCATTGCCTCTTGACTTTCTAATAGTTTCTTAAGTTCTTTTTGTTGATGTTGTAATTCAAGTATATAATTTGAAAGCTGATCCATTGAATAAGCACTGGTATCTGTGGATTTCCCTGTTTTATTTAAGCTAACTGCTATGAGCGCGTTTGCTTCTTCTAATTGATGTACTTGTTTTCTTATTTTATCTTTTACTTCATCTTGAAATGCGGCTGCTGCATGTCCTACAACGGCTTCAATTCTTCTTACACCTGCAGCTACCGATGATTCTGCTTTAATTACAAAATGACCTATTTCGCCTGTATGGCCTACATGTGTTCCACCACATAATTCTATTGAATAATTTGGATCCATCACTACAACACGAACTGTATCACCATATTTTTCTCCAAATAAAGCCATCGCGCCTAAAGCAATTGCTTCGTCTTTACTCATTTCTTTTATGACTACAGGAACATTTTCTTTCACTTTGTCATTCACTAATTTATTTACTGCTTCAATTTCCTCGTTGGTCATTTTCGCAAAATGAGAAAAGTCAAAACGTAACTGGTCTGCATGTACTAAACTTCCTTTTTGTGCCACATGTTTTCCCAATACTGTTCTTAAAGCGGCATGTAATAAATGCGTTGCTGAATGGTGTTGGGTGGTATGTGTTCTTAAAGTTCCATCCACTTCTGCCTTTACATGTGTACCAATAGTAGTTGGCAAGCTGTCTGTAAAATGAATGAATAAATTATTTTCTTTTTTGGTATCTGTTACAGCAAGCACAGTGCCATCTTCAAATATAAAATGTCCCTTGTCGCCCACCTGACCGCCACTTTCGGCATAAAAAGGCGTTGCTGCTAATACCCATTGGTAGGCTTCTTTACCTTTTGCCTTGATACTTCTATACTTCACAATCTCTGTAGTCGCTTCGGTGTTCGTATATCCAATGAAACTTGTTACAGCATCTTCACCCACTTGAATCCAGTCGCCTGTATCAATGGCTGTTGCGGCTCTACTTCTGTTTTTTTGTTGTTGCATCTCTTGCTCGAATCCTGCCTCGTCAATACTGAGTTCATTTTCACTTGCAATTAATCTAGTTAAGTCAACAGGGAATCCGAAAGTGTCAAACAATTCAAAAACCAATTGACCTTCTACTACACTATTTTTAGCTTGCGTATGAATGATGTCATCCATACGTTTTAATCCTTTTTCCAAAGTTCTTAAAAAGCCTTCTTCTTCTTCTTTAATCACTTTGGTTACAAATTCTAATTGTTGTTTTAACTCAGGAAACACATGCTCAAATTGATTTGCCAATAAGGGCATTAGTTGAAATAACAAAGGACGCTTATAATCCAAATAAGAGTAATAGTAACGCACAGCCCTTCTTAAAATTCTTCTTATCACATAACCTGCACCTGTATTAGAAGGCAATTGACCATCTGCAATGGCAAAAGCGATCGCACGAATATGATCTGCTAGTACACGAAAAGCAACTGCTTCCTTGCTATCACCAAAATCATACACTTTACCTGTGATTTTTGCAACTTCATCTATAGTACCTGTAAATACATCTGTATCGTAATTGCTTTTTTTATTTTGTATTGCACGAACCAATCTTTCAAAACCCATTCCAGTATCTACATGGTTCTTTGGTAAGGGTTCAAGGCTACCATCTTTTTTACGATTGTATTGCATGAACACATTGTTCCAAATTTCAATGACTTGAGGATGGTCTTTGTTGACTAGATCACGTCCTGGAACCAATGCTATTTCTGCATCCGTTCGCATATCTATATGAATTTCACTACATGGTCCGCAAGGGCCTGTATCACCCATCTCCCAGAAATTATCTTTTTTATTGCCGTAAATAATTTTATCTACAGAGACCCATTTTTTCCATTCTTCTAAAGCAATACTTGAAGGTGGTAAATTTTCTGATGCATCTCCTTCGAATACACTTACATATAATCTATCTGGGTTTAATTGATATACTTTGGTTAATAATTCCCAACTCCATGCAATGGCTTCGGCTTTAAAATAATCACCAAAACTCCAGTTGCCCAACATTTCAAACATGGTGTGGTGGTAAGTGTCTACACCCACTTCCTCTAAATCATTGTGCTTGCCGCTCACCCTTAAACATTTTTGGGTATCTGCAATTTTAGGATGCTTGGGTGCTTGGTTGCCTAAAAAATAATCCTTGAATTGGTTCATGCCCGAATTGGTAAACAATAAAGTGGGGTCGTTTTTTACAACAATAGGGGCGGATGGAACAATGACATGTCCTTTAGATGCGAAAAAATCTAAAAACTGTTGTCTTATTTCTGAACTCTTCATCATGGGACGTTTTTTTAAGCTTTGGGCTAAATAAAAAGCTATCTTTGTAGCGTTTCTAATCGTCTTCAAAGGTAAGCATTTGAGCCTTTTTTTGGGACTTTAGAAGGCAAATAATCATGCTACATGAAGAAAATAAAATATTTCTTTAACACCCATACTTTAAGGTTCGAAAAAATCGAAGTACCCCTTAAAGTAAGGCTTTTACAAACAATC
Organism: Sediminibacterium sp.; assembly: GCA_044353005.1. Lineage (GTDB taxonomy): Bacteria > Bacteroidota > Bacteroidia > Chitinophagales > Chitinophagaceae > Sediminibacterium. Next base: position 892 of record JBILCS010000062.1, on the reverse strand, counting down.
GGGTTTATCATTGCATCTATTGCAGTGGGGGTCCTTTTTGTGGCTATTTTGTTTAAATTTATCGACTCCCCTAAAGAAAGGTTATTAAGACAACAAAACACTGCATACAAAGAGAGTTATGCCGTTTTGCAAGAAAGAACAAAGCAATTGGAGCTACAGATGGTGGAATTAGAACAAAGAGACAATGAAGTATACCGTTCTATTTTTGAAGCAACACCTATTCCGGACAGCGCAAGGGTAAAAGAAATGTTGGCTAAAAATGAAATTCGTTTAATTCAAAGTTTATCCAATACAGAATTGATTGAGAATATGCGTAATCAATTGAATAATTTAAGTTTAAGAATGTCTTTTCAAGGCCAGTCTTTTGCTGAAATTACGACGATGGTCAAGAACAAAGAAAAATTATTAAGAGCCATTCCAGCCATTCAGCCGGTAAGTAATAAAAACATGAAACGTGTTGCTTCAGGATTTGGTTATCGAATTGATCCAGTATATAAAGACTTTAGATTGCATGCAGGATTGGATTTTTCTGCACCAACTGGTACCCCAATTTATGCCACATCTGATGGTGTAGTTCAGGTTGCTGGATTCAATACAGACGGCTATGGTAATAAAGTTGTGATCAATCATGGCTATGGTTTTCAAACTTTATATGCACATATGGTTCGTGTTAAAGCAAAAGTCGGACAGTCTGTTAAAAGGGGAGAAGTGATTGGCTATATTGGAAGTACAGGTAAGAGTACTGGACCTCATTTGCATTATGAAGTGATTAAGCGAGGTGCTAAAGTAGATCCTGTATATTATTTCTTTAATGATTTAACGCCTGCTCAATTTGATCGCTTATTAAAAGAAGCAGCAGCAAATAAACAAAGCTTAGACTAATGGATCCAGA
>JBILCS010000013.1:0-34385 GCA_044353005.1 Sediminibacterium sp. | reverse complement strand
CCACAATGGCTGCAAGCAAATGATACAGTTAAAATGACCATCGACGGATTGGGTACTTTAGTGAATACCATCAAGGCCGAAGCAACTGATTGGTCTATCTTGGCACTAAAAAAATAATTGAATAAAATATTTTCATGTTAACATTAGACACAGATAAACTTAGCACTCAAGAAATACAACAGTATTTACAATATGCGATTGCACCAAGGCCCATCTGCTTTGCATCCACCATTGACTTAGAGGGGAATGTGAATTTAAGTCCTTTCAGTTTTTTTAATTTGTTTAGCATGAATCCGCCCATTTGTATTTTCTCTCCGTCCCGAAGAGTAAGAGATAATACCACTAAGCATACCCTTGAGAATATTAAAGTCGTTCCAGAAGTTGTGGTCAATATTGTGAACTACAATATGGTTCAACAAGTGTCTTTATCAAGTTGTGATTATCCTAAAGGAACTAGTGAATTTATAAAAGCAGGATTTACCGAATTGGCATCTGAATTGGTAAGACCACCTAGAGTTGCCGAATCACCTATTCAATTGGAATGTATTGTGCAAGAAGTCATTGCATTAGGTGCGCAAGCAGGTGCTGGTAATTTGGTATTGGCAGAAATTAAAAAAATACATTTACACGAATCCATCCTTGATGCAAGCAATCATATTGATCAGGCAAAATTGGATTTAGTAGCGCGTCTTGGTGGGGACTGGTATGCAAGAATTACAGAAGCGAACTTATTTAAAGTAGAAAAGCCAAATACTAAATTAGGAATTGGATTTGATCAACTTCCTCAAGCAATAAAAAAGAGTGATTCATTCACGCCTAACGAAAAAGCGCAATTAGCAAATACCAATATGGCGCCTGTATTCAATACTTCAAATGAATTAAAATTGTCTTCGGAAAAAATTCAACAAATCAAAGCTGCGCTTTCCAATAACGACACTGAACTTGCTTGGGCAATTATTCAAACTTCAGTTTAGTATCAATTATTTTTAAGCCATCCCTGATTAATTTTGAATAAGCCGGATAAGTATTAGACTGTGCATTCAAATAAGTTCTCAATTCATTGGCCAATGCTTCTTGCGATGGTATGGTATCTGCTAATTCCAATAACTCCATAGCACCAAGCCAATCTGTTTCAAAATCATTTTGAATGGCTTGCCAAATTTGATTCAAGGAATCATCTGACTTGCCTTGCTCTCTATAAGCCCTTATTTGTTTGAATAAAGATTGGTATTGTAAGTCCTTAGCGGTATAGTTTTGTTGGTGGGTCGGTTGTTCAGAGATATGCAATTGGTCTTCGAATATTTTTTTATCTGCCGATCCATTAAAAACAGAAACAATGGTATCGCCAATGGCCATATCAAACATACCCCAAGCTGGTTCAAAAAAGACATTGCCTTCCATATCAGTCACCTTACAATCTGCAAAACTGAGTAAGACCAATTTATCTTCCATATAAGTCTGACCTACTAATTTTCCTTCTACTACAATGCCATTTTCAAATGCCAATGTAATCACATGATCTTTAATCATACCGGCCGATATAAGATCTGCTGCAGTATAGTCTTCTAATGACTTAGTGGCGTCCTTTAGTTTACCAACAGGAGATCCAAATCCATGTGCATGGTAATGTACATCATGGCCTTCTATCTGTTGATCCTTAAAAGCAAGTGAACTTGGTCCCTGTGTATTGATATATTTAATTGCATGATTGGTATCTGCGTGCACTTTACTAAACACGCCAGACAATTGCAATCCTGAACTAAATACTGCTGTACAAATATTTTTACATTCTATTGCCTTGGTTACACTTTCAAGTCCGCCAACTCTGTATGCCATCGTGGACTCAAATGCTTCAAGCACATCAATTAAATTTTGAAATGTTGGTGTAACAAAAAGTTGTGGTTGCTCTTTTGTAATATCGTATCCAACTTTTAATGCATCAATGGTGTATTCAATTTTTTTAACCTTAGGATCCATGCAGGATGCGCTTTCGCCAATTGAGGATAGTAAACCTGCTCCATAAATTTTAGGTTGATCAATAGACCCAATCAATCCATACTCAACAGTCCACCATTGAAGTCTACTTAATAAAGCCATCTCGGAAGGCGCTCCTAAGTTTTGTTGATTGTATAAAACCAGAGCTTCTGCATCAGCTAACTCCTTTTGATCTACATTGTGCGTTTCCTTTAAAATAGAAAGTGCTCTGATAGATTCATACAAAGCATAATCCTTAGATGAGAATAATGCTTTGGTACCAATGGTTCCCAAATAACTTAAGTATTGATTGTATTTAGTATCACTAATAATTGGCGCATGTCCTGCAGATTCATGAATGATATCTGGGGCGGATGTATATTCAATATGTTCTAGTTGTCTAATATCTGCAGCAATCACTAAAACCCTGTATGCTTGAAATTCCATGAATGCAGCAGGTGGAATAAATCCATCTACTGTGACTGCACCCCATTCAATAAGCGTCAGCGCATCATTGATTTCTTGTAAACTTGGAATTTTCTCAATCGTAAGTCCTGCTTTTTTTAGACCCGGTATATAAGGATAGTAAGCCACATTTTTTAAGTAGCTATAGTTCTGACGCATTACATAACGCCATACTGCATGATCTACTGGCGTATATTTTTCGTAAACCTGAGGTACAATATACTTTCTAAGATGCAAGGGTAAATTTGCTACTTGCTCATTTTGATAATCAAAAAATGTATTCATATAAATAGCTAAGAATTAATATGCGCTAATAAGTCTGAAACCATTTCTTTTGGACCAGTATAAAATGGAACAGTTTGATGAATACTAGTAGGTTGTATATCTAAAATAGCTATTTCATTGGCAGATGCTAGGCCACCAGCTTGTTCTGCTAAAAAAGCCATCGCATTTGCTTCAAACAATAACCTCAATTTGCCATTTGGATATTGATTGGTTCTTGGATATATAAAAATACCCCCCTTTAATAAATTACGATGAAAATCGGCTGCTAAAGACCCAATATACCTGCCTGACATTCTTTTTTCCTTACACTCAGTGATATATGTAGACACCCCCTTGTCTAATAAATCGAAACTGAGTCCCTCATTCATTGAAAAATAAGTGCTCGCATTATTAAACACCATAGATGGATTTGATAATACATATTCACCTAAAGTCGTTTCATAAGTAAACCCATTTACGCCGTTCCCAGTTGAGAAGACCAACATAGTAGAAGCGCCATATAAAATATACCCTGCTGCAATTTGTGTTCTTCCTTTTTGTAAAAAATCTGATTCTTGTAAGGGTTCGCTCGCCGGTGTTTGCTTTTTATAAATAGAAAAAATGGTGCCAATAGAAACATTCACATCAATATTATTAGAGCCATCTAATGGATCAATCGCAACAATGTATTTTCCATCATTTTTTAAATCAATAAATTGTTCTGTTTCCTCTGATGCAATACCACAGGCTTCTCCTCCTTTTGATAAGGCCCTTGTAAATCTTGTATTGGCAAGTAAATCTAATTTTTGTTGATGGTCTCCTCCAGAATTCGTTATACCTACATAGCCCATAATATCAATAAGACCTGCCTTATTTATTTCTCTATTGACTACCTTAGAGGCAAGGGCAATATCTCTCAATAGTTGCGATAGCTCGCCCGCAGCATTTGGATATTGACTTTGATTACTCTTAATAAAACGGTCTAGTGTAATTCCAATTGGTAGATCTATTCTTGATTTTTCCATGTTACAGTTGTTAGGTCAATCATTAATCAACTACTATGAATAATCAATTTTTTGACAGACTTTATTATTGAAACTTTATAATATTATTGTCAAAAAGCGTTTTTAGTTTACCAGCTTGTTGCTCATAAGCCTCTTTTTCGGACCAAGCATCTATTGGATTTAAAATAGTACTAGGTACATTTGCACAAGTTGCAGGAATAGATAAATTAAAATAAGGTTCTGTATGAAAAGCTACATCCTCAAATACATTTTCATGAATGGCATCAATCATTGCCCTTGTATACTTTAAGTCAATTCTTTTTCCAACGCCATATCCGCCTCCAATCCATCCTGTATTAATTAACCAAACACTTGTATTGTGCTGCATGATTTTTTCTGCTAACAATTTTGCATAAACAGTAGACTTCCATACCATAAAAGCTGCCCCAAAACAAGAAGAGAAGGTAGCCACTGGCTCTGTTACACCCATTTCGGTACCAGCTACTTTTGCAGTATAGCCACTTATAAAATGATACTGTGCTTGATCTGAATTTAATTTACTAATTGGAGGTAAGACCCCAAATGCATCGCAGGTTAAAAATATAATATGATTAGGATGACCGCCCACACATGGGATTTTTGCATTTGGTATAAACTCAATTGGATAGGCAGCCCTCGTGTTTTCGGTAATAGACTTATTAGCGTAATCCACTTTTTTTGTTGCAGGATCAAAGACCACATTTTCTAAAATAGTCCCTTTTTTGATTGCCTGAAAAATTTGCGGTTCTTTCTGTGGCTCTAAATCAATTGCTTTTGCATAACATCCACCCTCTATATTTGAAATACCATTTTCACTCCAGATATGTTCGTCGTCTCCAATCAATTTTCTATTTGGATCTGCTGACAATGTAGTTTTTCCAGTACCACTTAATCCAAAAAATAAACTCACTGCGCCACTCGCCGATTCATTCGCAGAACAGTGCATAGATAGCATTTGCCTCAATGGCATTAAATAATTAAGCAATGAAAAAATTGCTTTTTTCATCTCACCAGCATATTCTGTTCCAAAAATTAAAATCTCTTTTTGCTCAAAAGACAATTGGATAGATGTGTTTGAGCTAATGCCTTTGATAGACGTATCTGCATTGGTTGCACCTGCATTATAAAGAACATAATCTGGTGTGCCAAAATTAGCTAGCTCTTGTTGCGTTGGTCTAATAAGCATATTATACATAAACAAAGCGTGATACGCTTTAGTACAAATAATTCTTACTTTGATGGTATTTTTTTTATCCCAAACTGCATACCCGTCCACAATAAATAAATCTGCACAGGTATTAAAAAATGCAATCGCTTGTTGTTTTGCTTGGTTGAAGGACGCAGTGTCAATAGGTTGATTCACATCGCCCCAATTAATATTGTCTTCACTGCTTTCCTCTAAAACAATTCTTTTATCTTTTGGGCTTCTTCCAGTTTTTTCACCTGAATACACAATCAATGCACCGGTATCTGACAAAGCTGAACCCTTATCTGTCTCAAGAGATAATTGAATAAGTGCATCACTTGATAAATTTACATGCACATTTGAATGCTGAATTCCTAGATTTGATAACATGTCCATAAGCAATATTTATAACTGCAATATTACTAACAATTGCTAGTTTATTCAAATAAACATATTATATTAATTTTTATTATATATGCTTATTTTATAGATGTTAAATGCTCAAAATGAAAGAGGCCCCTGTTACTAGGAGCCTCTTCTGTATTTTTCTAAACTTAAAACAAACTAAAGACTATTATTTAACGGCCTTCCCGAATCCAACAAAGTGTACAATTTTTCCGTTTTCAAATCTAAACGCATCCATCCATTGTACTTTTTGTGTTTTACCATCTGCAAATACTAAATCTGCCTCATCCCACATATCTACCCACTGATGGCCATTTTCTCCAACCACAGCAAAAATTCCAACAATCGAATAGTTTGTAAAAGTCACTCCATTGAAGTTCTTTTCCATATATGCTAAAATTGAATCCTTGCCTTTGACAACTGATCCATCTTCCGCATTCATAAGTGCCGTATCTGACATCATGTCTCCAGCTGCTTTAAAATTTTTCTCAAACAATACTTTGTGAAATTGCTCAGCTAATAATACATTCTTTTGATCACCCATCTTAAAGTTGTCGGTATAAGTTGGCTTGTAAAGATGTTCAACTTTTTCTGTTGTAGCTTCAACAGTTTCAGTTGTCTTTTTGTCAGCATTAGTACAAGCAACCAATGAAGCTGCTACAAGTACAAATAGGAATACTTTTTTCATAATTTGGTTTTTAATTTGAACCATGAATTTATCAAGTAACGAATAGCAAAATGCAATAAAAACAGGGAATGTTGTTCCAAAATCGTAAGAAGGAACAAATAAATAAGATTAATAAATCATTTAGGGAGATAAATGGAGTTTCTTGGGGGTTCAAAATAAATACAAACAATTATGAAAAAAGTTATTTTTCTACTAATGTTGGGAGCAATCGGATTTAATATGACCGCTTCTGCTCAAAATGCAATCAATTCTATCCATTTTTATGACGTTAAAAATGCTGATATGGAGAAAACCTATATTGCTAGCTTAAAAGAGATTAACACCATTATGGCCGAAATGGGTTTCCCAAAGAATTATTATAGTTACTTTAAATTAGCCGCTTCTGATACCACCAAAACCTACAGAAATTGTACGATTGGACATTGGACTTCAGAGCAAGACTACAAGACAATCCATGACAATCCAAAATATAAAGCATGGTATAATAAATACAAGGATATCAATGCTGTGTTTGTAGCAGGTCAGTTGTATAGAAAGATGTATGCTGCTGACTAATTAGATGGATTAAAATCCTAAGCACTATATAAAAGGGTTTATGCTATCAAATGCATAGACCCTTTTTGTTTTCAAAAAGTTTATGAAGAAACTGAATTAATATTTCAAAGGGATTAGCTTAATGATTCCAACCTTATTGAATAATTTGATAATGGGATATACTGGATCGATTTCCCACCACTTTGCTGCAAAATTTGGTCGAGCTCCTGCATGATGATGGTTATTTTGAAACAATTCCCCCAACATCAGAAAATCTATGAATAAGGTATTTTTTGATTGGTCTTTTTCTCCCGGAAAATTTCGATATCCGTACTTATGTCCTGCCCAGTTAACAATTGCCCCTTGGATTGGACCAATTAAAAAATGGATTGGTAGTAATAAGTACATCCACCATGCTGTGGCAAAGTTGATGTAGAATAAGATATAAAGTCCAGCAAATAATAACCTTGTTGCGGTATGATCTGCAATCTTATCAATTTTTGGATAGACTGGAAAATTTTTATCAAATCGTTTTTCAATTTCTAATGTGCCGTATAATACCCCATTGTACACATTCTTGGTATGCATCATCATGGTGAAAACCTCTTTAAAAAAATGTGGCGTGTGCGGATCTTTCTCTGTATCACTATATGCATGATGCATACGGTGTAAGATCGCGTAGGCTCTTGCATTTAAATAAGAACTGCCTTGGGTTACCCAAGTAAAAATATAAAAGTACTTCTCCCAAAAAGGAGACATAGTAAACATTTTGTGCGCAGAATAACGATGTAGGTAAAAAGTCTGACCAAATAAGGATAGGTACCAATGTAAAATAAGAAAAATCAATACAGCCATTATTAAAAATTTATGTACGAAGCTAAACTTCTTAGGCTGTATTCTAATAATATGTTTAACGAAAAGGCAATTTTGACCTAATTACAACAAGGAAAAATTGAACTATCTGGATAGGTAGATAATATTCGATTGTTTTAATAAAATGACGATTGTTTATCCAACATTTCTTCTTAATATGTGGATGGAAAGCCAGTAAAATTTAATTCATTAAAATATTTTTTATGCTAGAATTTTTAGTCATCTCAATATCCATCTTATCATTGCTATTTTTTAGCGTTGTGGTTGTGAATCAAGGTACCATCGCCATCATTACCATGTTTGGTAAGTATCAAAGAATTATGCTGCCAGGTTTAAGATTTAAGATCCCTTTTGTGGAGAGCATTTTTAGAAGAGTCAGTATTCAAAATCAAAGTATTGAATTAGAGTTTCAGGCGGTGACTATTGACCAAGCGAATGTTTACTTTAAGAGTATGTTATTATACTCTGTTCAAAACTCTGAGGAAGAAACAGTAAAAAAGGTTGCTTTTAAATTTATTAGTAATAAAGATTTGATGCAGGCCCTTGTTAGAACAGTTGAGGGAAGTATTAGAGCTTATGTGGCTACAAAGCGTCAAGCCGAAGTGTTAACTGCGCGTAGAGAAATTGTTGACTTTGTAAAAGAACAGATTGATAATAGTTTAGAGGAGTGGGGATACCATTTACAAGACCTTCAAATAAATGACATCACATTTGATCAAGTGGTGATGGATAGTATGAGTAAGGTAGTTGCTAGTAATAATTTAAAGGCGGCTGCGGAAAACGAAGGACAGGCTTTATTAATTACAAAAACGAAAGCTGCCGAAGCGGAAGGTAACTCAATCAAAATATCTGCACAAGCAGAGAAGGAAGCGGCTCAATTAAGAGGACAAGGTGTTGCCCTATTCAGACAAGAAGTGGCTAAGGGTATGACAGAAGCAGCTGAGGAGATGAAACAAGCAAATTTAGATACCAATGTGATTTTATTTAGTATGTGGACCGAAGCCATTAAGAATTTTGCAGAATATGGTAAAGGCAATGTAATATTTTTAGATGGTAGCCCAGACGGGATGGATAAGACTATGAAGCAAATGATGGGGTTGATTACCAAGAAAGAAATGCAACAATAACAAGTTGAGTGCAAAAAATAGGTAAAACTTATTCTATTCTTACTGTGGGGGTATTTATAAATGTTCTAAATTGTAAGTACTAAAACACTTTCCTATGATTTGGCGGAAATTTAACGGCGAGACAATTTTGATACCAATAGCTGAGCATGTAAAAAAATGTATCGAGGAAGAAACTGCAAAAAATGTTAAACTCAAAGTGTATATAGGCACTGATAGTCAGGTAAAACAATCTGTAACAGAATTTGCTACGGTCATCGTTTTTTTAAGAGAAAAAAATGGTGGATTCATGTTTATTCATAATGAGAAAACAAATCAAACACTTCACATAAAAGAAAGGATGCTACTTGAAGTTTCAAAGAGTGTGGAAATTGCCTATTCTCTTTGTGATTTATTCATTGAACATGATGTGGAAATGGAAGTACATGCCGATATCAATACCAATAGCCAATTTAAAAGTAACGAGGCTTTAAAAGATGCAATGGGATACATTATGGGAATGGGTTTTGCATTTAAAGCAAAGCCAGATTCATTTGCCAGTAGCTGTTGTGCAGATAAAGTGTTGAATTAATTATTATACACTACCTGAAAATCTATTTTTACTAAGTTATCTACTTTTACAAATAATAAACCGGGTCTTTCTACTTTATAGTCTTCTAATAAAACAGGAAGGCTGCCGCTAAAAACCAATCTACGATTGACCTTTTCTAGTTTTACTTTTGTCTCAATCATTTTCTCCACTCCATGAAATTGTAATTTACCTTTTACAAGTATGCCGTCTGGGGTATACTGTACACTATTACTACTAAATATAATTCTTGGATAAGTTAAGCCATCTAATACTTCCATCATATGGCTATCTCTACTAGACAAGCCACTGTTAAATGTAGCTACATTCACTACAATGGAAATTTGTTCTATTTCATTTTTTTGTTCATTCCACTTGGTAGCCACTTTTAAATCTTTACTTACCCCCTCCCAGTTATGTAATTTATGTTTCATCGAATAAGTTACAGACGAAGCAGTCGTTTCAAAACTTGGATTTTGAAAGAATAACGTTAAGATGAACGAAAGCAATACATGTAATAGCATCATTTAAAATTTAATGACCACCATAGCTGCTGCTAAGCTAAAGAAACTAGTATAAGCTGCTGCTCGATGATAAGGTTTAAGGGCATAATTATTTTCAATTTGAGTCCCTAGAATATTGGTTGCGATCATGCCAGACATATGTGCAATGGCCAACCACTTATGCAATCTAATTGAAGTTAATTTTTTATCTCTTTTGAAAGTAGAAGGTGGCGTAAATAAACCATTGATAGCTGTGAAGCCATAGGATAGGTTAACAGCAGTTCCTAATTTTTCATGCGTTTCCTTTAATTTATACGAACCGTTGTATAGCTGACTTCCGATAATGCCTTGTGCAACCATGCCTCCCAGGGTAACAAAGCCACCAATTTGATGCAGTTGTAACATCTTTCTTCTTATCCTTAAATCAATCTTTCTTCTTTCAACTAAATCCTGGGTACTACCATACCTGTTTTTAAAAATGCCGTTATTGCCCCAAATCAATTGTTGGGTGAATAACATTTTTTTAGGAGCAATCAATTGACTATCAATTTTTTCATCCACTAAAAGCGTCTGCAATAGTGAATCAGTTTGTCCTTGGACCGTATTTAGAGGACCAACAAAGATGAGTAAAAAAAATAACTTTTTCAAAGGTCTATAATTCAAATAGTTATGCATGGGGAAGTATTTTTTGGTTAACTATCTATTAAATTCTACAACAAAAGTACTTTAACCATTGTTTTATGTAAGTTTATTATTATTTATTATATAAATTTATTATTATGGAAAGAAAAGATTTCATTGAAAAAGTTGGCCTAAGTGCTGCTTCAATACTAATTTTTGGTTGCATGCAATCTTGTTCTAAATCGGATGGCCCTGCTCCAGCTAAACCAACTGGGACTACGAATCCCAACCCAGCTAGTAAAGTTGATTTTACCATCAATATTACAAACAATCCTTATACTAGTTTAAACACTGCTGGAGGATTCTACGTTGATAAAACAACTAATATCATCATTGCTAGAACGAATACCAATCCAAATGAATTTTTAGCAGTGAGCTCTCTTTGCACCCATCAACAAGTAACATTAGATTACCAAGCAAGTAATAATCGTTTTGTTTGTCCTAGCCCTCCTGGTCACGGTTCCCTATTTAGTTCAACAGGAGCAGTAGTAAACGGTCCAGCTGCTTCAGCATTGAAACAATATAAAACGACCCTCACTGGAAACAGCCTTAGGGTCTATGAATTATAATTAATATTCTTTATCATAAAAAAGCATGCTATTTATTCAATAGCATGCTTTTTTTATTCAATCAACTTGATTTAAAATATAAACTTAGTACTTAAGAAATTAGAATGATGAGAAGAGACGATATCGTTGATGATATGCTTATTCTCCTCGGTTAATTTTGCAGCCACTAAAGACCTGATAGAAAAAGATCTTAATGCATCTACTACAGACAAAGTACCTTCTGCACTATCCTTACGTCCTGTAAACGGAAAACTATCTGGGCCTCTTTGACATTGACAATTGATATTCACCCTGCTTACTTGATTCACTAATGGGTCGATCAAACTTGCCAACTCAGATTGATTTTTTGAGAACAAACTAACCTGCTGTCCATGTGTTGAATCAATGATATATTGGATAGGTTCTTCAATGTCTTCAAAAGGAATAACTGGAATGATTGGACCAAACTGTTCTTCCACATATACTTTCATCTTGTGGTTCACTGGAAACAAAATAGCTGGGTAAAAGAAAGTCTCTTTGATAGTTCCGCCATTTTCATTCATCACAGCTGCGCCATGTAGTTTTGCATCCTCAATCAAATCATTTAAATAAGCTGGCTTACCTGGCTCTGGTAGCGGTGTCAAGGTTACACCTTTTTCCCATGGCAATCCAAATTGCAATTTCGAAACCTGTTCTTTTAACAATTCAATGAATTCCTTAGCGATGGATTGATGCACGAAAATTGTTTTAAGTGCAGTACACCTTTGTCCATTGAATGAAAGCGATCCTAAAACCGTTTCTTGAACTGCTAATTTAATATCTGCATCCTTAGTAACAATCGCTGCGTTTTTAGCATCTAAGCCTAAAATAGCTCTTAGACGATTTACTTTTGGATGTAATTTTTTTAATTGATTCGCCACTTTACTTGAACCAATCAGTGTAAGCACATTAATTTTACCCGACTCCATCAATGGTGGAATAATCACGTTGCCTCTACCATAAATTGTATTCACCACACCTTTAGGGAAACAAGATTTAAATGCTTCTAACATTGGGTAATGCAATAGCGTACCGTGTTTTGGCGCCTTAAACAATAAAGTATTACCCATGATGATTGCAGGAATCAATGTAGTGAAGGTTTCATTTAATGGATAATTGAATGGACCCATACACAATACAACCCCTAATGGTGATCTTCTTATTTGCGCAACAATCCCTTGTTCAATCGTGAATCTAGAGGAGTCCCTATCCACATCCTTTAGTGCTTCGATGGTTGCATAAATATATTCTACTGTTCTGTCAAATTCTTTTTCAGAGTCTGCGTATGTTTTTCCAATCTCCCACATGATCAACTTCACCACAATCTCTTTTTGCACTAACATTTTTATCACAAAATTTTCGACACAATTAATTCTTTGTGCAACCGACATGGTTGGCCACTCGCCTCTACCATCATTATAGGCTTTACAAGCAGCGTCCAAGGCAATCATCGCTTCCTTCTCTGTACATACAGGATAAGATCCTATCTTAATACGTTGTACACCATCTGGGGTGTGCATGCAAATTGGTGAAAACACTTCGTGGGTTGGGCCATTCCATGTAACTAACTCACCGTCAGATAGATAGGTCCTTTGATCGATCAATTCTGGCAATGCAAAGGCTTCAGGTATTGCCTGCTTTTCTATAATTAAGTGGTCCAATTGGTCTTGAAATGTCATGTGGTTGCGTTTATTAATAAATATAACAAAAATTCAAGCTGATTGTTGAATGAATATAAAGCGAGCTAATAGTCTTTATTTATCTCTTTTATGGTGGATATACCTAAATCTGTATAAGAAGAAGGAGGCAATTGCAAATAAAAAGCCAATTAAAATAATGATATAATTCATAGGCTTTTCAATCGTTAAAGACATTCTTAGTAAAATAGTTGTGATAATAAAACTTGCATTTCTAAAAATGATGAAAAAAGAGGAATGGAAAGTAAATGAAATAATAAGTAATAATACATCCACAAATATCATGATAGAGAAAAAGTCTTCATAAAAAACTGTATTTGGATTAGGATAATTATCATTAATCCTTAGGGCTTCAAGCATATCTAAAGACCAGTTAAATAAACTTGTAACACTTAATACCAATAAGACTAATATCATACTCAATGAAACAACCTTCTTGATATTGATGAATTGATTTAACTCTCTAATGACTTCCTTATTATTACTACTGTTATAAATTTTATAATATACAATCGTCAGGCCTAACATAAAAATGGAAGCTACTAAATCATATACCAGACTTAAAAATGCAGGATTTTGAAGATCAATTGCTTCACTTGTATTAAAGTCAGCAATATCATGAAAAAAGCTCCTCAATGTTATTAATGTAATGACCTCAAATTGCTTTCCTATAAACTCTGATATGGAATTTGGTATAATTATAACAAGCAGAAAAACTTCATAAAAAAGTATAAAACTAAAAGGGGTGTAGATGGCCTTTAAATAACTATGTTGAAAATGTTGAAAATAAGTAAAGTTATTGCCCAAATAAATGATTGCCAGGTGGAGTATAAATGAAAAAACTGCTGCTCTTAAAAGAAGTAACTCAATTTTTCTGACAACTTTAGCATTAAAGTAAGAGTCAAATTTATTACTGGCTATTTGTAAAAAATTGTTCATAGATAATTGTTAATAGTACAGAATGATTAAACAATATGGTCAATCCAATACCAGATAGACTTTTATTGAATTACTTGCTTAAATAAATATACAAATAATAAATTGATGGTTACCTATAAAATTACTTGAATAATGCACCGTATATAATTTAGGTATTAGCCTATTGATTCTCAAGGCACTAACTAAATGTTACCATTAAATAACAGCAAAGGCTAAACAATTAAGAAGATTGAATGTTATAGTTAAAATCAATATTATGAAAATCAAAAACTTATTACTAGCAACTTTTGCAATTGTTGCTAGCACAATCACAGTGAACGCTCAAAAAACAATTGTAGACGTTGCTGTAGGATCAAAAGATCACACAACTTTAGTTGCTGCTGTTAAGGCTGCTGACTTAGTTGCAACTTTACAAAGCGCAGGACCTTTTACGGTTTTTGCACCAGTAAACGCTGCTTTTGCTAAACTTCCAGCTGGAACAGTAGAATACCTACTTAAGCCAGAAAACAAAGCAACTTTAGCTAAAATTTTAACTTACCACGTTGTATCTGGTAGTTTTAATGCTGCTGCTGTTGTGAAAGCGATCACAGATGGTGGTGGTTCAGTAACTTTAAAAACAGTTAGTGGTGGTAACTTAGTTGCTTCTATTAAAGGCGGTAAAGTAATCTTAACAGACGAGAAAGGTGGTGTTGCTACAGTAGTTGCTACTGACTTAGCTGCAAGCAATGGCTTAATCCACGTTTTGGATGCTGTTGTTTTACCTAAATAATTTCAGAAATAACATCTGGCATTCAAATCAATTGATGCTAAGAATTTATAGGTGAATTTAAAAAAGGGTTTACGATCTAATAGTCGTAAACCCTTTTTATTTTATGTAGCTCCTAATTTTTAGGATTAAGATTCTATTTTATCACACCCAATTCTTTGCCCACTTCTATGAATGCTTGAATGGCTTGATCTAAATGCGCTCTAGTATGTGCCGCAGAAATTTGCACACGAATTCTTGCTTGCCCCTTTGCAACGACTGGATAGTAAAATCCAATGACGTAAACGCCTTTTTCTAATAATTTTTCTGCCATTTTCTGAGACACCACTGCGTCGTACAACATGATTGGAATAATTGGATGCGTACCTGGTTTAATATCAAATCCTGCAGTAGTAATTTTTTCTCTAAAATAAGTCGTGTTTGCTTCTAGCGTATCTCTGAGTTCTGTTGTTTGTGATAATATATCAAAAACCGCAATAGATGCGCCAGTGATAGAAGGTGCTAATGTATTGGAAAATAAATAAGGTCTTGAACGTTGTCTTAATAAATCAATGATTTCTTTTTTACCAGAGGTAAATCCTCCAGACGCGCCACCCAATGCTTTTCCTAAAGTACCTGTAATGATATCCACTCTGCCCATCACACCTTTTAATTCATGCACCCCTCTTCCTGTTTTACCTAAGAATCCTGTGGAATGACATTCATCCGTCATCACAAGTGCTTCATATTTTTCTGCTAATTCCACAATCTTATCTAATTGTGCAATGGTGCCATCCATAGAGAATGCGCCATCTGTTACAATGATTTTTTGTACGGCACCTGCTGCAATGGCTTCTTTTAATTTTGCTTCCAAGTCCTCCATTGAATTGTGCTCGTATCGATACCTCATAGACTTTGTAAGTCTTACACCATCAATAATAGATGCGTGATTTAAGGAGTCCGAAATAATTGCATCCTTTTCTCCAAACAAAGGTTCAAATACGCCACCATTGGCATCAAATGCCGCAGCGTATAAAATAGTGTCTTCTGTGCCTAAAAAAGCAGAGATTTTTTCTTCTAATATTTTATGTATATCCTGTGTGCCACAAATAAAACGTACAGAGGATAATCCAAATCCATGTGTATCAATGGCTGCCTTTGCTGCTTCAATCACTTTTGGATGCGAGGATAAACCTAGGTAGTTATTGGCACAAAAATTTAATACATGTTGGCCACCTTGTATAGTAATTTCTGCTGCTTGTGCAGAAGTAATGATTCTTTCTTTTTTATATAATCCTGCTTCTTTAATCCCTTCTATTTCCTTTGCTAAAAATGGTTGAAATTGATTGTACATATGTTTTATTTAGGCGCGTTGTAATTAAAATATTTTGGCAAGTTGTTTACAATAACTTCTGTCATTGCTTTTAAATCAAATGCAGGTTGCCAATTCCAATCCTGTTTTGCGGTACTGTCATCAATACTATTCGGCCAACTGTCTGCAATTTGCTGTCTAAAATCTGACTGATAGGTGATTGCAAAATTAGGATAATAAGGCAATAAACTTTGATGGATTTCACTAGGTGAAAAACTCATTCCTGCAAGGTTATAACTTGTACGAATTTTTATATTTTCTTTTGGTGCATCCATTAACTGTAATGTTGCATGAATGGCATCATCCATATACATCATTGGTAAATAAGTATGCTCGCTTAAGAAACAAGTAAAGTTTTCTCCTTGCACTGCTTTATGATAAATGTCTACTGCATAGTCGGTTGTGCCTCCACCAGGTAAAGACTTATAGCCAATTAAACCAGGATACCTTAGACTCCTAATATCTACGCCATATTTATTGAAATAATATTCACACCAATGTTCGCCTGCTAATTTTGAAATACCATAAACGGTATTAGGATCCTTAAATGCCCTTTGAGGTGTTTGGTCTTTATCTGAATTTGGACCAAAGACAGCAATGGAACTAGGCCAAAAAACTTTTTCAATATGATGCTCCCTTGCCACTTCTAATACATTTAACAAACCGCCCATATTCAAGTCCCATGCTTGCACAGGATTTTTTTCACCTAAAGCAGATAGGATAGCAGCTAAATGATAAATCTGCGTCACACCTTCTTTAGCAACAATAGAAGCCAAGCTGGATTTATCCATGACATTCAAAGTTTGGAAAGCACAATAGTCAAATTTGTCTTTTGCAGCCTCCTGAAAATCGGTTGCTAGAACGCCATCCTTACCGTACTTGTCTGTCAAAGCTTTTGTGAGTTCTGTCCCCAACTGTCCACCTGCACCTATCACTAAAATCTTACCCATTAGGCTAATGTTTGTTTGTATGGGTAAAATTAGTTGATTCCCTTATATAGTCAAACTTAATAGGATAGAAAATTTAAAAAACAATTGGCTTTAATTAGTTAAACATGCCCACTAATTTATCCGAAACCCGATGACTGATATTGGTAGAAATAGTAAACTCAATTGTTTGAGGCCTTAAACTTGATAAGGACATTTTTGATTGATACACATCATAGCTCAATCCAAATTTGTACTTTTTATACATTAAACCAACATATGGGATAATAGCATCTTTTGTTCTATAAAAACAACCAATATAAAAACGGTCATTATTTTCTCCTTTTGAATTCATTGGAATACTAAAAACAGCTCCTGTATAAACAAATTCACTTTCAACTCTATTTTGATAATCTGCATGAAATGCGATTGTATTATTTTCCCAAACCCTTTTTTCAAAATTAATTTGTCCTATGGTTTGATAGGATTGTTCAAATTTCTCTAGGGCTTGTTCTGTTGAACTTCTATTGATATAAAATACACTACCCCCAAATTGAAAAAATGTTTGTTCATTAGATAAAGTGTATAATAATCCTACATTTGAAGAAAATTTACTTGGGCTGGAATTAATAACTTCTAAACTACTTGCATTAAACAATCTTCCAGAATTAAACTGATCGCCGAATGTAAGTTTTGAAGCATCAATTGTTCTAGTAATCAATGTAGAACTAATACCCAATGCAATACTGCTTGTTTTTGATTCATTGAAAAAAAGTCGATTGGCAAAACTAAGGGTGATGGCGTTGGTTTGCAAAACTCCATCTAAAACTTGCTCCGAGACAGCTTGTACACCCATTCCAAAAAGATTATTTTTATCATAACTATTTTTACGCAACAGCGCTACGTCAGCAGCTAGTCCAATTGTTCTATATGCACTTCCTACGCCTTCATACTGTGTTCTAAATATTGTTTGCACTTTATTATTGCTTCCAAAACCAGAAGTAGCAGGATTAAAGAAATTATTTAAATTAAAGTTTTGAGATGAATAGGGTGTTTGCGCATAAGCCTCTTGTGCAAAAGTAAATAGGCATATCCCTAGTATAAAGTGTACAATTTTATTCATTTATCTTAATAAAAGGAAGGACCCAGTTTTTGTAATGTGTTCGTCTTTATAAGTAATATAATCAATCAAATAGGTGTAGGCATCCATTTCCTGATCAATGCCATTGTATTTACCATCCCAACTATCGGTTAGTCTGTTTGTTTGAAAAATAATTTTCCCAAACCGATTAAAAATTCTGAAATAGTTAAATGTTTTGAGCCCTGCACCATATTCAATTTTTAATACATCGTTGAGGTTGTCTCTATTAGGGGTGAATGCCTTAGGAATAGAAACCACAATCGCAGTTGAAACATCTATATAATATACATCATTGATAAAACATTCAGTTACTGGATCTACCCTTTTTAAAATATATTCAATAGAGCTATTTGATCTGAACATTGGATTGGGGATGAATGGATTTGAAAGATTAAATGAAGGCGTCCATTTATAATTAATATAACCAGAGTCGATTTTTTTGGGATATAATAAAGTATCCTGATCTGCAAGTACAAATAGCGTGAATTTAGAAAGTGGTAATGGTGCTACTACTTTAACCGAATCGCCATTTAATTGATACTCATATTTTGGACAATAGTCATTCTTTACAGATAATTTTATCTGGTAGTTTCCAATTTTGTCATAGCTATGGGAAACAGGTTGAGCTTTGTTAAAAGTTTTTCCATCTCCAAAGTCCCAGTTTAAATAGACGTTTTTTTGATCTTTTGCATTTGTATTAATGACTAGATTACCTTGTAGGCAACTATATGGATTATAACTTAAAGTATAAACCGGTATGTTTAACTCTTTGATCAATATTGCATCTGACTTTAATGAATTGCAAAAACCATCATTCACAATTAGCTTATAGTTACCATATTGTGTTGTTGCAAACGTATCAATAGTATTAGTTGAATATTTGGTCATATCATTCAATAGCCATGTATAGGCACTTCCACCTGCACCTAATAAAGTAACTGGATCTCCGTTGCAAATAACTGTATCTTTTGCTTTAAAAACTGCAATTGGTATATCACGAATATTCATATTTTTTATATTGTTAAATACATATTCGCATTTTTTGGAATCTATCAATTTTAAGGCAATATTGATATTGTCAGGCAATAAGCCATTTAAAATATTTGCAGAAAAATTTGCTGCATTAGTTTTATCAACGGACCAAACTTGATTAAATGGAGGTAGACCACCAGTGATATCTATATTAAAATGGAGTGTATCCATTTTACAAACATAATTTCTTGTAAGCAATGTAGTGACCTTGCTTGGTGGAGGTACAATTGAAATACTTTGAACGGTATCGTCTAAACACGCACCACCTGTAAATGCCACTAATTTTATTTTAAAATTTGTTTTATCGGGAAAACTATATTTTTTATAATTATGTTGATAGCTTTTCCCGATCGTAGGATTTTCATCCACAGTCGTATCTAAAATATCTCTATCATAGTCCCAGTAGATAATAAGCTTACCAACTGTTCCAATATCTGCCACAGAATTATTAATAATCGTAACCTCCTTATTGCTACATAATGCAGTGTCATTTTGAACTATAAATGTGGATCTAGGAATTGATCCATTTACAGTGAATACACTTGTATCTGCACTTATACATCCCGCACCACTTTCAATTTGTAGGGATACATTGTAATTACCTGGAGCTAAATAACGGTGTTTTGGATTGGCAACGATGTCCGTATTGGGATATAAAGTATTAGAAGGATCTCCAAAATTCCATTGATATTTGAAACCTTTAGTGTTATCAGCAATTTTGGTCGTATCTATAAACTGAGCAAACGGATCCTCTAAACAAATTTCTGGCATGATAAAGCCAACCAAAGGGTTAGGATGGCTGGTAATTTCTTTTTCTAATGAATTTTGACAACCATTTTTGGTGATGGTAGATAATTTAACCTTGAACTTTTTTGCATCAGTATAACTATGCTTGACAATTACATTTGAAGAAAGGGTATCAATAGTAGTATTGTCCCCAAAATTCCAAATCCATTTATCAATAACAGTACTCCCTTTACTTTGAGATGCATCAGTAAAAGAAATTTCTTTATTTTGACATGTGATTGATGAAAAATTAAAATTAACAGTTGGCAAATCATCTAGCTGAATAGTTTTGGTTACAGTATCACTTATGCAACCAATTTCTGTAATTAAAAAATATTTGACATCATATTTTCCAGCAGTATCATATTTAAATTTAAAATTAGCAGCATAATCTTTAAATATATAATTACCTAGGTCCCATTTATAATTAGTTATCTTTTTATCATTTGCATTCAGGATACTAGCATCTGCAAAACTCACAGAATCAGTAACACAACTACTTGTAATTATTTTATTGAGTGCTTTAGGTGGCTCTAGTACTTCTAATTCAAAACTGATTTCTTGTTCACCACTACATCCATCACCTAATGGATTATTGACAATCACCTCGATGGTGTAAGTGCCTGCTATTTGATAAATCAATTCTGTATTTAATTTATAGGTGTAGATTACCTTGCCACTTACAATAGATGAATCTATCGCTTTGGGAGAGAGATCGTCTACTTGTGCGTAGGAGGGTATTTTCCATTTTAGCAGATTGGGTTTGTATGGCAACGTAATCGAGGCAATGAAGGGAGCGCCTTTACAAGTCACGGCATTAGCGTCTACTGAAGTAAATTTATTGGTGATGATTAATTTTTGAAATAAATCTTTCACATTGGTTCCTGCGCTATAGCTATAGGACTCAGGACTACCAAAACCATAACAAAAAGCATTGAATCCACTATCAGAAGTCAGTCTGATACTTAAAAATGTACCATTTGCAACCGTAAATTTTTCTTGTAAATAGGAGTATTTAGTGTTGGCTATTTTTATAAATACACTGATAGGTTTTTGCCCGTTTATTTTAAATGTCGAAATACCTTCATCTTTGATTACCACATTAATGTTCTGATCTGTAATCGCATTCTTTGGAGTTAAAAAAACAGTGACATCATTGATATTTTGTTCTACTGGATTTAAAATAACCATATCTGGATCACCTACCCCAATATCAGCAGCTTGTGTAAGTGAAAACTGCGCAACTGCAACAGGTTTATTGGAATTGATGGCAAATGCAGCTTGATTGGTATAACTAAACTCTTTAAATTCGTTGGCACTTAATGGAACCGCTTGTCCATTGATCATTACATTTGTGCCATCCTCTTTAGCCAACACTCTTATAATGAATTTATTTTTCCCACGATAAGGTGTAATAAAATAATTTAATCCCCAAGAATTAACAGGATAACATTGCTGATATAATGGATCAACAGAACCATTGTTCCCAATTGAAAGACTACTACTTCCACTAAAAACTGCAATTTTTTTACAAACACTTCCATCTATAGATACGGACTCAATGGATGTTCCCGTTAGGTCAATTGGGTCTTGAAAGGAATAGATGGTTCCAGCTTTAGGTAACTCCACATCATAAGTTGAACCTGAAATTTGACCATTTTTTCTTAACTGAATCCGAATGACCGAATTATCCTCTATGGCAATCACACTAAATTGAGACCTCCTAAACTCATTGGCCTCCGCTGCTCCAGATGCTGATTGAGTATAAGTAATGACTTGGTACTTTTTTTCTAAAACAGATGTAGGTAAAATAATAGAAGCTGCCGATCGAGCATTGGCATACATATGCGCGTAAACCACAACGCCAGGCTTGCCTGCATCTACAATCACTTTTATACCTTTGTTTAAAACAATCTTTTTACTTGATACTGCATCATCAATAGCCGACTCTGCACCGCTTATATAAGTCGTATTCCTTGGTAAAATAAATTCCTGTGGGGTAAATGCTACTATATTAAATCGAATTGAATCGGTATTAATTACAATATACCCACTCGTATTTTTATCAGAGCTAATGTATAAAGATAATTCAGCTAAATTATTATTACTAGGGGCATGAGGTGGAAAAACAACCCAAAATTCCTTACCCTTATTAGAAAAATCTTGCGCATGCACATTTGCTATGTTAAATGCGCAAAACAAAAGTATAATAATTAAAAAACGAGTATTTGACATATTAATAGACTCATAGCAGAAAAAGCACTTTTGAAAATAATCAATTTATGCGCCAAAATCATACTTTTTGATAAGATATTAGACAATAAAATAGATAACGGGTTTAATGTGATGCTATATATAGGGCTTATCATCAATTAGATTAAGATTAAAAATATATTTAATCGGCCCGAGCTTTAACAAAAGAGCCCGTCAATGACGGGCTCTTTATTCAAAATATATTCGTAAGCAATGCTACTAACGATGGACTATTTTTGATTCATTAAATCCATCATTGGTTTTGTGTCATATATGTCCCACTCTTCCACAATTTTACCATCCTTCATTCCATTCACTACACTCACAATGACTTTTACTTCCTTGTCGCCTTTCTTATAAGTTGTTTGTTGGAATGACATAACATAATTGGTAACACCATTTGGCGAAGCTACTTTATTCACTATTTCCCAAATTGGGTCTACGCTCTCCACTTTAACAGTGATTCCGTTTGATTTGAAATAATTAAATAAAGTTACATTTTGATCTAAAGTCATGTCTTTTCCATTGTCATGGAATATAGCTGAATCTGCATACAATGATCTATAAGTGGCAGAATCCATCGCTTCAAAAGCGACTACCATCTTTTTTACTATGTCAATATTGGCAGAACTGTCAAGATTGTAACTATTTAAATCTGCAGGAGCCGCAAATGTGCTTGCTGTTTCTGTTTTTGGAGAACATGCAATAATGGTACTTACCACAAGACATGCTAAAATGAACTTTTTCATATGAATTTAATTTTTAAATTGAATGGTCAATGTAGTCATCTAAATAGGAAGATGCCCCTTAGTCTGGATTCAATTTGTTCCTTAAAAGCCGAATTGGAACATTTTTAACAATTTCTTTCCCCCCATTATTTATTTAAGTAGGTAAATTGGACTCCTTAAGTTTAAAAACACAAAACATTAACAATGAAAAAAACAAGGATTGTAGGATTTGCAATGGCTGCTATTTTAGCTAGTTGCGCTCAACCGGAAGCCCCAACATCTCAAGCTGGTGCTTATTCTTTAGACAAAGTGATTTGGAATGACGGTACAAAAGACAATGAGTCATCGGCTGCAGATGGCAATACCCAATTCAAAATCTACACTACTGACTCTTATTTTTACATTGCCGAAGGCAAGGATAGTTCAGTTGCATTTGGTGTTGGATCTTACACTCAGAAAGATGCAAATAATATAGAAGAGGTGAATCTATTCAATACAACCACTTTAGATACCGCAGCTACTGCTAAATTAGCCATCACAAAGAACGAAAAAGGATACAAACAAGTGATTTCTGAAATCATGTTACGTGGTGCTAAATGGAGTGGCACTGAAGAGTATACTAAATTAGAAGGTGCAGGTACATCTGATTTGGATGGCGTATGGCACCAAACAAAAAGTATCAATGTGACTGGTCAGGATTCAGTTGTAAATACATATAATGAATATAAGGTATACCATGCAGGTCATTTTATGTGGGCAGCTAGAGCATTGGCTGATACAACAAGTAATACTTTTGCTAACACAGTAGGTAAGGGTAGTTTTACCTTAAGCAATGGTGCATTGACCGAAGATCTAACTTTTTGTAGCAGTAGGACTTGGGTGGGTAAATACAATATCCCAGTGACTTTCAATGGCCCAGATGAGTTCACGCAAACAATTTCTGATACAGTAAATAAAATGACTAGTATCAAGACGTATAAGCGTGTAAGCAAGTAATTATTAGGTTTTAAGTTTGAAAAATACATAGCCCTGGCAAATTGCCGGGGCTTTTTTTTGGCCTAAATGGGATGGGATGCTGTTCCTTTTTAGTAATTTGGAACATTTTTACTTATCTTGAAAACCTATTCAACTAGTAATCACCCATTTATGGCTATACTTTTTCCTTTATTTGGGATATTTACCTCCTTCATTCTTTTATACTATTTAAGTTCCTTAAATAGATCGAATATATTCTTAGCGCTTTTTTTCCTTTGTTGCAACCTGGTGGTATTGGTCTACTATGGCTTGCATTTTACCAAGGACCTCTTTTGGGAAGGAATAAGCTTCGTGCATTGGCTTCCCTTATCCTATTTACTAGGCCCTTTGTTGTGGTTCTATGTAAAGACGACAATATCAGACAATAATAAGCTTGCAAAATGGGATTGGTTGCATTTGCTTCCAGCTGTTTTTATTGTCATTAATTGCCTGCCATTTACAACACTTCCATTTGATCAAAAGGCAAAAATTGCACATGAAATAGTCAATGTAACCGAGAACTATACACTTGATTTTAACTTTGTGTCATTTGAATTCATCCTTTACTCTAGATCTATTCATCTTTTATGCTATGCTGTTTTTTCTATTGGCTATTTCTATACGCATAGTAAAAAAATGCTAAAAGAAAATTATAGTCGTTCTTCTAATCATTCAATTATTAGTAGGTGGATGTATTTATTATGTTTGATGCAAATTGTGATTGCGATCAATAGTATAGGCCATATGAGTACTTTATACGGCGTAGAATTTAATGTGCTTGGAATTCCATCCACTACTTTATTTACCGAGAAATATTATTTTGAAATTTGTGGTGGTGGATTTTTCTTACAAAATCTTTCCTTATTTTTATTTCCTAAGATTCTTTATGGTAATGTATCTTACACCATAGAGGAAGGTAAAAATAATATCATTGATGATATTAAATTGAGTTTGCCAAAGAAGCAAAAAGAAACAACTACAGTGCAAGATATTGAGCGGATCATTCAAGACTATTTAGATACTTTACCCTTTATTCAAAAAGAGTTTTCACTTTCTCAAATGTCTTTTGATTTAAAAATACCAGAAAGATTTTTATCCAACTACTTTAATAAAGAACTGGAGATTACATTTAGTGACTGGAGAAAAAATTTAAGAATCGATCATGTATGTAAGTTGATCGAAGACGGAGAAGCAAAAAATTTGACGATAGAAGCGATTGCTACGAATGCGGGTTTTGCATCAAGATCTAAATTCATTGACGCTTTTAAAGAGCGAAAGGGAGTAACCCCTTCCGCTTTTATAAAATCTGTCAGAACAGTAGAAGCTTAACGAGGCATGATGCCTAATTGTTGTAAGAATTCTAACATGTCCATAAAGTCACGCTCTTCTGTGATTTTACCATTTACAATAGTCGCAATGGTACAGCCAACCACATCCACATCCTTATTGGTTGCAGGAATACCAAAGAAAGTACCTGTATGCTTGCCTTTAAAGTTCCAGTATTTCACTACTTTGTTGCCTTGTGCAAGTGATTCTCTTACAGTAAACTGTCTGTTACTAAATCCAGTCACATAATTTGCGTAATACGCTATCGCATTCGCCTTGCCAGTGACAGCAGGTGTCGTGTGTAAAATCACATTATCAGCAAAAGCAGTATCTAATACATTCACTCTTCCTTCATTAACTACCACATCCCAAACTTGTCCGTAAAACTTGATGTTTTTTGCAGCCAGATCCATTTTTTGTGCAGATACCGCAGTAGCTGTCAATGTGCATAACGCCATGAAGCATATAAACATTTTTTTCATAAATTTTTGATTTGATTTGACTCAAAAATATCTTGTACAATTCCTAAAAAACGCAATTGATCATTTGAATATGTTCCCAATTACGCAAACGGAACGAAAAATTTAATAATTTTAACAAAATCAAGATTTGAAACCAAAATTAGGACCAATAGTTGCAATTTTTTTGATGGTAGCAGCACATGTTGCTGGACAATCAAACTACGCATCCATTTCAACCAATGGCTTTAAAGTCATCCCCCTTGGTGTAAAGGGTGGCTTAGACGAGTCGAATCTATCGGCATACCTCGTGGCTGCCGGTGGCAGCGACCAATTTATTTGTTTAGACGCCGGTACTATTTATAAGGGGCTTGAGCTTGCGGCAGCAAAAAAGATTTTTAAACCATCCAACCCTAGTGTTATTCAACAAAATAATATCAGTAGCTATTTTATTTCTCATGCACATTTAGACCATACCGCAGGATTGATCATGAATTCTCCCAATGACAAAGCAAAAAATTTATACGGACTTGCTTCTGTCTTAGATGTATTCAAGAAAAACTATTTTACTTGGTCTGCTTGGGCCAATTTTGGAAATGAGGGAGAAGCGCCTATCTTAAAAAAATATAGCTATCAAACCTTAACACCCAAGCTTGAAATTCCAATTGACAATACTGGCTTATTTGTCACGCCCTTTGTTTTAAGTCATGTCAAGCCCTATGAGAGCACTGCTTTTCTTGTCAGAAATCAGGATGCCTATTTATTATACCTTGGTGACACTGGCCCAGATAGGGTTGAACAAAGCACGCAACTTGCTCAGTTATGGCAGACCATAGCGCCCTTGGTGATTCAAAATCAACTTAAAGCCATTTTTATTGAAGTCTCTTTTGACAATAGCGTTTCTGAAAAAGCTTTATTTGGGCACCTCACCCCCAAACTTTTGATGGAAGAAATGGCGAAACTGAATCAACTAACAAATGGACTTTTGAAAAATACTCGATTGTATGTAACACATATCAAGCCATGTGATGATTGCGAAAAAAAAATCAAAGCAGAAATTCAAGCAGCCAATCAAATTGGTTTAAAGATATTCTATCCAACACAGGCGACCCTGATTGAACTGAAGTAAAAATTCTATACCTTTAAATTTCTAAAATAAAAGCAACTATGTCAACTAAAATCACCGTAAATAATAACGGATCTTTGAAAGTCGAAGGCGAATTTACAATCGTAGATAGAGAAGGAAACACTTATGACTTAGCTGGCAGAAATGTGTTAGGCCTTTGCAGATGTGGATTGAGTAAAAACAAACCTTTTTGTGATGGCGCGCACAATGGACAGTTCGAACATCAAGCGACTGCATTTGCATTACCTCCAAAAAAAGTATAGTCTAGGCGCCAAGTTTCAACACAGCTACCACTTTTTCCATTTCAGCTACTGTGCCAATACTTATTCTTAACCAACTGCTATTTTGCTCAAAAGATCTAGCACCTGTAATTTGATTGGCTAATAATAATGCTGGAATATCTTTTTTATATGTCGCCGTATCAAAATAGACAAAGCTTGTGAATGACTTAATATGCTTGATACCTAGGGCATCAAAGCCATTATACAAGATCTCTTTTGCTTTGATATTTTCTTGCTTACAATAGGTTACGAATGCCTTGTCTTTGATGGCTGCCAATGCACCTTGCATGGATACTGCAGATGGACCCGCATTTGCCCAAGCCTGAAATTCATTTAATTGCTTGATTGTATTTGGGTGCGCCAACACATAACCAACTCTTGCACCTGCCATTCCAAATGTTTTAGAAAATGTTTTTGCAATCACTAAATTAGGATAGGTGTCAATCATTTTTGACATAGAAGGCGAATCATAATAATCTGTATAGGCTTCATCTAATAATACAATGGTGGTGCTAGCCACTTTTTTTATAAAGTCTTCCAATGCACTTGTAGGACTCACTGTGCCAGTTGGATTATTTGGGTTGCATAAATAAACCATCTTTGTTTGTTCATCCATCGCATTCATTAATCCATTTAAATCATTGTGCTTTGTTTCCGTCAATGGAACTAATTTGGTTGGCAAGCCCATACGTCTAGCCGCAGGCATCCACAATTTAAATGTTGGTTCAGAAGCAACCACATTTCCTTTTTTATAGGCAGCCCATAATGAAACAATCCCTAATAATTCTGAAGATCCAGCACCTAGGGCAACATGGTCTTTTGTATGACCAGTCATTTTTGCAATTTCTGTTTTTAATTCCGCATTCATATCCCATTGATAGCGATTAGAAATACTTACTGCATCTATCATAGCTTGTTTCGCTAATGTAGATGGGCCATGTGGATTTTCATTTGAGCCTAATCGAATCATACTACTTAGCATATTCGAACTATTCAAAGCAGCTGGATTAAAATCCAATCTAGTATTTGATGCATTGGCAAAAACTTCTCTAGAAAAAGAAAAAGCAGCAATTGCAAAAGCAGATTGTTTTAAGAGTTGTCTACGTTCCATACATTCGGTTTTGTGGTAACTTAAAGTTAAGTTTAATTTAATAAATAAAATGTATCCTAGAGGCTATTAATTGTTAGCTTTACATTTCATAAATCACCCTATGTTTTATAAAATCCTCACTGTAGCTGGTCTTGCCACTTTTGAAATTTACGCCGCTATCCCTGCTGGATTTGCATTTGGACTCTCCCCAATCGTTATTTTTTTAGCAAGCCTTGTTGGGGGATTATTAGGTGTTTTTGCTGCCGCTTATCTGGGTGATAAAATAAAATTGATAGTCAATAGCTTCAGAAAAAATAAAGTCGAGAAAACAAAAAAGGAACCTGGATTTGTATTGAAAATTTGGGAAAAATATGGTGTCATTGGGCTTGGCTTATTGGGTACCATGACTGTAGGTGCCCCCATTAGTATCGGTATTGGCGTAGGCTTTAATGTACCCACCAATAAAATGGTGTTTTGGTGTAGTTTAGGCGTACTGATTCGTTGTGCCCTTTTTACTGCTATAGGGCATTACAGTTTGCAACTTTTTTAAAGTCGCTGTTTAAAGTGCTATTCAGTTCAATCAACTTTGCCTACCAAAATTTAATATAGAGCGCAATCACCACACCCAAAACAAGCATTACCATTGCTAAATGAGCATTAGATAATTTAAACTGTCCCTCGTCTTCGGTGATTTCGTTTTCATGTTTTTGTCCTTTCACATCCAATAAACTAATCAGTATAATGGCCAGTGTGGTAAAGCAAAATACCCAGCCCATTTGAATCAAGTATGGAATTTCAAAACTGCCAGATGCAGTTGGATAAGCTGTATATAATAAAGTATCGTTGCCCATCCAACCTGGCAAGAATTTATCAAAAATAATGGAGAGCGCCACGCCTAAAAAGATACCTGTGATCGCTGCTTTTGAAGTTGCTTTTTTCCAAAAGAACCCTAATAAAAAAACAGGGAAGATGGCTGGAGAAATATAACCCGTATATTTTTGGATAAATTCAAATCCACCTTTGCCGCCAATACCTAAAGTGTCTTTCCAGTTAATGATAATCGCAATCAATAATGAAAGTACAATGATCACTCTTCCTATTGTGACAATTTTTTTATCCGTAGCGTCCTTGTTGATATATTTTTTATAAATGTCTAGGGAATAAATGGTAGAAATACTATTTGCTTTACCCGCCAATGATGCCACAATCGCTGCTGTCAAAGCCGCCATCGACAAGCCTTTTAGGCCCACAGGTAAAAATCCAACCACAGCCGAATACGCATTGTCTTGATTCAAAACCCCACCAGTCATCATCTGCGTTTGTAATCCTCCATTTTGGTACAATACATAGGCTGCAATACCTGGAACTACCACTAATATTGGCATCATCAATTTCAAAAAAGCTGCAAATAAAATACCTGTTCTTGCTGTTTTTAAATCTGCGCCCAACGCTCTTTGTGTGATGTACTGATTACATCCCCAATAATTTAAATGCGCAATCCAAATACCCGCTACCATCATGGCCATGCCTGGCAGGCTCGAGTAATCCTCAATTTCTTTTTGTGTAGCACCTGGACCTGGTTTATCAAAGATCATTTTAAAATGATCTGGTGCGGCTTGCATTAATTGTTGAAAGCCTGCAACCATATTCTTACCCATACCAAATTGCTCGCTGACAACTGTCAATGCAATATAAGTAGTGACCAATCCTCCAACTGTTAAAACCAAGACCTGAAACACGTCAGTATAACCAATCACTTTCATCCCGCCCAATGTAATGAACAATGCAAATACGGCTAAGCATATCATGATCAAATGAAAATGCGTGCCACCTGTTAAATTATTGATTGCGATGGCGCCTAAATATAAGATAGAAGTCAAGTTCACAAAGATGTACAAGAACAACCAAAAGATAGCCATGATCATAGCCACTGTTTCATTGTACCTCGTTTTTAAAAACTGAGGCATGGTATAGATCTTGTTTTTTAAATAGACTGGCATAAAAAAGATAGCCACCACCACCAAAGAAACAGCTGCTAGCCATTCATATACGGAAATGGCAAGTCCTAATCTAAATCCATTGCCACTCATGCCTATAAATTGCTCTGCAGAAATATTAGAGGCTATTAAACTCGCACCAATGGCCCACCAAGTTAATTGTCCTTCGGCCAAAAAGAAATCTTTGGTATTGGTAATGTTGGTATTCTTTTTTCGATAGATCCAAATTCCATAAGAGGAGATCAATATAAAATACAATACAAATACAATGTAGTCATAGGTTTGCAATCCTTGATTCATAAAGCAACGTTTAGTGGTCTAAATTAAGGTTTATCTATTATATTTAAGGATAATTCAGCAGATATGAACCCAAATTTTAAAAAATTTAGTGCCTTAATTAGTAGCCCTATTCAATTTCGTTTTTTTCTGTTTCAGAAATTACCTGCTGCATTTTTTTCTGGACTCAGGATTGTACATTTTGATGCAACTACTTGCACTGTTAAAATCAAGTATTCATGGTTCAGTCAAAATCCTTTTAAATCTATTTACTTCGCAGTAGAAGCGATGGCTGCAGAAATGTGTTCGGGTATGTTAGCATTTGGGCAGGTCTACAAACGCAATCCAAAAGTGAGTATGCTAGTGGTGAAGATGGAAGTGAATTTTATTAAAAAGGCAACTGGCACTGTGCTTTTTACTTGTGAAGATGGTGCGTTAATCCAAGCAGCCATCAATGAATCTATCGAAACAGGGGAAGGTAAAACGATTGTATGTATGTCTAAAGGAAAAAACTCCGCGAACGAGACCGTTGCGGAGTTTTTGATCACTTGGAGTTTTAAATCTAAAACGTCTTAGAACCATTTGGTTGATACGCATATCTAAATGTGTAGTAACGCTGCTTGAATAATTTATCGTTCACTGATGCAGTCGCTGGTAAGGTTACCCCTCCTTTATAATAATTTAGAATTTCAATTTTTGCAAATTTGCCTGTTGCAGTTCTAATCACTAAGACACGACCCGCAATTGGACTAACTAGTGTCGTCAATCCATCATAAGTGTACCATGCTCTTCCGCTTCCCAATGGAATTGCAAAAGAGGCTGCGTTGGTATTGTCTATTGCAAAGCTTGAATCTGCTGGAATCGTTTTTAATTCATCAAACAATCCTTTAAATACAAAAGCGCCTCCAATACCTGGACCACTAGTACCGCAATTCACTGTAATTTTAGTAGAAGAAAAAGCAATATCCCATTTAGTTGAAGCGGCATCGGTTGAAGCTATTGCTTTATTATCCACTAGACTATAATAAGTAGTCGTACCTGCACTTTGAGGTCTGCCATCAACACCTAATCCTGTTACCGTATCTGCTGCAAGATTATTCACTGTAATGGCACTCACTGGAATAACAATTGTCTCTTCGTCTTTTGTACAAGCAACCAATGCAAGGCCTAAGCTTAAGAATAACGCAAATTTTGTTAGATTTTTTTTCATGATATATTTGTTTTTATTTTTTATTTTTTTGTAATTGATACTTAACACTTGTATAAAAAGTTCTTCCAGGTAAATTAGGCAGGTTTGTGGCATCGATATAATTAGATATATTATCTACCCCTCCTTGAATACTTAACCCGTTTTTGAATGATTTACCAGCAGCACTATTAACAGCAACATAGCCACTAGCAAATACATCACCATTGTCAAAAACTTCATTGCCGTTATTGTTATTCACCGCCCACTTGCTTCTGTAAATGGCTCTTAGATTCAAGTAATAACCCTTGGGGGAATTATAATTTAATTTGACTTGTAGTTTATGCTTACTTGTATTTGGCAAACCAACATATTCGTTCAGCTTCAGGAGTCTGCTATAGCCTTGGCTATTTTTGGTATAGACTGTGCCTGATTTAATATCTGCAATCTGGTCTTTATCGCCTGTGCGTAAATACTGATACCCCCCACTAAGCGTCCAGTTTGAGTTAAATTTATGCTGTCCTTCTAGTTCAAAGCCAGTCGTAAAGGCGCGTCCAATATTTAAATAACTATAAATTTGAGCGCCTGAGATGTAAGTACCTACCTGCTGTGTTTCAATTAAATTTTTGATATCATTTCTAAATAATTGCAAGGACAATGCAGAACGAGTATTGATTTTCCAATCCCATGTAAAGTGAACACCATTAGAATATTCCGGCTTAAGTGCTTTTAATAAATAATAATTGGAAAATAAATTTCCAATTTGTCCTAGTGCCTCTAATTTGGCAATCACTTGTTGAGCTTGCGCAGAACCAAATACACTATAACTTCCAGCAGCTGCATTGGTGAAATCTAAAAACAATTGTCTAAAATCTGGTGCTTTAAAACCCTGGCCAACGCTGAATCTAAATTGGTGTTGTGGATTTAACTTATATAACATTGAAATCTTAGGACTATATGCAGAAGCAAATTGCTTATTTTGATCAAATCTTAATCCACCAATCAAAGTAAATTGCTCCGATGGCTTCCACTCCCATTGCGTAAATGCATATTGAATATCGTTTTGCTTTCTTATTTTTTCACTATCATAACGACTACTTTTCACACCTTCCCAAACTGCACCAAAGCCAAAGACCGCTTGTATATTTTTATTAAGATTCCAATCGGTCTGATTTTCTACACGCATAAAATTATGATTCAATACATCTCTATAAGGTAGTCCATTAATAGTTAACAAATTCTGAACTGCGTCATAGGTGGTTGTATAAGTTCTTAGACTGGTTTTTAAAGCTTTAGAAAAACGATGATTGATTGTAGCCGATGCATTTACATCTTTAATATTTTCTTTTCCAATAGAGTAAATAGTGATGCCGTTATTGGCTACTGCAATTTCATTTTGAATTTGCTCATTGGTAAAACGTGTATTCAAGACAAAATTCGTTTGACTAGATAGATCCCATTTAATTTGTTGAGTGGTTGAATATCTATCTATTGGTGTGGTAACGCGACTATTGCTATTGGGACGAATACTATATCCATCTGTATTATAACTATTGATAAATCCTTGGTATTGAAAATTGCTGGTTTGAAATTTAGTTTCAAGATTGGCATCTACTGTATTGTAGGTACCATACCTCATACCCATTGTCAGTGGTGCACCCATAGTTGCATCGGTAATAATATTGATGACACCTGCCATAGCTTCGCTACCATATAAACTGGAAGAAGGCCCTTTTACAATTTCAATTTTTTTAATATTCCCTAAAGCGATTCTATTTAAATCCAATACCCCAGCAGTACGTCCAACCAATGGTTCTCCATTGATTAATATAATGGTGTAGTCTGGATTAAGCCCTTGTAATTGAATGCCTGAGCCGAAACCACTCGTTAAGTTGATACCAGTTTGTTCTTTTAAGATATCCGTCAAACGTAAAGACCCATTTTGTTGGATTGTTTTTGCATTGATGATGGTCACAGGAACGGTAAGATTGATTAATTTTCGCTCTGTTCTGGTAGCTGTAACTACCACGCTGTCCCCATTAGACTCTAATGTGTCTTTTACAAAACGGGATTGTGCAGATAAGTTCACAGCTTGAAAAAGCCCTAGTAAAATTAGTAGATAACGAGTTTTTTTCATTCAGAACGCAAAGGTCAAACTTCCTTAGCAGTTCTATCTAGGCAATCATCATAAATAAGTTAGAATTGATTGTATTTTGACAATCATATGACATTTTGAAATAATCTTGCGAATGGCAAATTATTTTGATGATTTTGAGGCTTGGATAAGTGCAAAAACTTTAAACAAATTTAAATCTTGCTTAGTGCATTCAATGTGCTACACAGAAATTAAAATTATTTTTTCTCAATCATTTTTTGCACTGTCTTTACCTCGGTAGGTACTACAAAGTATTCAAAGAACCTTTTATCATCTTCTTTACGAACGCTACCTATTAAATTAATTTCGCCTTGGGTGATAAATACATATTTATCATTGATGGCATTGATAACATCACTTCTAACTTTTTTCTGTAAGCCAATATTTTTGTCTTTAATCCCCAATACATGATTGATATCAGCAATTTCTACATTTTGTTTGGTGCTGTATGCGTTTAGTAATAATTGAATCAAACTTGTTTCAGTTTCTGTAAATGCCTGGTTGACTGTTTTTGTTTTCAATACTTTCAACTGTGCCTGTTCAATTTTCTTTTTTACACTTTGCTTAAATAACCACATGGACAAAATAATCATGATGATCACAATGCATACCGCAAATACAAAAATTATGTTCGTATAATCGTTTCCCCAAATTGGAAAATTCAATAATTGTAAATCATCTGAATGAATCTCCCATGTTACAAAATTTTGAGACTCTGGTTGATATTTATAATAGGTCCCTTTATAAAAAAATATAGTTACGTCGCCTGAATTACGAATAAAAAATTGATTTAGATCCGCCTTTTTTGACCTGTATATTTTATTATGACTATAATCAAACAAATACGCTTCATCATTGATGATGAAAAATCTGCCATTATCATGTGGAATATGACCATAATTACTCTTTTCATTTATTAACTTAATTAATTCATTGGAGAGTTTTCCGACTTTAACCCAATC
>JBILCS010000012.1:0-34551 GCA_044353005.1 Sediminibacterium sp. | reverse complement strand
ACAAATTTTGTCAATGTTGGAGAAAGAACCAATGTGACTGGATCTAAGAAATTTGCAAGACTGATTAAGGAAAATAAATACGAAGAAGCATTGTCTGTCGCCCGTCAACAAGCAGAAAGTGGCGCGCAGATCATTGACATCAATATGGATGATGCCTTACTTGAAGGCGTGAAAGCCATGACCACTTATTTGAATTTATTGCAGAGCGAACCGGATATTGCAAAAATCCCCATCATGATTGATAGCTCAAAATTTGAGATCATCGAAGCGGGTTTAAAATGTGTGCAAGGAAAATGTATTGTGAACTCTATTTCTATGAAAGAGGGAGAAGCTAAGTTCATAGAACAAGCCCATATCTGCAAAGCCTATGGCGCTGCAGTGATTGTGATGGCATTTGATGAAGTAGGACAAGCCGATACCAAAGCAAGAAAAGTGGAGATTTGCACGCGTGCCTATAAAATTTTAGTAGAACAAGTTGGGTTCGATCCAGAAGATATCATTTTTGATCCAAATATTTTTGCGATAGCAACAGGTATCGAAGAACATAATAATTATGCAGTAGATTTTATAGAAGGGACAAGAGAAATTAAAGCATTAATGCCCTTAGCAAAAGTGAGTGGTGGTGTTTCGAATGTGTCATTTTCATTCAGAGGCAACGATGCAGTAAGAGAAGCCATCCATGCCGTGTTTTTATACCATGCAGTGCAAGCAGGTATGGATATGGGTATAGTGAATGCAGGTCAATTAATTGTATTTGATGAAATTGAGCCTGAATTAAAAAAGCTATGTGAAGATGTGGTCCTGAATCAAAACAACGACGATAACCAAGCGACCGAAGCATTGATTCAATATGCAGATGCATTGAAGGCAAAAGGCGAAGACGCAGGACAAGTCGCAGAAGCCAATAGCAAAAAATTAGCATGGAGAACTGGTACAGTAGAGGAAAGGCTAGCGCATTCATTGATAAATGGAATTACCGATTTCATTGAAGCAGATACAGAAGAAGCAAGATTACAATATAGCGCCCCATTAGAAGTGATTGAAGGGCCATTGATGGCGGGTATGAATCAAGTGGGTGATTTGTTTGGTGCAGGTAAAATGTTTTTGCCGCAAGTGGTGAAAAGTGCAAGGGTGATGAAAAAAAGTGTGGCTGTATTGACGCCTTTTATTGAAGCCGAAAAAGAAAGATTAAAAAATGCCTCCGCTAATCCAAATGGTCAAACAAAAGGACCTGCTAAAATTTTACTAGCCACGGTAAAAGGAGATGTGCATGATATTGGAAAAAATATTGTAGGTGTGGTATTGGGCTGTAATGGCTATGAAATTATTGATATAGGGGTGATGGTACCTGCAGATAAAATTCTTGCAGAAGCAGAAAAACACCAAGTGGATATTATAGGATTAAGTGGATTGATTACCCCATCACTAGACGAGATGGTCTACATTGCCAAAGAAATGAAACGTCGTGGCATGACGATTCCTTTAATGATTGGAGGAGCGACTACTTCTAGAATGCACACTGCGGTTAAAATTGCACCAGAATACAATGATGGTGTCGTTCATGTATTGGACGCTTCAAGAAGTGTGACTGTGGCTGGTTCTTTATTGAACAAAGAAACAAAAAAGCCTTTCTTAGCAGAATTAGAACAAACCTACTTGCAATTAAAGGCTGATTTTGACAATAAAAAAACAGTGAAGCAAAGCATTCCTTATGCAAGTGCATTGGAAAATAAAGTAGCAATTGATTGGAGCGAATTTAATAGCACTGCACCAAGTTTTACTGGTAATAAAGCCATTGAAATAACAGATCTTTCAGTTCTAGTAGAATATATAGATTGGAAACCATTCTTTATTGCATGGGAACTCCATGGTAATTTCCCAGCCATCTTAACAGATGAAGTCGTTGGTGAAGTAGCTACTAAACTCTATCAAGACGCACAGGCCTTATTAAAAAAGATCATTGAAGAAAATTGGTTGACAGCAAAAGGAGCCGTTGGATTTTGGCCAGCAACATCTGCTGGTGATGATGTGATGGTTACGGACGGTTCAAATCAAGTTGACTTACATTTTTTGAGACAACAAGCAAAAAAAGCAGCAGGTCAACCGAATTTTTCCTTAGCAGATTTTATTTGTCCTGCCTCCGAAAACAAGACAGATTATATTGGTGCGTTTGCGGTGACCATTCATGGTATCGAAAAGCATATCAAAGCATTTGAGGATAATTTAGATGATTACAATAAAATTATCTTGCAAGCATTAGCAGATCGTTTTGCAGAAGCATTTGCAGAATACTTGCATGTCAAAACAAGAAAAGAATATTGGGGTTATGCCAAAGACGAACAATTAGACAACGAGGCATTGATTCAAGAAAATTATGTAGGCATACGTCCAGCACCAGGCTATCCTGCTTGTCCAGACCATACCGAAAAATATCGCTTATTTGATTTATTGAATGCAGCAGAACATACTGGTATTAGCTTAACAGAAAGTTTAGCTATGTATCCAGCATCAAGTGTTTGTGGCTGGTATTTTGCACATCCACAAAGTCAATATTTTGGATTAGGAAAAATACAGCAAGACCAAGTGGTCGATTATGCGAAAAGAAAAAATCAATCTTTAGAGTATATCACCAAGTGGTTGCAACCTGTGATTGATTAATCTTTTTGTCAGGTATATACTTATTAGATATGTAGTTAGAATAAAAAAAGTATTAAACGGCTAAATCAACTAAATTTGATTACCCAATTTGAACCTGCTTAATGAAAAACAGCTTTTACTTTTTAAGTCTAGTCTTCACGCAATGTATTTGTATTGCTGCATTTGGACAATCTAATCAAGTTGCATTTGAACAAGTTCAAGTGTATTCTAGTATTCGACCAGATGGAAAATATTGGCATACTTCTGAAACACAAGTCCAAGCATTTGCAAGCATATTGGATTCGGCATTATTCAATCCATTACAACTTAAAAGAGACGCTAGCTATCCAACTAAAATAAAAATTTTAACCAAATCAAATCAAATCGGTAAGCTGGTTATTGATTGGAGTCAAAGTCAAGCTGCAGCTTTTCACGCTTATTTAGAAATATACGAATTGCAACCAGAACAAACTTTTAGCAATTCAATGGTCAATATCGATATTCTAAAAAAAGATAGTATTCAATCCACTTGGTTTTTAATTTGTACCATTTTAAACGAAAGCAAAACACCTGTTTTCCAAAAAACAATTTTAATGGGGATGATTCCAATCGCCAACCAAGGGATTGGCTATCCAATCAATATTCCAATCACTACACCTAAGAGTTTATTCAAAGCCATTCAATCTGGTGTTAGTTATTTTGACAAAGACGGAGAAGAGTTGGCCTACATTGAAGCAAAAGTCCCCATTAGTTATGCCTCTGATAATTTTACCATGTCTTTACTACAAGCTAAGCCAAGAATCGCTGTAGATACAATCAAAAATTTTATTCAGTTTACACAAGATAATTCGCGGATTGTGCTTAGAGCACCAAATGCGATGATGCAGAAAATAGACACGAAAGACAAAACAATCAACAATCCTTTTTTTGCTATTTTACCTGAAATTAAAAAAAGGTCCAACACCTTATTTAAAGAATATTATCAAGCATTACAACCCTTAAGGAATGTGAGTGAAAATAAAGATTACACATTGGAAGCCTATATTGAATTCAATCCAATGGTCGATCCCGAATTGCGCGCTTCACCTCCTATTCGATTTTTACCAGATAGCGTCCATAAAATATTTGCCGATACCAACTTAATTGGTAGGTTTAAAGTCATAGAGCAACCATCCAGCACCGGTTTAATGTTCAATTCAAACCAAATCTACAATGGCTATGACTCAAGCTCCATCTATTCTTTAAATAGCAATTACCCAAAAGGAATCATCTCCCTATCCAAATCAGTTGAAGGGACGATTGGGAAGGATGCATTTAAAATCCTTTTCAATAATGACATTGACATTAAAATAATGTATTTAAATAATGTGCCAATCATGGCGGCAAAAGGAAGGAATAAACCCAATTACATCATACCAATACAGCAAGGATATCCAAGTTCAATCACATCCCTTTTATTGTTGATTGCCTATAGTGAAATTTTTCAATCGCCAAATTAAACATCCATGCGCATAGTAAGTTATAATGTCAATGGAATTAGAGCCGCCATTAAAAAAGGTTTGATTGAATGGCTTAAAGACTACCCAGTGGATATACTTTGTGTTCAAGAAACAAAAGCAAGTAGTACAGATATTGACCAACATCTTTTTACCGATTTAGGATATCATATTGCTTGGTATCCTGCAGTAAAAAAAGGATATAGTGGCGTGGCTGTATTTAGCAAACAAAAGCCAAGTTTTGTGGAGCATGGCACTGGACACGAGATGAGTGATGCAGAGGGAAGAGTGATTAGAGTTGATTTTGGGGACCTCACCATCATCAATGCTTATTTTCCTTCTGGCACAAGTGGGGACCTTAGGCAAGCCTATAAATACCAATGGCTGGAAGAATTTTACAATTGGGTAGAACAACTCAGAAAAGAAAGACCGAATATCATTGTGGCTGGTGATTATAATATTGCACATCAAGTAATTGATATTCATGATCCAAAAGGCAATAAAAAATCTTCTGGTTTTTTACCGGAAGAAAGAGCTTGGATGGATGAAATGCTTACAACTAATTGGGTTGATAGTTTTAGACATATTCATAAAGATACGATTGGTGCTTATTCATGGTGGAGTCAAAGATTTCCATCTGTTAGATTACAAAACAAAGGATGGAGAATTGATTATCTTTGTACCACAAAAATATTGGCCACTAAAATTAAAGATGCGTTTATCCTTCCAGACATAAAGCATAGTGATCATTGTCCGATTGTTGTAGAAATAAAAAAATAAATCCATGTTTGTATACAATATTAGTTTTCAAATAGATCCTTCCATTGAATCAGCATGGTTGAATTGGATCAAGCAAAGCTTTATCCCAAGCTGTCTTTCAACAGCTTGTTTTGTAGAGCATCAGCTCTACCAATTAGACCTTGCAGCAGATCAGTCCCCTACTTTTACCCTACAATTATTTAGTAATGCGGCGACTCAATTGGCCGAATTCCAGGAAAAACACGCAGAAACACTCCTTTTTAGCGTTACTGAACAATGGGGGGATCAATGTTTTCACTTTAATACAAGCATGAAAATTGTGCATTGATTGTGGATAGCTAGACTCCCAAAACCCATAACTGGCCTCATTTTCATTTAAAAGACCGCTGTAATTCAATGCTGTAAAGGATTACAGCATTAGGCTATAATTATAAGTCTAAAATCGAAATATTGGATTTAGCGGAAAGCCTTACTATTTAAGGGTTTTAGTGGAAAAATAAAAATAAAAAAAACACTAAAATATTTTTTTGTTTCATCAAACTCAATAAATTTGTTATATCGTTTAAAACTATAAAAACACATCTATGAACAAAGCAGAATTAATCGCACACATCGCCGACTCAGTTGGTTGTCCAAAAACTCAAGCTAATGCAGCTTTAGACGCTTTTATCGAAGCAGTAACTAAATCTTTAAAAAAAGGTGATAAAGTAACTTTAGTAGGTTTTGGTACTTTCTCAGTATCTAAGCGTGCTGCAAGAACTGGTCGTAACCCACAAACAGGTGAGGCAATCAAGATTAAAGCAAAGAAAGTTGCACGTTTCAAGGCTGGTAAAGAATTGAGCGGCAAGTTGTAATTTCAAATTTATTTGAATAAAAACCCTCGGATAACCATTTATTCAGAGGGTTTTTTTATATTTGCAGTCCAATCACAATTTAAAAATTATAATATCATGGGTAGAGGAGATAAAAAAACAGCAAAAGGAAAGCGCTTTTTAGGTTCTTTTGGTAAGAGCAGACCGCACAAAACAAGAAATATTAAGGCAGCTGCAGCGGCTCCAAAGGCAAGCGCTTAATTTTTTTAAAATAGATTCCCCCGATTATTCGGGGTTTTTTATACCTATTTTTGCATCATGAAAAGCATTTACTTACTACTTGTATTTCAACTGATTGTTTTAGCAGGGAAAGCACAATGTTCCATTTGTACTAAAACTGCTGCGCAGATTGGCGAAGAAGCTGGAAAAGGATTTAATGTAGGTATTCTCTATCTAGCAGCAATGCCATTTGGCATCATGAGCTACGTCGCATATAAATGGTGGAAAAATGAAAAGGGCTAATTGAATTTATTATTCAGCTTTTTTTTAAGACTGAATCAACCCATGCTTACAAAAACTTATTCGTTGTAGTTTATTTTGCTCAATCAGTATATCATTGGCTTCAAATTGATCTCTAGATGCAAGCGGATGATGTAAATGGTATTGCACTGCACAAAATTTGATAAATTTTTTCTTCACCCCTGCATTGATTAAACGGATACAGATATCTGAATCCTCTCTACCCCATCCAATAAATGATTCATCATATCCATTCACTAAATATAAATCTGATTTCCAAAATGCCATATTACAACCCTTCACATAATCTAAGTGCTTCCCTTTTGTTTTATAGGTATTTTGTAATAAGCGCATTAAAAAGGGTATTCTAAGCGTATTAAAAAAGTTTTTCCCCTTCCACCTTAGAGCTGCAATATTTACTTTTTCGGATTCCAACAAAACTTCTGTAATTTTTTTACCTAAAAGCAATCTACTTCCGGTTACAAAATAACCTATCGCTTTAATGCTTAAATGATCTGCGATAAAATTTTTGTCTATAATAATATCTCCATCAATTTGAATAATATAATCTGATTGTGCCATTCGTATGGCCTTATTTCTTATGGCAGCTAATCTAAAACCATTGTCTTCGTGCCAAACATGTTTGATATTGAGCGTGGGGTTATTTGTTATAAAGTGTTGAATCAAATTGGCAGTCCTTTCATCAGAACCATCGTCTGCAATGAGGACCTCATTTGGTAGTATAGTTTGATTGACAACAGACCTTAAAGTTTGATTTAATGCTTGAGGCCAATTATATGTTGAAATTATTAAGGCGACTGAAATTGAGGTATCCATTTATATAATTAGTTTAGTTTGATTGATGGTCAAAAATTGCTTAGTATGTATTTGAATTAAAATAACCACCCAGATTAAAAAACAACCAACTACTTTTAGCGCATAAGGAATCATTATATATGTTCTAAGCCAAGGTGTAAATAAATCAGAATAAGAAAAACTAGAAAAGAATATAGCAATGATAAATACTGTATTAACTAAAGTGGTTTTTCGCTGTAATACATACCATAAGCAAAT
The DNA here is from genome assembly GCA_044353005.1 of Sediminibacterium sp. Taxonomy (GTDB): domain Bacteria; phylum Bacteroidota; class Bacteroidia; order Chitinophagales; family Chitinophagaceae; genus Sediminibacterium. The sequence continues at coordinate 27,254 of JBILCS010000012.1, read as the reverse complement.
TGGCACTACGCCAATGATATAGGTTGGAGACTCCGATCCCGTATTAAAAATAATTAAAAATAGCATCACAGAACATAAAATATATAGCTGATATACTAAATGATTGAAATATTTTATTTTGGTATATTGAGAAGCAAATAAAATAAGCCCAGGAATGATAAAATAAAATTTATTCAATAATGGCAAATGAAATACTCTTTTAATCATGCCTTGAATTGAGACATCAACCATATTTGTATACATATCTCGAGTCAAATCAAAATTAGACTTTACCGATAAGCTTGCGAACCAATCTTTATAAGATTGAAGTAAAAATTCAGGGCTGGTAATACTTAAAGGCAATAGCACTAAAATGATTGTCCACAAAAAAAGATATAAAATATATTTACTCTTTTGCTTGCTGAAAAAGAAAAATGCAAGTCCAACAATACCATATAGTTTAATAAAAAAACCAACTAGTAAGGACAAAGTTGCACTATGTTCTTTTTGTTTAAGAAGAAAAACAAAAGAAAGTATGATTAATCCAGCGATTAAACCATTACTCTGCAAATTACCACTTGCATTCATCATTTCATTTACAGATAAAAGTAATATGCCGTTTTGATAGAATGCACGGATTGGTAATTTTCTAATGGCGAAATATAAAACACCAGCATCAAATAGGCCCCATGCAAATGGTGCAACTAAAGATGGAATCAAAGCAAACGGGGCAACTAATACGGCGAATGTAGGACTGTAATAATAATGATCCCAATATTCATTAGGATAAATACTGTATAAATTCAATTTTTGCTGAAGGTGAAAAAACGACTGCTTAAAAATGATGAAATTATTCAATGAATGATTCAACACTGCACTAAGAAGTGTTAAAAAAACTAAACCAAACCAAATAAAAGCTACTTGATTGTTATTTTCTAAAATCTTTTTAAAGAACCCCTTAAGTTGTACTATTTTGGCCATGTTCTTGATTTAATGAATTAAAAAACTGTTAATACAGTCATCTAACGCTTCAATGCCTTGACCAGTATTTGCTACAGTTTCAATTATGCCTATTTTTTCTCCAGATTGTATTCTATCATTAAGTGAAATTGTAAGATGTGAGAGGAATTTTTTTGCATCTGCCCTATCCGATTTGTTGACTACAAAAATATTTGCGACTTCAAATAAACCAGACTTCATCATTTGAATATCATCCCCTGCTTCTGGAACCAATACCAATAAAGTAACATTAGCTACAGATGCTACTTCCACCTCGGACTGGCCTACTCCAACAGTTTCTAAAATTACAATGTCAAAACCTGTTGACTTTAAGAATTTAGTGATCTTATGAATTGATTTAACCAAGCCACCTAAATGTAATCTTGAAGCAAGAGATCTGATATAAACAGATGGATGTAAATACCAGTCTTTCATCCTTATTCTATCTCCTAATAGCGCTCCCTTGTGTTTAACCGAAGATGGGTCAACTGAAATTATTGCTATTTTCTTATTGTGAAGAATATAGTTTCCAATTAAAGCAGAAATCAATGTGCTTTTACCTGCCCCCGGGGGGCCTGTAATACCTATCACTGGAATGAAGCTTGGATTTAATGTCGCTAAAAAATCATCTACACCTGCAACTTCATTTTCTATTGAAGAAATGACTCTTGCAATTGAGTTAAAATTGCCGTCAGCAACATCCTTTTTCAAATTTTCTATTTGGAACATCTAATGACGGATAATTTTATAATTTTTAAAATCAAAAAGACGAATGCCAGTCCACTTTTCAAAATAGTATAAAACGAATTTTTTAAAAGACAACTTCTTTTTGGAAACATCTAAATCAATTACCCAATTTTTTCGTTCAATTCTATCTAACATCACATTAGGATGCGAGCCTGTGAAGCGTTCTAAAGAATCAAATTCAGAGAAATCATGAAAATCTGGACTTGCTATTATTTTTTCCATTTGCGTATCATCATTCCAAAATACCGCACTCTCTTTGTGCTTTTTGCGCATTTGCTCAGGACTTTTCACCCATCCATAATGATAGATACTAGCATCAATAGCAGCTACCGGTAATTTTTGTTTGCCAATTCTAAAACCTTGCGCATCTCTGTATGCACTAATGGCTTTATTATTTCTTATAATCCTTATTTCATGCGCATACCATTTTCTACTATCGCCTACATAATCATAAGTACCATAAAAATGTTTATACTTAAATAATAATCCTTGTACTGCTAAATCGTCCTTATATTTTTCACAGGCAGTACGAATTGCTGGATGGTATTTTTCGTGTAAGACCTCGTCTCCTTGAATATAAAAAGCCCAATCAAAACTGGCATCAATTAATTGAAAAGCCTTATTGGTTTCATCTGCTAATACGACCCCTCCTTTTCTTAAATCTTTATTCCAAATAGAGTGGTGAATTTTAATTTTGGGGTCGCCAATAGATTCAATCAATGCGATGGTTTCATCTGTTGAATCTCCAATTAAAACAATCATTTCGTCCACCAAGGGTAAAATAGAACGAATGGCTTCCAAGATCGGAAAGTCATTCACCACCGCATTTTTAATAATTGTAAACCCTGCAACCCTCATATTCGCTTATTTGTTCTTCAAATAACCGAAATCTTTTGCAACTTGCCTATTGTTTTAACTAAAGTTTGCTTGAAAGCAATTAATTTTGGACTACGAAAATCATTATGTCTATAACCATCTGTTTCGATTTTGGCAACACCCGATTAAAGGCGGCAATTTTTAAAGGCAACCATTTGGAAAAATTGGAGCTACTAGAAAATGATCCACTTTCAGCTGTTCAAAAATTATTAGACCAATACCAACCCAGCAAAACATTGCTTTCTTCAGTCATTCATCATGATCAAGCCATTGAAAGCTTATTGACTGAATACGGCCCTTTTCATTTACTGGGGCCAGCAACCAAACTAAATTTCACTACGCCTGTAGGCAAACCTGAAACCATTGGAGCAGATCGTTTAGGACTTGTGGCAGCCGCAGTAGATTTATACCCCAACCAACATAGTCTAGTCATTTGTCTTGGCACCTGTATCACGTATAATTTTGTCAATAATCGAGGGCAGTTTTTGGGAGGCAGTATCTCTCCAGGGATGCAAATGCGTTTTAAGTCCATGAATGATTTAACGGCACTTTTGCCATTGATTGAACCAGCACCAAGCTTTGGCTTGGTCGGGTATGACACTAAATCCAACCTACTTTCTGGTGTCGTTTTAGGGATGTCGGCCGAAATTAATGGTATAATTGAAGCTTATGAGGCCAAATACAGCAAATTTAACGCCCTATTAACCGGTGGAGACCTTAGTTATTTTGTACCTCACTTAAAAAGAAGGATATTTGCCGACCCAAATTTAATTTATAAAGGACTATATGCGATTAGTGAAAAAAATACTTAGGTTAACCCCGTTCATTGGACTTTTCTGTTTTATAGCCCCATTACAGGCTCAGATCAATTCCCCATTTTCAAGATATGGCGTAGGCAACGAAGTCTACAACAGTCAAAATGCTGCAAACCAAGGTATGGGTGGATTAACCGCTGCCTTTACACCTAATATGAATGGAGCTTTTGGACAAAGTATCAATTTTAACAATCCAGCATCTTACGGTGGTATCTATATGACCACATTTGATATTGGATTGAACTTAACCAATAACATTCTTAAAAGAACAACCCCTGCAGGAAAAGAAAAATCAACTTATTTAATACCTAATTATATTGTAGTAGGTGTGCCCATTAATAAAGCAAAAAAAATTGGATTTGCATTTGGATTAAGACCACTCACTCAGATAAATTATTCTGTCAACGATTTTACATATTCACAAAGTCTCGGCGATTCCATCTATACCAACTATAAAGGCGAGGGCGGCATCAATCAAGTGTTTCTTGGATTGGGTAAAAGCTGGAAGTATTTAAGTATTGGTATGAACACTGGTTATAATTTAGGCAGAAAAAAAATAGATGTGGTTAAGGCAGTTTTATTCGATATTGACTCTACTAGTTTTTATCAATCCTTATCTAGTACGAATACAAGTTTTGGTGGTGTATTTTTAAACCTAGGTATACAAGGTGAATTCCCATTATCAAGTTCAATCAATTCAGTTACAAAAGATAAAACAGAATATACACTTAGCTATGGTGGAACCTATACCCTTAAACAAAGATTAAGTGGGAAACAAGATATATTAAGATCCAATGGCACTTTTACATCTTCGCAAGAAACGCCTGTTGATACTGCGTTATTTCAAGAAGAGATTAGTGGAAAAGTAGAACTACCAAGTACCATAACCGCAGGTATTGCCTTACATAAAAAAGTGACCACTGTAAGGGGCAGCTATGATCAATGGGTGATTGGCCTTGAATTGAATCAGTCTAATTGGAGAAATGGATATAAATTTTATGGCGCAACAGATCAAGTACGAAATGCCACAATGTTTCGTGCTGGAGCACAATTATCTCCTAACCCATTTGCTTTTGAGAGTTATTGGTCTACTGTCACTTATCGATTTGGAGTTTTTAGTGGCAAAGATTATATCAATTTAAATAACATTGGATTAAATGTACAAGGACTTACGATGGGCTTAGGATTGCCTATTAGAAAGTATCGTTCTTATGATTACCAATTCACTTTATTGAATCTAGCTTTACAGATGGGTCAAAGAGGTGGAGGCGGTTCCAACTTTAAAGAAAATTTTGTTCAATTTACTGTAGGATATAGCTTGAGTGACGTTTGGTTCAATAAACGTAAATATGACTAATAGAACCGGTTATACAATATTGAAAATAGCAGTTGCTTGTTTGAGTAGCTGCTTTTTTATGGCTTCATGCGAGAACGATGTAGATGCAGTAAAAGCATTAGGCGCAAGGGCTGGCGGGATTGATGTAGGAAAGGATGTGGCTATCTATATCAGTAATGATGGAAAATTAGGCGCTAAATTAACTGCGCCATTGATGAATCGATATTTAGTGGATAGTAGCAAAATGATTGAGTTTCCAATTTCGATTCATGTAGATTTTTACAAGGATAGCAATCAAATAGAAAGTCAACTTTCTGCTAAATACGCAAAATATAAAGAGGCCGAAAATATTGTCTTTTTGAAAGAGGACGTTATTATTTTCAATACCCTTGGGGATACCTTATGGTGTAAGGAAATGTATTGGGATCAAAACACGGGCAAGTTTTATACAGAAAAGGATGTGGTGGTGAAGCAACACAACCCATTGGCCAAAATTTATGGGAAAGGACTAGAAGCCAACCAAAATTTGACAGACATTCGTATCTTTAAACCACAATCAAATAGCTACGCCATCCTTCAAGATAGCAGTAGTTTAAACCCTTAAATAAACCAGATGGATTACAGAAAAATGGGTAAAACAGGGCTTCAATTAAGCACATTAAGTTTCGGAAGCTGGGTCACATTTCACAAGCAAATAGATGACCGTGTGGCGGATGAATTAATGGGTATTGCTTATGATGCAGGTGTAAATTTTTTTGACAATGCAGAAGTGTATGCTGGGGGAGAAAGCGAGAAAATGATGGGCCGTGTTTTAAGTCAAAAAAAATGGGATAGAACTTCTATCGTACTTTCTTCAAAAGCCTATTTTGGATGGAGAGGAAAAGCCAATAAGCCTAACCAAACCGGCTTAAGTAGAAAACATTTAACGGAAGCATGTCATGAAGCATTACAAAGACTACAAACAGATTACCTAGATTTATATTTTTGTCATCGTCCGGATAAAACAACCCCCATCGAAGAAGTGGTACAAACCATGAATACCTTGATCCAACAAGGAAAAATATTGTATTGGGGCACCAGCGAATGGAGTGGCGTAGAGATCATGGAAGCACATAGAATAGCAGAAAAATATAAATTGATTGGGCCTTCCATGGAGCAGCCACAGTATAATATGTTTGAGCGTAATAAAATGGAAAATGATTTTGTAGAAATATTTAAAAATGTGGGTATGGGTACGACCATTTGGAGTCCATTGGCTTCTGGACTATTAACTGGTAAGTACAATGATGGTATTCCAGAGGGATCAAGAATGCAAATTGAAGGGTATGAATGGTTAAGAGATAGAATGTTGATGCAAGATAAAATTGCGAAAGTGAAACAATTGGGTGCTTTAGCAAAAGCTTTAAAAGTAAGTACTGCTTCATTAAGTATTGCATGGTGTATTAAAAATCCAAATGTGTCTACTGCTATTTTAGGTGCTACTAATAAGACACAATTGTTAGATAATTTAACGGCACTAGAAACTGCCACACTATTGACCCCCGAGATCATGAATCAAATAGAGGGGATCATTGACACTAAACCTGTATTACCAGAATGGTAAACAAGTATTTTTGACTTAAAAATAAACTATGATTTTTGCCATCGTTGCATCTGTAATTTTAATTGGTTTTTTCTCTGGCTATGAGATTGGCTTTGTAAGTGCCAATCGCCTTAGTTTAGAATTAAAGAAAAAACAAGGCAGCAGATCAGGTAAAATCATTGCTGGCTTTCTTGAAGCACCAACACAGTTTATTGGTACTTGTTTAATAGGACTTAATATTTCATTGGTTGTTTTTGGTATCTTATTTGAAGAACTATTGCATACCCATATTTGGAGCAAATTTGGATTTGGTGATGGCGCCATTTTAGTAGGCAACACATTGGTTTCTACCTTTGTTATTTTATTTATAGGCGAGCTTGTTCCAAAAGCCATGTTTAAAGCAAGGGCAGCTTCCTTAATCAATACTTTTGCGCCAGTCGCACAATTTTTCCATATCTTATTTAAACCACTTACTGTGGTTTTAGTGAATACGGCGCAATGGGTTTTAAGTAATCTATTGCAAGTTAAAATGGTTTATAAAAAAGAAGCATTTACTAAAGTAGATTTAGCGCATTTTGTACAACAAACCAATCCACATCAGGAACAACAAGAATTGAATACAGACTTATTTGAAAATGCATTGAGCTTGCCTGATATTAAAGTGCGCAAATGTTTGGTACCGAGAACAGAAATTATTGGTGTTGATATCCTTACGCCTATCTCCGAATTGAAGGCACTTTTTATTGAAACCAAATTGAGCAAACTCATTGTCTACAACGATACCCTAGACAATATTGTTGGGTATGTGCACCAGTTAGATTTATTTAAAAAGCCTACAGAAATTAAAGCAATACTACACCCTGTTTTATTGGTGACTGAAAGCATGAATGCAGCAGACCTTATTAATTTATTCTCTAAAAAAAGAAAAAGCATTGCATGGGTCGTGGATGAATTTGGTGGCACTGCGGGGATTGTTACCATGGAAGATGTGTTGGAAGAAATTTTTGGCGAGATCAATGACGAATATGATGAACAAGAGTTTTTAGAAAAGAAGCTTTCTGCCAACGAATACCTTTTTAGTGGTAGGTTGGAATTGGACTATTTATATGAAAAATATGGTATCGACTTTGCAGCCGATAGTGCAGAGACTTTGAGTGGTTATTTGATCCATAAACATGAAGCTATTCCTAAAGTAAGAGAAGTGATTCATTTAAGCCATTTTGATGCCGAAATCCTCTTAGTAAGCGATACCAGAATTGAGAAAGTAAAGCTGACCGTACACTAACAGTATTTTTAGGTTTTAGGCCCTCATTTTGCCCTATAAGCCTTAACTTTAGGCTTCATTCTTAACAATCCATGGCACTATTTGATCGTTTAAATCCCAAAGATGGCTCCGAGATGTCTTTTATCGATCATCTCGAAGTATTAAGAGGCACCATCGTAAGATCTGCAGCAGCAATTTTAGTCATGGCTTTAGTGATTTTTATAAAGCGTGACTGGGTCATGGACAACATCATTACGGGTCCGATTCAACCAGATTTTATTACTTATCGTTTATTTTGTGAATTCAGTCAATGGGCTGGATTAGGCAATGCATTGTGTATGCCTGCTGTAAAAGTAACTATGCAAAGCACCACATTTGGTGGACAGTTCTTAAGCAGTATTAGCATGGCGATTGTGGGTGGTATCATCACTGCTTTCCCGTTTATTTTTTATCAATTTTGGTCCTTTATTAAACCTGCTTTAAAAGAGCGTGAATTAAGTAATACTAGATTCATGATTTTTTGGGTCTCCTTCTTTTTCTTCTTAGGTGCAGCGTTTGGATTTTTCATACTAGGCCCATTCACTTTTAATTTCTTAGCAAGCTTCCAATTAGGCACTAAGAATGTGATTACTACCATGCCTACTTTTGCAGATTACTTAGATAATTTAACCAATCTTATATTGGGCTGTGGCATTGCATTTGAATTGCCTGTATTGGCTTTTTTATTGACAAAAATTGGCATGGTCACACCTAAGTTTTTAAGCGGGGGCCGTAAATATGCAGCTGTTGTAATTTTAATTGTGGCTGCATTTATTACACCAAGTCCAGATTGGTATAGTCAGTTACTGGTTTTTATCCCTTTATATTCACTTTTTGAATTAAGTATTATCATATCAAGATGGGCTTATAAAAGTGTGAAGAAGGCAGAAGCAGAGTGGGAGTAATAATTAACTATTGATAAGTTAGCAATAAATTAAAATCGATTCATATGGCTTATATTTTTGATCCATCTAAACCTATCGCATTGGGTGCAGATCACGCTGGCGTAGCTTACAAAAAAGAAGTAATTGAGTGGCTCGAAAAAAAAGGATACCAAGTTAAAGATTTTGGCACTTATACGACTGATTCTGTGGACTACCCAGATTTTGCGCATCCTACTGCAGCCAGTGTTGAAACTGGGGAAGCTGCATTTGGTATTTTATTTTGTGGCTCTGCAAATGGTGTAGCCATTACAGCCAATAAACATGCAGGTATTAGAGCTGGTTTATGCTGGTTACCAGAAGTGGCACAGTTAACAAGATTACACAATGACGCAAATATCATTTGTATCCCTGCAAGATTTGTAGGTGTTGAATCTGCCATTGAAATGATTGATCTATTTATGACAACAGCCTTTGAAGGTGGACGACATCAAGGCAGGGTAAATAAGATCAGTTGCTAACTACCTAATTTCACCAAAAAATAACTACATTTAAATTAACTATTTCAATTAAATAAATCAACATGCGTAAAATTTTCATTGTACTGCTAAGTTTGAGTATTGGATTTGTGAATGCACAAACCATAGATGCCAACACCGCAGCTAAAACTATCACAGCAGCAGGCTTAAAAAAACACCTTAGCATTATTGCTGGCGAGGAAATGCAAGGTAGAGAAACTGGAACAGAAGGAGAAAGAAAAGCGGCAAGCTACTTAGTGAGCCAATACAAACAAATGAATCTAACACCTGGCAATGCTGGATCTTATAGAATGCCATTTAGTTTGTTTCAAGATAAGCTGACGACTTCAAGTTTAAAAGTCAATGGCGCAAGCTATGCTTTAGATAAAGACTTTTGGACCAGCGCGGCTGCTGCACCACAAAAAGTATTTACAAGTAGTGACTTATTTTTTGTAGGCGCAGAATTCAATGATAAGTCTACATTAGATGTTAAAGGAAAATTATTAATCAGCACAGAAGGTAAGGAAAGAGCCATGAGTAAAACAATGGCAGCACAAAAATTAGGTGCAATTGGTATCATCAATATTGCAAAAACAAATCCAACCATGGCTAGCAACTTAAGTGGTCGATTGGCTTTTGCTGCCAACACCAATACTTTTGTAAGCATGACTGTTTCTAAAACTGTTGGCGTTGCATTATTGGGTGGAACAAAAGATTTCAGTGATCAAGAATGGGAAACCCTCCCAGTTGGCAAATATACTGCTGCCATTGAATGGACATCAGACAGAACAAGTGTGACGATACCAAGTGCGAATGTGATTGCCTATATTCCAAGTAAAGAAAAATCGGATGAGTATTTATTCATCACGAGTCATTATGACCATGAAGGTATTAAAAATGGCGTGATCTATTACGGCGCGGATGATGATGGATCAGGTACAACAGGTGTAGTTGCGATTGCAGAAGCATTTGCATATGCAAGAAAAAAAGGATTTAGTCCAAAAAGAAATATTGTATTCATGAATGTATCGGGAGAAGAAAAAGGATTGTTAGGCTCTAAATATTATGGAGACCATCCTATTTTCCCATTGGATAAAACCACTGCCGATTTAAATATTGATATGATTGGTCGTATTGATCCAACTTACAAAGGAGATTCCATGAACTATGTATATGTGATTGGAGAAGATAAATTAAGTAGTGATTTACAACCTATCACAGATAAGGTGAATAAAAACTACAATATGGAATTGGATAGAAGATTCAACGATCCTAAAGATCCAAATCGTTTTTATTACAGAAGTGACCATTATAATTTTGCTGCAAAAGGCGTACCTGTAATTTTTTACTTCAACGGAACACACGCAGACTACCATAAACCAACAGATAGAGTAGAAAAAATCAATTTTGATTTAATGGAAAAAAGAACAAGAATCATTTTTGAAACTGCATGGGAAATGGCTACAAGAGAAGAGATGTTAAAGCGCGACATGCCTCTAAACATGCCAGCTACGCGATAGTCTAACAAAAGACATTTTACTAAAATGCCCCTTCAATTTGAAGGGGCATTTTTATTTCTAATAAATTTTTTATACAATATTAGCGTTTGAAATAAATACTAATCCGAGCGAGTGTTCGAGCTTGCGAGCGTGAGCGAGGATTAGGTATTTTTTCAAATGCTAAACATTACTGACCAAGTATATATGAGAAAATCAATGGCACGACAATCGTGGCATCACTCTCTACAATAAACTTAGGCGTATGAATATCTAATTTACCCCAGGTGATTTTTTCGTTTGGAACCGCACCAGAGTATGATCCGTAAGAAGTGGTACTATCACTAATTTGACAGAAATAACTCCAGAAAGGCACATCATGCCATTCAAGATCTTGGTACATCATTGGAACTACGCAAATAGGAAAATCACCGGCGATACCTCCACCCACTTGGAAAAATCCAACACCCTTTCCGCCACTATTTGCTCTATACCATTCTGTTAGTTGCACCATGTATTCAATACCATTTTTAACCGTACTTGCTTTCAATTCATTTTTGATCACATAACTAGCAAAGATATTTCCAGTGGTGCTGTCCTCCCATCCTGGCACAACGATTGGAATGTTCTTTTTAGCAGCAGCGACCACCCAGCTATCCTTAGGATCGATTTCATAATATTGCTCTAACTCACCACTCAAAATAACTTGATACATAAACTCATGTGGGAAATAACGCTCCCCTTTTGCTTCTGCTTCTTTCCAGAACTTAACGATATGCTTTTGCAATCTTCTAAATGCTTCCTCCTCTGGAATACAAGTATCCGTCACGCGGTTGTAATGATTTTCTAATAAATCCCACTCATCCTGAGGTGTTAAATCTCTATAGTTAGGCACACGCTTATAGTGACTATGCGCTACCAGGTTCATTACATCTTCCTCTAAATTTGCACCTGTACAGCTAATGATCGCAATCTTATCTTGACGGATCATTTCCGCTAAACTGATTCCTAATTCGGCCGTACTCATGGCACCTGCTAAACTCACTAACATCTTCCCGCCTTCTAATAAGTGAGTTTCATAGCCTTTAGCAGCATCTACTAAGGCAGCAGCATTAAAATGTCGATAATTATGTTCTATAAACTGTGAAATTGGTCCTTTGCTCATGTCAATTGATTTGATGCAAAAGTAATTTATTTACGCAGATTTGCCCAATTCATGTAAAAGGTTCCTAAGGCAAAATTTTGTACCTTGAGGTTCAAATTGAACGCCATGAATACTCGAAAATACGGACCCTGGCTTGTGGCCCTACTGATTATCGCCCCATTTATTTATGGTGGCTTGATTTTTCCTCAATTACCGAGTAAAATTCCAACCCATTTTAATATTGAGGGGAAGGCAGACGCCTGGGGTGGGCCTTCCAGTATATTTATTGGTCCTGGCATTATGGGAGCAGTGAGTATTTTTGTTTATGTGCTATTATCAAACCTAAAAAAAATCGATCCTAAAAAATACGATGAAGCCAACGATTCACTTTATAAGAATTTTGCAGTGTTGACAGTTGCATTTTTAAGTATTTTAAGTACTATTATTATTTATTCATCCACCCATGCCGATCAGATCAATGTTGGCAGATTGCTTTTGCCATTGATTGGATTTTCTTTTGCAGGACTTGGATGGTATATGCCTAGGTTTAAGCAAAATTATTTTGTAGGATTTAAATTGCCTTGGACATTAGAAAATGTAGACAACTGGAATGAGACACATAAAGTAGCGAGCAAATATTGGATCTATGGTGGCTTATTTCAAGCTGTCATCACATTTTTATTACCCATGAAATTTGGTTTTATTGGTTTTATGTTGGCAACCGCAGTGATGGTGATTGCTCCAGCCGTATTTTCATACCGTATGTTTAAAAACGGAAATGTCATTAAATATTGAGTGTGGTTCAAAAAATTTTATACAAAAAATAATAAATACAATTTAACATGAGCAATAAAAATAATTTAGGGACCAAATTCATTCATGCAGGTGCGCATCCGGACCCTAGTACGGGCGCTATTATGACGCCAATTTACCAAACATCTACATACGTGCAATCTGCGCCTGGTGTACATCAGGGCTATGAATATGCAAGAAGTCAAAATCCAACAAGGTTCGCCTTAGAAGAAGCTTTTGCGGTGATTGAAAATGCAAAATTTGGATTGGCCTTTGCAAGTGGTGTAGCAGCAACAGACGCCGTGATGCGTTTACTAGTTCCCGGAGACGAAGTCGTTGCAGCGCATGATATGTATGGCGGCTCCTTCAGGTTGTTTTCAAAAGTGCATGAGAAGATGGGTATCAAATTTATTTATGTAGATACTTCTGATGTAAATAATGTCGCAGCTGCGATGACAGCAAAGACAAAATTAATTTGGGTAGAAACCCCTACCAATCCTTTGATGAATATTACAGATATCGAAGCGGTATCAGTCATTGGTAAAAAACACAACTGCATTGTTTGTGTAGACAATACATTTGCCTCTCCTTATTTACAAAACCCATTAGATCAAGGTGCCACCATTGTGATGCACTCAGCTACTAAATATTTAGGAGGTCATAGCGATGTCATTCAAGGTTGTTTGATGCTGAATGATCAAACACTGAGAGACCAATTGTATTTTATTCAAAAAAGTACGGGCGCAGTGCCAGGGCCACAGGATTGCTTTTTAGTATTAAGAGGTATTAAAACATTGCATGTAAGAATGCAAAGACATTGTGAAAATGGCGAACAAGTAGCTGCCTATTTACGTCAGCACCCAAAAGTGGCAAAAGTATACTGGTGTGGCTTTACAGACCATCATAACCATGACATTGCTAAAAAACAAATGCGTGGATTTGGTGGCATGATGAGCTTTGTATTAAAAGACGATAGTGTTGCAGCAGCAACAAAAGTATTATCAAGTACAAAGATATTTTCATTGGCCGAAAGTTTAGGCGGTGTAGAATCTTTGATCAACCACCCTGCAAGTATGACCCATGCATCTATTCCTCGCGAGCAAAGAATTGCCAATGGATTAGCTGATGGCTTAATTCGCTTAAGTGTAGGGATTGAAGATGCCGAAGATATCATTGCAGATTTAGCACAGGCCATTGGATAATGAACCCTGCAATCAAACAATTACTCGATCAAAAAGTAAAGCAATACAATCATATTGACTTTATCGAAAAAGATCCAATTAGTATACCCCATTTATTTACAAAGCAGCAAGACATTGAGATTGCTGCTTTTTTTGCTGCTATCTTTGCATGGGGAAATCGTACCACCATCATTCAAAAGTGCAAGGAATTACTTACAAGAATGGACAATGTACCTTTTGAATTTTGTACCCAACATCAGGCAAAGGATTTAAAAAAATTAGCGGGCTTCGCACATCGCACTTTCAACGATATTGATTTATTGTATTGTATGGCCTTTTTTAAACAACATTATACCACGCAAAAAAGTTTAGAGACTGCTTTTTTTAAAGACCACAAAACTGGCAAGTCATTAAAATCAGTAGAAGCTGGATTAATTAATTTTAAACAATACTTTTTTTCATTAGAGGATGCGCCACATCGTACCAAAAAACATATTGCTTCTCCAGAAAACGGCTCTACTTGTAAAAGATTGAATATGTTGCTAAGATGGATGGTGCGTAAGGATCAACATGGGGTTGACTTTGGCTTGTGGAAAGCCATCTCCCCTGCGGATTTAATCATTCCGATTGATGTGCATGTAGCTAGGGTATCTAGAAGTTTCGGGTTGATCTCCCGTCTTCAAATAGATTGGTTGACCGCCATTGAATTAACCGATTATTGCCGAACTTTAGATCCAAGAGATCCTGCCAAATATGACTTTGCCTTATTTAGTTTAGGTGTCACAGAAAAAATCAGATAAAAATAATCTCATGGAAAAAGCATTTTCCGAATTAGAACAACTAGACCCTAGCGATTTAACAGCTTATATCAATGATTGCATTCAAAACGATTTTAATAAGCTGGTGCAATTACTCTACCGCATTGATGTATCTGAAGAAAAGTTAAAATATATACTACAATTAAATCCTAACGAAGATGCAGCAAAACTAATTGCAGCAGTGATTGTAGAAAGATTGGCTGCTACCAAAGCAGCAAGAGCGAGTTTTAGTACGACCAATAAAATAGATGCATCCGCATCAGAAAATAATGACCAGGATGAGGAAGACCTTGAGCGATTATAAATCTCCCAACTGAGGACGCATCACTATATCTTCTACCACCGCTTGAGGACTTAATTGTGTCGCTGCATAAATCAATTTAGCTACATCATCTGCTTCCATAATACGATCTTCTGATACGCCAGAACCCTTCCAGCTATTGGTATAAGTGGCGCCTGGACAAACCGCGGTTACTTTAATCCCCTTGTCTTTTAATTCAAGTCTTAGGTTAGTGGAAAAGCCTAATAGTGCATATTTAGAAATACTATAAGACCCGCCATGTGGATAGGCCTGTAAAGAAGCAATTGAACAAATATTAAAAATATGGCCTTGTTTTGCTTTCATCATAGCAGGCAAAAGATCACGTGTTAAATGATAGGCAGAAAATAAATTGGCATTCAATTGCGCTGCTAATTGTCCATCCGCCTCATCTTGTAATTGACCCGGTAAAAAATATCCCGCATTGTTGACCAATACATCGGGGGTGGTTCTTGCTAAAACCCATTCAGAAAAACAATGCACCTGTGCTTGAATAGACAAATCTGCATGTACAAAATCCACTTTGATAGATGGATACGTTTTTTGTAAACCTGCCGCCGCAGTTGCCAAATCTGCAGGTGTTTTACTAGTTAGATACAAATTGTGTCCAGCTGCTGCAAAAGCGTTTGCAATGGCAAAACCAATCCCTTTAGAAGCGCCAGTAATAATGATATTCATAAATTCATACTTTACTAGATAAAGATAACAAGCAATACGGTAATTTAGCATTTCAATTAACAATTCATCCTATCCTCATGGCGTATAAAGACCTATTTTTTGACTTAGACCACACCCTTTGGGATTTCGAGACTAATTCAAGGGAAACCATCCAAGAACTATATAACACGCACCGTTTAGCGGAATTAGGTATTGTCGATTTTGATGGATTTTACAACACTTATTCGGCACACAATCACCGTTTGTGGGACCGATATACCAAGGGCTTTATCAAACAAGAAGAGTTGAGATGGAAAAGAGTGTATTTAAGTTTATTAGATTTTAAAGTAGCGAATGAACCTTTGGCAAAGGAAATGTCGCAGGCTTATTTAGAAATCTTACCAAATAAAAAACATTTATTCCCCTACACCATCGAAATCTTAGAATACTTAAAACAGAAGGAGTATAAAATGCACCTTATCACCAATGGATTTGAATCGGTGCAATTTAAAAAGATAAAAAATTCAGGACTAGCGGATTATTTTATCGAAGTCATTACTTCTGAAGCAAGTAATAGTTTAAAACCCCATACAGATATTTTTGAATACGCTTTAAGAAATACTAAGGCGACTGTTGCAGAAAGTATTATGATTGGAGACAATGAGTCGGCGGATATTCAAGGAGGGATCAATATAGGTATGGATACTATTTTTGTTAACCATATTCAAGCCATACCTACGATTCCGGCAACCTATACTATCACGCATTTAAAAGAATTAGAAACCATCTTGTAAAAAGTTGATAGGTATTACCATCTTGCAAGCACTGTCACACCACCTTTCACGGTGTCTCCAATCTTACAATCAATTTGGGTGCCAATTGGTAATAACAAATCTACCCTACTACCAAATTTAATGAAACCATACTCATCACATTGATTGAATGAAGTACCAACTGCAGCATAGTTACAGATTCTTCTGGCAAGTGCACCAGCAATTTGTTTTAATAAAATGGTACCTTTTTCATGTTCCACTACAACAGACCATCTTTCATTATCAGTAGAAGACTTAGGATGCCATGCCACTAAAAATTTCCCTGGATGGTATTGGTTGTAAATAATATTTCCAGCAACAGGCAAACGATTTACGTGCACATTGGCTGGACTCATAAACACACTTAATTGAATTCTTGGCTCTTTGTAAAATTCATCTGGCATCACTTCTTCAATCACCACTACTTTTCCATCTGCAGGAGCAACAATCGCAGAAGGATCCATGGTTAATGCACGATTGGGCATTCTAAAAAAGGAGACGATGAATAAAAAGAAAGCTACTGTAATCAAAAATACAGACCAAGCTAGGAAAGCACTTATTGGAAATAAATAAGAGAAATTAATTAAATTCAAAACACCTACAACAAATGCAACCAATGCAATCGTAGCTGTTCCTTCTCTGTGTATGGTCATAAATTGCAATTTTGCCAAAGGTAATTCATCTAAAAGATAAATTGAAGCAATATCCAAACAAATGGACCTGCAAACAAGATAGAATCAAATCGATCTAAGAAGCCACCATGTCCAGGCATCATACTACCACTGTCTTTCACGCCAGCCAAACGTTTTAATTTGCTTTCAAAAAGATCGCCCAAATTCCCCATTACAGATGCCACAAATGTAATCATATAGAGGTACTTAGTCGCAATAGGAATATATTGACCTGCCACAGTGGATAAAATCACAACAGATAAAATAATACCAGCAATGGTGCCTTCCCAAGTTTTTTTAGGTGAGATGGGAGAGATGGGCCTACGACCAATAAAAGAGCCTACAATATAAGCCATGGTATCATTCACCCAAACAGTCACAATCACTAAAATAGGTACCATCAATTCTATATTCGGAAAAAACATAGACATCGCCGAATTCAAAAACATGCCCCTCATGGCGTAAAATAAGGACAGACTAATTGAAATATAAATGAAGCCAAAAAAACTAATCGCTAAATTTTTGACTTCCGCTTTTCTTGCAAATACATCTGCCACCATCATCAACACCAAGGCGACAGGCATGGCTTTCAAGCCAATCCATCTTAAACCAATTTCTTGATACGCAAGCGGCAAAAGATTTTTTATCAAATCGGGCAATACAATATCGGTTGGCGCTAAACTCGTCATCATCAAAGTACCCACGACCAATACACCCCATTGATGCAATTTTGAAATTTGATTGTAGGAAGGAAAAATAATGCGCATTAATTTTTGATACTCATATAAACAACCCACTTGTATCAATAAAAATAATGCAAAATAAGACCAGTTATTAAAGAGTAGCCCTGCTAACATAATCAATACAAATACAATAGCAGACAATGCCCTCACTTTAAAAATAGAAAAATTAAACGCCATGAAACCTTTTTTAAAAATATATAAAATTAATTTATCTCAGCAATAATGCTTAGCGCTTTTTCTTCAAATATAGAAGGCGTATATAATTCAACCTCTCCTAAAAAAATGTAAGAAGTATCTTGCTTATTTAACAACTTAGTAGGAATGCCTTGCTCCTCTAAAAGTCCTGCCACCATTGTTGCGTAAGCAAGCTGGGTATTACTAAAAATCTTTTTCCAATCCTGCATCTGTGGTCTTTTTTAATTGTTTGAACAAAATAAACAATGCTATTAATCCAATGAACACCCAATAATAAGTCAAGTTGGAATCCATTACTTGGTCTATTTTTTTTGGATTATTTCTTACTGCATACAAAGCAGAAACGCCAATTGCATTGTTGACAAAATGCATTAAGATTGGCAACCAAATTGTTTTAGTATAATAATAAATTAGACCAAGTACAATGCCTAAAGACATTCTTGACAAAAAGCCAAAATAAGAAAAATGAAATGCACTAAATAAAATAGCAGTAATTACAACCGCCAACAATGGCTTCCCAGACCAGTCTGTAATAATTTTTTGAAGTGTCGCTCTAAAATACAATTCCTCAACAATGGCTGGCACCACTGCAATGGCCACAATAGCAAGTATTAAATCACCAATGGAACGCATATTGGTCATCGCCATCAATGCTTTTTTATATTGCGCTTCTAGGTCTGTTGCCCAATTTCGAATGCTGGTAGAAAATGTGATTTTATCTGTAAGGTCACCCAATGCACCGCTCAGTATCAATCCGGTGAAGGCTAATAAAATAACAATCAACACCTGTTTTTCAGAGGCGATTGGCTTGAATCCTAAATTAAATGCGAAAGTTCCTTTGGTAAAATAGGCCACCACTAAAGCTGGTACGCCAAAACCAATGATGGAGGCAAATGCATTGGCAATTTGCGTCATGCTGGTATTCTCGGGGCGTAATAAAACAGATTGAATCTCCATGAATGGCACATTCAATGCGGCTGCCACTATCGAAAATGTAATTAAACCCCCAAGAATCATACTCAATCCAGTCATGGATATGAATAAAACCATCCTGAATCCAGGGCTCATATTAAAAATAGAAGTTTCATTAGTATACATGTCAATCCAATTAATTGGTACCTTTGCCGGCGTATCGGTTAGATGCAAGATAATGAATTCATATGGTATCTATAGGGAACATACAATTACCAGATTTTCCGCTTTTATTAGCGCCCATGGAGGACGTAAGTGATCCTCCGTTTAGAGCCGTGTGCAAAGACAATGGCGCAGACCTTATGTACACCGAATTTATTAGTAGCGAGGGGCTGATTCGAGATGCCATTAAGAGCAAACAGAAATTAGATATTTACGATTACGAGCGTCCAATAGGGATTCAAATATTTGGTGGAGATGAGGAAGCCATGGCATTATGTACCAAAATCGTAGATACTGTAAACCCAGATTTAATTGATATTAATTTTGGATGCCCAGTAAAAAAAGTAGCTATGAAAGGCGCTGGCGCAGGCGTTTTAAGAGACCTAGATTTGATGGTGCGTTTAACCGAAGCGGTGGTAAAAAGTACCAACCTTCCTGTGACAGTGAAAACAAGATTGGGTTGGGATGATAGTAGTTTGAATGTGCATGAAGCAGCATTAAGATTACAAGATGTTGGGATAAAAGCTTTGGCTATTCATGGACGAACAAGAGTACAGATGTACAAAGGCGAAGCAGATTGGACCATCATAGGCAATATCAAAAATGACCCAAGAATTCATATTCCTATTTTTGGTAACGGTGATATCAATTCTCCAGAAAAAGCCTTGGAATATAAAAATAAATATGGCGTGGATGGTGTGATGATTGGAAGGGCTGCCATTGGATATCCATGGATCTTTAGAGAAATCAAGCATTTTTTAGCAACGGGTGAAAAAATGAAATCACCAACGATTGAGGAACGGGTAGAAGTCGCTAGAAAACATTTAATTAAATCTTTAGAATGGAAAGGGCCCATTGGTGGCATCAACGAAATGCGCAGACATTATGCCAACTACTTAAGAGGCTTGCCAAGTATTAAAGAATATCGAAATCAATTAGTACGCATCACAGAGCGCGAAGGCATCGAAGCTATTTTGGATGAGATCAAAGAAAAATTCAAAGGCATGGAAATAGACTCTGGTAAAATTGTTTTAGAGAATTACCACGAGCATTGCCCTATCGATTAAAATAGGAATCAACATTCATTTTAATTAGGAATAAATAGGCCTATTACTTTTTAATCGCCTCAATGATTTTTGCATCCAAAGGATCCACACTCATTGGAAAATAATGTGTCAATACGCCTTGTTCATTGATTAAATATTTGCAAAAATTCCAAGCAGGTGCTTGATTGCACCAACCATTTAAATTAGAAGCACTTAGCCAGCTATATACTGGATTCTGCTCATTGGTTTTTAACACCACCGACTTCGACATCAAAGGAAAACTCACCCCATAATTTTTTTGACAAAAAGCAGCAATGGCTTGATCGTCTTTTGTTTCTTGATTTTTAAAATCATTGGCTGGGAAACCAACAACAACCAATGATCCTGCAAACTGTTTAGACAATTTTTCTAAATTTTCATACTGACCAGTATATCCGCAATCACTTGCCGTATTCACAATCAATACTTTTTTTCCTTTGAATTGCTCAAAACTAAATGCATTACCTGCAATATCTTTTGTTGTTAAACTATAAAATTCAACCGTCCCTTTTTTCATATCATTATTCACCTGTACTTGCTTAGCCCCAGCCTTTCCTGAAGACCACATGATGGCAGGATAAATCGTTTTTAAAATAGATTGACGGTAAGTCATGTCCTTTTTCTTCATCAATAATGCAGCAGTCACCATTACCCCAACTGCAATAGCTATTTTAATGATCATATTTTTATATTTTTTTAGGTTCATCTTTTTTGTTCAGACCAATTATCCAATTAATCTTTTTAACAACCAAGCCTTGCCTTTATAAGGTGGATATTTAAAACTAGGATCTATCCAAGTTGGTGTTTTTAAGACCGACTTTGTATGCGTAAAAGTGTCAAAACTTAACTTACCATGATAGCCTCCAGTGCCGCTAAAACCCCTGCCACCAAAGGGTAAATCGTGATTGGTAATATGCATAGTAGCATTGTTTACACAAGCCCCGCCCGAAGGTACATTGGTTAACCAATAATTTTCATCTGCTTGATTTTCAGTGAATACATAGAATGCCAATGGGTTTGGATTTTTTTGAATAATTGCCAAAGCCTCTTCCTTGGATGCATATGTAAGAATAGGAAGGATCGGTCCAAAAATTTCATCCTGCATAATTTTTGCATCTGGTTGAACACCTACCATGATAGTGGGTTCAATAAATAATTTTTCTCTATTTGATTTTCCTCCATACACAATTTCACCGTCCCCTAAGTAAGAAGTAAGACGCAACCATTGTTTATCATTGATAATTTTACCATAATGCTCTGAACTTTCTGCATCTGCTCCATAAAATTTTTGAATCGCAATGATTAATTCTTTAATAAGTTCATCTTTTAAATGATGGGGTACTAAAATATAGTCAGGGGCAATACACATTTGACCGCAATTTGAAAATTTTGGATTGGCTAAACGGCGCGCTGCGACTCTTAAATTGGCATCATCACAAATCACTGCAGGACTTTTGCCGCCTAACTCTAAAGTCACTGGTACTAATTGTTCGGCAGCTAATTTGTAAATTATTTTTCCGACCATGGTACTTCCCGTATAAAAAATATGGTCGAACCTATTTTCTGTAAGTAATGGCGGTAATACATGTGCGCCATCCCCCTCTATATATAAAATATAATTTTCAGGAAATAAATCGGCAATGATGCTGCGCATCACCGCTGTAGTAGCGGGTGCAAATTCACTTGGTTTTAAAACAACGCAATTCCCTCCTGCAATGGCACCAATCAAGGGTGTAAACAATAACTGAAATGGATAGTTCCAAGGCGCAATGATACAAACCACGCCCAAGGGCTCTTGAATGGTAAAACTAGAAGAAGGCATATTGACCAAATTAGTGGGAACCGATTTAGGCTGCATCCATCCTTTCAAATGTTCAATTGTATAATTTAATTCACTTAAGAAAAAACCCACTTCGGTTGCCCAGGCATCTTCATCTGTTTTTTTTAAATCGGCATGCAATGCTTTGTACAATGCCTGCTCATTCTCAAGAACCAACTGCTTAAGTCTTTTAAGCTGTAAAAGTCTAAATGCAAAAGGCTGGGTCGCCCCAGACTGGAAATACTGTCTTAATGCTTCTATTGGTGTATTCATAGCGTATAAAATGTACAGCAATTTAAACTTTAATCCTCAATCCCATGCCAATTTATGCGTTCATAAAAATAATTTCAGCATATGGGCAATTTTCAATAATTTAACCTACTTAAAAAACCGAAGGAGTTCCCCTCCTATTTAAACGATTGCTATGAAAAAAACCGTAAAGTCAAGAAGAGACTTCGTCAAAAATGCTGCATTGGCATTAGGCGGATTTTATATTGTCCCTAGACATGTATTAGGTGGCACAGGATTTACCGCACCTAGTGATAAATTACAAGTTGCAGGTATTGGTGCAGGAGGTAAAGGAGAAGGTGACTTATGGTCCTTCTACCAAAGTGGTAAAGCTGATATCGCATTCTTATGTGATGTAGATGATCGCCAAGCAATAAAGAGTCGTGAAAGATTCCCTAAAGCAAGATATTACAAGGATTATAGAGAGATGTTAGAGAAAGAACATAAGCTGATTGATGCAGTTTCTGTTTCTACACCAGACCATATGCACGGCGTACAAGCGATGGCAGCCATGCAATTAAAGAAACACGTATATGTTCAAAAGCCGATGGCGCATGATATCTACGAGGCTAGAATCATGACCGAGGCTGCACATAAATACAATGTAGTCACACAAATGGGTAACCAAGGTGCTTCTGGAGATGGGGTGCGTATGTTACAAGACTGGTACAATGCAGGATTGATTGGTGACGTGCATACTATTTATTGTTATACCGACCGACCAGTATGGCCACAAGGCGTGGTCCGTCCAACAACTACTTCTGCTATTCCAGCAGGATTGGATTATGATTTATGGTTGGGTACCGCACCTCAAAAAAGTTATTTTGATGGCGTATTGCCATTTAACTGGAGAGGCTGGTGGGATTATGGAACCGGTGCTTTGGGAGATATGGCTTGTCATATTATGGCACCGGGTTTTGCAGTGCTTGGATTAGGATATCCTGTGTCTGCAGAATGTAGTGTGGCAACAAGATACACTGCACCTTGGCAAAGAGTGTATACCCCAGATAGTCCACCAGCAGCATCTCATATCATTTTAACTTTCAAAGGACAAAATGGAAAACCAGATGTAAAATTACATTGGATGGATGGTGGAATTCAACCAGAAAGACCAGCCGAATTAGGACCAAACGAGGTCATGGGTGATGGTGGTAATGGTATTATTTTTGAAGGTACTAAAGGCAAGATGATGGCAGGTACCTATGGTATGAATCCTCAATTATTACCTACCAATTTAACCAAAACAACGGTGGTACCTCAAACGATTGATAGGGTAAAAGGAGATGTAGAAGGACACTATGCAGCATGGGTAGAAGCTTGTATCGCAGGACCAGGAAGTAAAGAAGCAAAAGTATTGAGTTCTAATTTTGATATCGCGGGACCTTTAACTGAATCAGTATTGATGGGTAATTTAGCCATCCGTTCTTATGATGTAAAAGCCAATGATGCAAAAGGATTAACTAGCTTCCCTGGAAGAAATATTCAATTATTATGGGATGGACCAAATATGAAGATCACCAATTTTGACTTAGCGAATCAGTTTGTAAAACGTGCTTATCGTGAAGGTTGGAGCCTAGGTTCATAATTAAAAAATATATGGAATCTTTAAAAGAGCATTTTTTATTAAGACCCGATATTCATTTTTTGAATTTCGGGTCTTTTGGTGCTACACCAAAACCAATCTTCGAAAAATACCAAGACTGGCAAAGGGTCTTAGAAGAAGAGCCTGTGCAATTCATCGCATTTGATGGCTACCAATACCTTGCAGATTCAAGAGCAGTTTTGGCTAAGTTTTTGAACTGTGGAGACAAGGATGATTTAGTCTATGTGACCAATCCAAGTTTTGCAGTCAATATGATTGCAAAGAGTTTTCCTTTAGAAGCAGGAGATGAGATTTTGGCGACAGATATTGAATATGGTGCTTGTGATAGAACCTGGGAATATTATTGCAAGAAAAAAGGCGCGACTTATCGTAGACAAAAAATCAATCTTCCCATTGTTGACAAAGCACAATTCATCGAAGATTATTTTAAAGGGTGCAATGAAAAGACCAAAGCTATTTTCATTAGTCATATCACAAGTGCTACTGGTTTAATTTTACCTGCAGCAGAAATTTGTGCAATCGCCAAAACAAAAGGACTCATCACGATTGTAGATGGCGCACACGTACCAGCTCATATTCCATTGGACCTAAGTTCCATTCAGGCAGATTTTTATACAGGTGCTTGTCATAAATGGATGATGGCGCCAAAAGGATGTTCCTTTTTATATGCAGCAAAATCAGTTCAACCCATCTGCGATCCAATGATTGTAAGTTGGGGATATCAAGCTGCCAAACCATCGCATTCTAATTTTTTAGACTACCACCAAATGATTGGTACCAGAGACTTTTCGGCCTTCTTAACTGTAGCTACTTGTATTGAATTCATGGAGCAACATAATTGGAAAGCTGTTGGAAGAAAATGTCATGAAATGGTTTTAGAACAAGCTCCAAGGTTTTTTGCCTTATTCAATAGTCAACCAATTTGTCCACTTAACAGTGAGTGGATTGGGCAAATGATTAGCATTCCCATTCAAACACCGGATCCAGAAAAATTACAAAGGACTTTATTTTTGGATTATAAAATAGAAGTACCTATTATGCGACAAGGCGATGATGTGTATTTAAGGTATTCTATTAATGCCTTTAATACAGTGGAAGATCTAGATGCGTTGTGCAATGCAATAAAAGAAATTCAAAAGCAAGGAATATTATTAAAGTAAAAGGTATCGTACATCTTGTTATACCGCTATAAAAAAGGGACACGAAATCGTGTCCCTTTTTTATTTAAGCCTTGGTATGATTACCAATTCAATGTTTTCATATATGCTGCATCATCTCTTGCAGCATCTAATTCATTGGATCCTGTATAGTGTTCTTGTTCAACAATCATATGCTGTACGCCGCGTTTTGCAACTTCTGGCAATAAGGTTTTATAATCAATCGTTCCTTTTCCAATGACACATGACTCATGCCCTTCTGGTGTATTGGCTTTAACCAAATCTTTTACATGCACTAATTTGAAACGATTTGGAAATTGATCCATATATGCAATTGGATTAACTTTTGCAACCCTTGTCCAATACAAATCCATTTCAAAATCCACCATTGCAGGATCTGTATTTTTCATCATCACATCCTGAGGCACAATGCCATTCATTGGAACGAAAGAATAATCGTGATTATGATACGCGAAACGAATGCCATGTTTTTTTGCAATTTCGCCACATGTATTGAATTCGTCTGCAAATTTTTTGTAGTGCTCAATACTAGGTTGTGCACCCTTATGCGGACAAATCAAATACTTCATTCCTATTTCTCCTGCTTGAGCAGCTTTAAGTTCGAAAGATTTAAAATCATCAGTATGTTCACAATGAGACGAAAACATATTCATACCTAAATCATCCATCACTTTTTTTAATTCGGTATGTTTCATCCCCCAAAATAAGCCCAAGTCCCCTTCGAATCCTTCAATTTTTTTATACCCATTCGCAGCAACCTGTTTTAAAACACCCATGGTGTCTTTGTATAAAGCCATCTTAACGGACCATAATTGTAAAGCAAATGGTTTTGAATTAGCAGCCATGGCCATTAACTCATTTTTAAATGGCATCGATAATGCAACACTTGTTAAAGCGGCACCGCGTAAAAAACTTCTTCTTGAATTTGACATAAATTAAAATTAAAAACCAAATGAATAATTGTAAAAAAAATGAGCCTCCTGCAGGAGGCTCATCAGTATTTTTTTAAGAAGTCGCCCAAGCTTTTTCTCCTTTAGTATAAGGCACACAACCTTCATACTTACCAGGAACAGCCACATATCTTAACACTTCTGTTGCACCAATTTTTGAAGTAAACAAACCAGATAAGGTCATTTGCTTCATCATAGTAAAGTAATGCGTAGGGTCCTCTTTCTTTTTATTTGATTGATACTCCTTTGCTTCTTTATCCAAGTCCGTTAAAAAAGCAGTACGCTCTTCTGGGGTTGCTTCCATAAAAGCTTTCCCCATTTTAGCTTTTGAAGCTTTGAATTTTAATTCCTCCATGCCCTGCATGAAAATTGCTTGGTCCTTTGCTTCATAACAATCACTTACCATAATTTGCATGAAAGCGCCTACATTGGCCGCTTTCGCGCCAGGTGTATCGGTTGCAGGCAAAATAGTCTCTCCTACTTCATTTAAAAAATCAACATCTGCTTGGGAGAAAGTCACACCCTTGGTGTTGGTTTTACAACCTGTCAAGAAAGCTTCTGCACCTAACACTGTTCCACCCATAATGATGGCAACTCTTGAAAGGGCTTCTCTTCTGTTTATCATAAAATATTTTTTAAAAGTTAAATTATAAGTTTCCTTTTTTTAATTCTGATACAGCAAAGTCTGCCGCTCTAGCAGTGAATGCCATATAAGTCAATGAAGGGTTTACACAGTTTGCACTTGTCATGAAAGAACCATCTGTTACAAATACATTCGGTGCATCCCAAACTTGGTTATTGCCATTCAATACAGAAGTTTTAGGATCTCTGCCCATACGTGCTGTACCCATTTCATGGATACCTCTACCTGGTGTGCCATCTCCTTCAAAACCTTCTACATTCTTAGCACCCGCTCGCTCTAACATTTCTTTTGCGTCTTCTAAAATGTCTTTACGCATTTTGATTTCATTGTCTTTCAACTCGCAATCAATGTTCAAGACATTCAAACCCCACTTATCTTTCTTGGTTTTATCTAAAGTCACTTTGTTTGTAGGATCTGGTAACATTTCACCAAAGCCCATCATACCAATAGACCATCCACCTGGCTCAGTCAATGCATCTTTATATTTTCCACCAATGCTTACTTCTGCCACATCATGACCCCATCCAGCTCTGTTGGCGCCACCTTGGTAACCAAAACCTCTGATATAATCACGTTTTTCATCCCCAAGGTTTCTGAATCTTGGAATATAGAATCCATTGGCACGACGACCAAAAGTGTATTTGTCTTCATAGCCTTCGATAGTTCCACCAGCACGATTGCCTAAATGGT
>JBILCS010000061.1:0-11112 GCA_044353005.1 Sediminibacterium sp. | reverse complement strand
TTTACATTTTTCTATGAGGCAATTGGAATGATTAATTTGGCCGTTACCAGGGTAGGTTCGCATTGATAGATTTCAAACAAAGCGTTTCCATGATATAAAATATTCAATCTATTTTTTGTGCTCTGTAAACCAAATCCATCACGACCTGTTTCCTGATCTAATACACCAGTATTTTGAACCATCAGTACATGTTTATTATCATGGTAAGTAGAAATAATTTTGATCAAACAAATACCAGGCTGCTTACTTAAGCCATGCTTAATTGCATTTTCAACTAAAGTTTGCAACATCATGGGTGGCATTTGATTGGACAAGGTCTCAGGGTCTATGGCATACTCCACAACCAATCGATCTGCAAATCTGATATATTCCAGCGCAAGGTAATCCTTCACAATATTTAATTCTTTTTCTAAACTTGTTACTTCGCTCTGGTCTGCTTGAATGCTGCTTCTTAAAATATTACTCAACTCTGTAATAGCTTGTCTTGCTCTTTGTGGATCCTCATCTACCAATGCTCTAATACTATTAAGGGCATTAAAAATAAAATGCGGATTCATTTGAGATTTAATGGTCTTGAGTTGCAATTCCTTAATTAAACTTTCCAGCTTCACTTTTTGAATTGCTTCTGAATTGGTGAACTCAATATAATGCCATAAAATATAAATGGATACCCAGACAAAAATGATGGGTGTATCAATGACCAGACTAATTAAAAAACGTCTTTCTAAACTCACTTTTCTGGTAGCGTCGTATAATTTTAAAATTTCGACTGCGTAACTGGTCAAAAAACTATAGGCACTTGCAAAAGTCAATAATAAAATTAAAAGCTGTCCCCATTTAAATGTGGGCATTGGAGGATGCAATGAAAATGCAAGCAACGCTTTTCTAAACAAATGCGTCACAATGATGCCTAAAAAAATATTGGCCAATAAACGTGGATAAAAAACAGTGCTTAGCTGTTTCTCCAGCATGTAAGAGAAAAAGATGATGGTAAGTCCATAAGTCATCCAACCTCCTATCTGACAGATCCAATAAATTGATTGATGTTTTTTCACTTTTCAAATTTAAACCCTATAATACGATATTGGGTTATTTTATTGGATTAAAGGTCAAATCTTCATTTCATCGGCAATCTCAAATAAGATGCAACTTTTGGTTAATTTTTCTGTTATTAACTTACTTTTACAAGACTAAAATTTGAGCATGCTGATTGAGGCCGGACCATTATTAAAGAATATTGATACCCCAGATGACCTAAAAAAGGTTTCTAGAGAAAAATTACACCAGGTATGCGATGAATTACGTCAGTACATCATTGATATCGTGAGTGTGCATGGGGGTCATTTTGCTGCCAGCCTAGGCGTGGTAGAATTGAGTGTGGCATTGCATTATGTGTACAACACACCCTATGACCAATTGGTTTGGGACGTGGGACATCAGGCTTATGGACATAAAATTTTGACTGGTCGTAGAGATGCATTTATTACCAACAGAAAATATAAGGGACTAAGTGGCTTTCCTAAGCGTAGTGAAAGCCCATACGATACATTTGGTGTTGGTCACTCCTCTACTTCTATCTCGGCGGCATTGGGTATGTCCATGGCTGCTAAATACAAGGGCGAGAACAGGAAGTCAGTTGCGATTATTGGGGATGGATCTATGACTGCTGGAATGGCTTTTGAAGCAATGAACCATGCTGGTGTAGCAGATAGTGATGTGTTGATTATTTTGAATGATAACTGTATGAGCATCGACCCAAATGTGGGCGCGCTTAAAGAATACTTAACCGATATCAGTACCTCTCCAACCTATAATAAGTTTAGAGACGAGTTATGGGAGTTGATGGGGAAATTACCAATTGGTAAAACCTTTACAAGAGACATGGCATCTAAGGTAGAAGCTGGTTTGAAAGGGATGGTTTCAAAAAGTAGTAATTTATTTGAAGCATTACAATTGAGATATTTTGGACCAATTGATGGACATAATATTGCTAACCTTGTAGATACTTTAAAAGATTTAAGAGAGATCCCAGGACCTAAAATATTGCATATTCTAACAGTGAAAGGTAAAGGATATGAACTCGCAGAAAAAGACCAAACCAAATGGCATGCACCAGGCTTGTTTGATAAATTAACTGGAGAGATTATTAAGAAAAAAATTGAGACGCCTCAACCTCCAAAATACCAAGATGTATTTGGATTGACCCTTGTTGAATTAGCAGAAATGAATCCTATGATCATGGGTGTAACGCCTGCGATGCCAAGTGGCTCCTCTATGAAATTCATGATGGAAGCCATGCCAGATCGTGCATTTGACGTTGGTATTTGTGAACAGCATGCAGTGACTTTGAGTGCTGGTCTTGCCACACAAGGCGTGAAAGCTTTTTGTAATATTTATTCTTCTTTCATGCAACGTGCCTATGATCAAGTAATACATGATGTGGCATTGCAAAAATTACCTGTTATATTTTGTTTGGACCGTGCAGGATTGGTTGGTGAAGATGGACCAACACACCACGGTTGTTATGATATTGCTTTCTTTAGATGTATCCCTAATTTAATTATTGCAGCTCCAATGAATGAGCAAGAATTAAGGAACATGATGTATACTGCTCAATTAGCTTCAACAGATTTACCTTTTGTTATTCGTTATCCAAGAGGAGAAGGGGTGATGGTAGATTGGAGAAAGCCTTTCGAACAATTGGCTATTGGACAAGGACGCAGATTAAAAGAAGGTAAAGAGGTGGCGATTCTTACTTTTGGACACCCAGGCAACAATGCCCAAACTGCTATACGCAATTTAAGACTAGAAGGCATTGATCCTGCACATTATGATATGCGGTTTGTAAAACCACTCGACGAAGCATTACTGCATGAAGTATTCCAAAATTATAAATTGATTGTCACTGTAGAAGATGCAACAGTGGTAGGTGGATTAGGCTCTGCTGTGTTGGAATTCATGAATGTACATAACTACCATAGTCAAGTACGGATTTTAGGTATTCCAGATACGATTGTAGAACATGGTTCTATAAAAGAATTGCAACAAGAATGTCATTACGACGCCATTGCCATTGCCAATGCTGTAAAAAATCTTTTAGGAAAATCGGTGTTGGTAGAAGGATAATTAATTCAAACTAGGATCAAAATCTCCTTCTTCTTTTGGTGCGTCTGCAAATGAACTTTGATCAAACTTTGTTTCGTATGAATCTGTTTGTTCAATGTATCCAGGTTCTAAATCATCTTCCCTGTTTTCATTCCACTCTAAGATAAAATTATTACGTCCTTCTCCTACCAATAATTTCATGTATTTCTGTTGTGCCAATTCTAAAATAGATAAGAATAAGAATAAAGCGTGTACACGGTCTTCGCAAATATCAAATACTTTTTCAAATGCAACTGTCTGTCCTTCTTTTACCATTGTAAGCAAATAAGTACGACTGCCTTCCATGGTATAATTATATCGAACAACCGTATGAACAGGTTTGTTTTGACGATCATGAACACGAAGCATCACTTTCTCAAAAGCCTTCATTAATTTAAATAAAGTGACAGTCTGTAACTCTGTTCCTTCTGCAGCTTCTTCTCCAACTAGTGACATTTCTTTTTGGATATTACCACGCTTGAGCATCAGCATTCTCAATGCTTCTAAATCTGCCATTTGTACTGCAGCTTCTTTGTACTTTTTGTACTCTAAAATTTTATCAATTAATTCTTGTCTTGGATCAATCTCATTACCCGAAGCATCGATCTCTTTTCTTGGTAATAACATTTTTGCCTTGATCCGCATTAGTGTAGAAACGAATAAAATGAACTCGCTACTTAATTCAATATTTAGCTTGTCTTGTCCATGTATAAAGTCCAAGAAATCTTGAATGATTTTTGTGATCTGGATATTGTAAATGTCCATCTCGTCACGCTCAATAAAGAACAATAAAAGGTCAAAAGGACCTTCAAATTGGTCCACTTTAATCGAATAATTAGTATGCTGGTTCATCCTTGCAAAGAAAGTGATATTTATCCATTTTTTAGTCAAAATGCGCCATCTTTGTTCAAAACCAGTACGGATGCATCAGAAGTGGACCAATTGGCTTGTATTTGCCTTATTATCAATTGTATGGGGCAGTTCCTTTATCCTAATGAAAGAAGGTTTGAAGGCATTTACGCCTTATCAGGTGGCTTCGCTCAGAATGCTTTTTGCAGGACTGGTTTTATTGCCATTTGCCATCAAGGGATTCCAAAAAATACCTAAAGACAAAATGGGTATTGTGATTGTTTCTGGATTGGTAGGTAATTTTATCCCTGCCTATCTTTTTTGCATTGCAGAAACTAGAATTGATAGTGCTTTGGCAGGTATTTTAAATTCACTGACGCCTTTATTTACCATCCTTGTTGGTGTTGTGTTTTATAAGACGCAAACGACGACCGTAAAAATTTTAGGTATCCTAATTGGATTTATAGGATTGACATTTTTGCTTTTAACCGGGAAGGATATGCATTTTGACAATCTATCTTATGCTAGCCTTGTGCTCATTGCTACGATCATGTATGGAATCAATGTACATACAGTGGGCAGGAATCTAAAAGAGATTGGTTCCATACAAATTGCTTCAGTCGCTTTTTCTTTCTTAATTCTACCCAGCGCGGCCATACTATTTTTCACAGGTTTTTTAAATAATAATTTCAAGGATCCTCTTGTGATTCATAGCATTCTATCAAGTGCCGTTTTAGGGATGGTGGGGACGTCCATGGCCTCCATCTTGTTTTATTATTTAGTAAAAAAAGCAGGCATTTTATTTGGCTCAATGGTCACTTATGGCATTCCAATAGTGGCTGTGGTATGGGGTTTGATCTATGGAGAATCTTTGGCGCCTTTGCAAGTAGTTTGTCTTGGTGTAATTTTATTGGGCGTCTATATTGTGAATAGAGGACACTTAAATTGGAGGACTAAATAGTCATAATTTCTTTTTCTTTTGCTTCTAATTGTTTTTCGACCAAAGCAATATGCTTATCGGTTAATCCTTGAATGGTATCTTCTGCGCCTTTGCAAATATCTTCGCTCATGCCGTCTTTTTGCAATTTCTTCACTTGCTCAATATGGTCTCTTCTGATATTGCGAATCGCTATTTTGCTTTGCTCTCCTTCTCCACCCGCCTTTTTTACCATTTCCTTTCTACGTTCCTCTGTCAATGGTGGCGTGAACAATCGAATATTGACGCCATCATTTTGTGGGGTGATCCCAATATTAGCGCCCATAATAGCTCTTTCAATTAAGGGCAACATATTTTTCTCCCAAGGCTGAATGCTAATGGTTCTTGCATCCAGTACTTGTACGTTTGCAATCTGACTAATTGGTGTAGGGGTACCATAATAATCCACGTTGACCCCTTCTAAAATAGAAGGCGAAGCTTTACCAGCACGAATTTTGGACAATTCTATCTCTAAGTGGTTGATGGCTTTTTTCATACCATTTTCTGCTTCTGTACTTATTTTCTTTAATTCGTCTGACATAATTCAATGTTTTCGAAGACAAAGCTAATAAATCCTTGGTATTCTTCGCTTACCTTTTTTTATGGCACTAATTTTTCTATCTTTGTGGTAACGTTAAACTAAGATTATGTCAACAGCGGAATTAAATAGAACAGCTTCACAAGTAAGAAGAGATATCGTTAGAATGGTGCATGCACAACAAAGTGGTCACCCCGGTGGATCTCTAGGTTGTACTGATTTTTTAACGGCATTGTATTTTAAGGTACTAAAACATGATCCTGCTTTTAATATGGACGGAAAAGGAGAAGATCTTTTCTTCTTATCCAATGGACATATCTCTCCGGTATTCTATTCTGTTTTAGCTAGATCAGGCTATTTTGATATTAAAGAATTAGCCACTTTTAGAATGATCAATTCTCGTTTACAAGGTCATCCTACAACGCACGAACATTTACCCGGCATTCGTATTGCAAGTGGTTCTCTTGGACAAGGTATGAGTGTGGCGATTGGTGCTGCTTTATCCAAAAAATACAATAATGATGACCGTATCGTGTATTCTTTACATGGTGATGGTGAATTACAAGAAGGACAAAACTGGGAGGCTATTATGTTTGCTGCGCACAATAAAGTAGACAATTACATTGCTACCATTGATGTGAACGGACAACAAATTGACGGCCCATTGAGCAAAGTCTTGAATTTGGATAATTTAGAAGATAAATTCAAAGCATTCAATTGGACTGTATTGCATATGGATGGCCACAATATGGATGAGATAGTAGCCACTTTAGAGCACGCTAAAACACTGACTGGACAGGGCAAGCCAATTGTGATATTGATGAAAACAATTATGGGCAAGGGGGTTGACTTTATGGAAACAGGCCACGAATGGCATGGCATTGCACCCAACGATGCACAATTAGAAAATGCATTAGGACAATTGGAAATGACTTTTGGAGATTTTTAATTGATCTATAACTTATAAAAAAAGGGAAGCGTTGCTTCCCTTTTTTTGCTATATTCTTTATTAGCCGATTTTTTCAAATATGCGTCCGGCCGCTTTTTTTGCTGGTACCCAACCCGCAACAATGGCAATCAAAACTACTAAACTAATCACAGCTAGATAGTCTGTCCAAATTGCTTTGATTGGATAATAGTCAATGACAAAACTTACACCTTGCAATTGGATGAAATGAAATTGTGTTTGTAAAAAAATTAAACAAGAAGCGATCAATCCCCCTATCAAGGCCCCAGTCATAGCCATCACAATCGACAAGCTGAGAAATATTTTTTGAATCGTTCCTGCAGTGGCTCCCATCGCATGCAACACATGAATGTCTTTTTGTTTTTCCAACACCAACATGGTTAAAGCACCTACTAAATTAAAAGAAGCCACCACCATAATCAGCGCGAGGATCGCAAAAATAATCCATTTTTCTATTTGCATAATTTTATACAAATCTGCATTCTGTTGGTATTTATTCTGCACTAAAAAACTTGGCCCAAGTAAATCTTGTATGGCTGTGACAATATTTTTTTCTTTAATTAAATCAATGGATAATTCCACACCCGAATATTGATTGGAATCCAAATCAAATAAATATTGTGCAAATTGATTAGCAGTAAAAACATATTGTACGTCAAATTCTTGTTGTACCGAAAATGCGCCAGACTGCACTGCTACCAGGTGATTCAGCTGATCCATAGATTTTAGAGACTTGCCAGATCGGCCTACTGCAATCAATTCCAATGATTCTCCCAAGTCCGCATTAAATAATAATAAATTTTCTTCGACACCAATACCTAATACTAATTTAGGGCTATCCAAGGTACCCACAGAAAAGCTGCCTCGCTTTAAATGTTGATTGACTTTATTAATGTGTATATAATTAGAATCAACCCCTTTTACAAACACCACCGTTTGATTTTCGTTGCGAACAAGGATTGCTTTATTTTCAACAATACCAGTGGCATAATGTACCCCAGGAATTTGTCTAAGCGCATTTAATTGTTGTGGGGTTAACTGTGTAAATTTTGTGGCTTTAGGAACGACACGCAGGTCTGCATAGAAATCTGAATACAAGCCATTTACAATTTCAGAGAAGCCATTGGAAACACTTAAAATAGTGAGTAAGGCTGCAGTGCCAATGGCAATAGCAAAAACGCTGACCCATGCAATGAGTTGAATTGCCTGAAAGGAATATTTACCCCTAAAATAACGCCAAGCAAATAAAAAATGCAACTTATAGTGTTTTTAAAATCTCTTCCATTTTAAATACATAATCCAATGTGTCATCTAAATAAAAATGCAATACTGGAATACGTCTTAATTGATGTTTCATGGCCTCCTGAAGATGCTTTTTAATATCCCAGGCCTGGGCTTGTATCTTCTTAAAGCAGGCTTCCTGGTCGGCCACCTGATATAAACTTAAATAGATCCTAGCTTCTAATAAATCTGGGGTCACTTTTACAGTGGAGATAGATATCATCCCGCCTTGTAAATGGTTCAAGCCCAATTTTAAAAAAATATCGTTCATGGTGCTTTGAATGGCACCAGCCACTTGTTTCTGTCTTTTTCCCTCTTCCATAATCAAAGTCGTTGATTCGCTGTAAAATTAGTTACTTTGCTCATTATTCTGAGGGAATAGTTTTAATTATGAAGAAATTTTTTCGCATAGTAAGTTATATCAAGGAATACAAGACCTATATGGGCTGGTATGGTCTATTTATCTTGCTATCTATTCTTTTCAGCTTGTTTTCTTTAGGTATGTTAACCCCATTCCTTGACCTGATCTTTGGAAACAATGCTTTTGCAAGTTTTACACCTGTATCGGTTACAGATAGTTCCAACCTCAAAGACCTTATTTATCAATTTTTACAAGATACTATCAAGGTCAATGGTAAAGCATACGCATTGGGATGGATTTGTGTATTTATTATTGTATCCATCTTTTTCAAGAATTTATTTTTATACCTCGCATTTTATTTTTTGGCACCTATCCGAAATATGGTGACTAAGAAATATTCCAAGCTATTGTATGATAAAATTTTACAATTGCCCGTTGGCTTTTTTACTGAGAAAAGAAAGGGTGATATTTTAAGTAGGGCTTCAAACGATATTGCTGAATTGGAAAGCTCCGTGATTAGTGCATTAGAGGGATTGATTAAAGAGCCATTGACGATTATTGGAATTTTAATATTCCTATTTTTAATCAGTGCTAAACTTACCTTATTTGTTTTCATTCTATTGCCTTTAGCTGGATTTATTGTAGGGCGCATAGGTCGTAGTTTAAAAAAGCATACGAATAAAGCACAAGTTAAATGGGGAGAGATTTTATCTCAGATGGAAGAAACCTTATCTGGATTGAGAATCATAAAGGCCTTTAATGCAGAAGGAAAAGTGAAAGGTCAATTTTACGGATTGGTTGAAGATATTTTTAATTTAAAGAATCGACTTTTATACCGTCGTGACTTAGCCTCACCTGTTTCTGAATTTTTAGGTGTCTCCATTTTATGTGGTGTACTTTGGTTTGGTGGTAAGCTTGTTTTAAATGGCGAAATATTGTCTCCAGGTTCATTCATTACCTATGTCGCTTTATTTTCACAAATCATCAACCCGGCAAAAACCTTATCCCAGGCTATTTATAACGTCAACAGAGGTACAGCTACACTAGATAGATTGAATGAAATATTAGAAGCACCTAATACAGTAGAAGAAGTCTCTAACCCTATTTTAATAGATGGATTTAAAGACAGTATTCATTTTGACAATGTTGGATTTGCTTACCATGATGCAAGCATTTTGAATGCGATTCAATTGACCATCAAAAAAGGAAGTTCAGTTGCTTTGGTAGGTTCTTCTGGTGCAGGCAAAAGTACACTCGCAGATTTAGTGCCAAGATTCCATGATGTGTCTTCGGGTAATTTGTACATTGATGGAAAAAATATTAAAAATTATAGTTTACATAGCTTAAGACAACTCATCAGTATTGTCACGCAAGAGCCCATCTTATTCAATGATACCATCGCAGCCAATATTGCATTAGGCAAACCAGAAGCAACGATGGAGGAAATTATTGATGCAGCTAAGATTGCGAATGCGTATGATTTTATCATCAAAAAAGAAGGTGGATTCGAATCTATAATTGGAGACAGAGGCAGTAAATTAAGTGGAGGCGAACGCCAACGTTTAACCATCGCAAGGGCAGTGCTTAAAAATCCTCCCATCTTAATTTTAGACGAAGCAACTTCTGCTTTAGATACAGAAAGCGAAAGACTAGTGCAGGACGCCATTAACAATATGATGCAAAACAGAACCTCTATTGTGATTGCACATAGATTATCAACTATCCGCCACGCAGACGAAATCATCGTCTTACAAAAAGGGGAAATCGTAGAAAGAGGCAACCACGAAAACTTACTGGCACAAGGAGGATACTATAAGAAATTAATTGAGATGCAGGAAGTGAAATAAGAAGTTGCGATAGCAACTGATGCATAAAAAATGATTTATTAAAAACTTATTGCAACAAAAAACCCGATCAATGATCGGGTTTTTTAATAGGTCTATTTAGTTCAAGCAATTTGCTTGTAATTATTTATTGGTCGTTGCTATTTTTTACATAACCTAATTTTGCTTCTAAGCTTAAAGTAGCATGAGGCACAGCGCGTAAACGTGCTTTGTCTATCAAGCGACCTGTTACTCTACAAATACCATAAGTTTTGTTTTCGATACGCATGATTGCTTTCTCTAAGTGGTCGATGAAAGTGATCTGACGGCTAGCCATTTGGCCCATTTGCTCTCGCTCCATACTTACACTACCATCTTCCATTGTCATGTATCTTGCATCGTCATTATCTCCACCCATTTCGTCCTTACGGGTGATCAATCCTTGTAAATAAACCAATTCTTTTTTTGCAGCTTCTAATTTCTTTGAAATCAAATCTCTAAACTCTGCTAATTCAGCATCAGAATATTTTACTAATGTATCTGTTGATCTTTCTACTTCTTTTCTTTTTTCCATAGGTACATATCCTGGTTGATAAGGAACACTATTCTTTGCATTGATCTTTGGCACTTTGATATCCTTAATTGGTTCAGCTGCCTTACGCACCGGTTTTACTGGTGGCGTTGGAATCACTGGAACTGGTTTTGCAGGAGGCACATATTTTTCTACAGGCTTTGCAGCCACTACTGGTTTTACAGGCGCTTTTGAAACTGGCTTCGCTGGTGCTTTTGCAGGTACAGCTTTTTTAGCAGGCACAACTTTTTTTGCCGGAACTACCTTTTTTGCAGGAACCGCTTTTTTAGCTGGTGCAGCCTTTTTTGCAGGAGCCGCTTTTTTTGCAGGCGCTGCTTTTTTAACAGGTGCTACTTTTTTTGCTGGTGCCGCTTTCTTAGCAGGTGCAGCCTTTTTTGCAAGAGCTGCTTTTTTTACTGGCGCTGCTTTTTTAGCTGGAACTACTTTCTTTACCGGAGCTGCCTTTTTTGCAGGAGCCGCTTTTTTTACTGGCGCTGCTTTTTTAGCTGGCGCTGCCTTTTTTGCAGGAGCCGCTTTTTTTGCAGGCGCTGCTTTTTTAGCTGGAGCCGCTTTTTTAGGTGCTGGTTTTTTTGTAGCCATAA
>JBILCS010000011.1:0-35027 GCA_044353005.1 Sediminibacterium sp. | reverse complement strand
GCCCATATTTGTTCCAGAATCCATATCCACCGTAATTGAAGATTTGGTCTTTATAAATGAAATTGGTACAACTAATATTGTAGTTGATATTAATGGTATTGTCAATTCTACTAAACACCACACTATCGCCTTGTGGCTCGGACATCTGATAAATAAAGCCTGTTTGGGCTAAAAAAATGTATATTTTACCATTATGCTTGCTCAATTCCTGTCTATTTCGAGCAAAACTGGTACCTAAAAGTGGTAAGATATCTGAACTTTTACCTAGCATTATATTGCTATTAAAATCACTTAACCCCTTTATTTTTTGCAATAATGGGTTATAAAATACGGTATAGGCCCTTTCACAAGGTATAAATTGAGCCTTTGTGGTATTGGTTTGTAGTAAAAATCCTAAAAAAGCAACAAATTTTAAAATTTTATAAAGCATTGGTATTCAATTAATTAATAGGAAAGTAACTTATTGTATATTTTTATTATTCATATAAAAGTAAGAAATAACCTATTACTTCACTCAATTTTTTACCTATTACTTTCTAATTCATTTTTTTAGTTAGAATTTTATCTCAGCTTTTGGGGGAAAGCTATGGATTTTATAGGGGAGCCGGGTAACCAGCTCCCCTTTTCATTTTAGGCCATGATTCAATTGATTCTCAAAACTTTGGATGACCTACTGACTATCAATCCCACCCCCCCTTTTGTTAACAATTTCGTAATATTGGCATCCCCCTGATTAGCGGAAATTGAAGGAAATTTACCAACACTCACATTATCAAATTTTATTTTATGGATTTTAACTCAATCATGAAGATTTTCTTACCTAAAGACAGGGTTTTCTTTCAACTTTTTGAAGAAGTAGCCGAGCACGTAAACGAAATGGGTGTCAAATTGAAAGAAATGGTAAACGAACCAGATGTGGATGTAAGAGCCAATATTTTAGCCCAAATAGAAAATTTAGAGCATAAAAACGATGACTTAACCCATAGTATTTTTACTGAATTAGGTAGAAACTTCATTACGCCATTTGATAGAGAAGACATTCACTACTTGGCAACATCCTTAGATGATATCGCCGATTATATTTATGCTTCTGCTAAAAAAATTAATTTTTATAAAGTAAACCCGAACGATACTGGTATTCATAAACTAGCAGAATTGGTTTTACAAGGAACACAGGAGACCAAGAAAATGGTTCTAGGCTTACGCAATATGAAGAATATCAAGGAGATGACAGATGCAATGATCAAAATCAATAGTATTGAAAATCAGGCTGATGATATTTTTGACATGAGTATTGAAAAATTATTTGAGCAAGAAAATGATTTTAAAGAAGTCATTAAAAAAAGAGAGATCTACCAAGTACTTGAAATCGCAACCGACAAAATAGAAGATGTTGCTAATGTAGTTGAGTCTATCATCATCAAGTACGCTTAATTTAATTCCAATGACATTACTAATTGTTATCATAGCGCTTGCGCTTATATTTGATTATATCAATGGTTTTCATGATGCGGCCAACTCCATTGCCACAGTGGTTTCTACAAAAGTATTGACGCCATTTCAAGCGGTACTTTGGGCTGCTTTATTCAATACAGTGGCATTCTGGATTTTTAAAGACCATGCAGTTGCAAACTCTATTAGTAAAACTGTTTATAAAGAGTTCATTACACTTCCTGTGATTTTTTCTGGAATATTAGCAGCTATTTTTTGGAACTTGTTAACTTGGTGGTATGGTATTCCTTCTTCTTCTTCTCACACTTTAATTGGCGGATTTGCTGGAGCAGCCATTGCACATGCACTTTCAGTTAAAGGGATTCATTTTTCTTGGGCAAAAATTGTAGATGCAGACACGATTATTAAAACGATCTTGTTTATCTTTTTGGCACCGCTTATTGGTATTGTCACTTCTATGTTTATCACTGTTGTGACTATTATGCGTAATATATGGTTCCGTATTGGAATCATTGTAGTGACTACCTTGTTGACAGCTTTTTTGTTTGACTATTTTGAGAACAGCAAAATGAACGAAAATGCTGAGAAGTTTTACGATATTGATAAATATAAAAAAGAAGTTGCTGCACTAAAGTCTGAATTAACAAATTTAAATGGGTATGGAGAAACAGATACTATTCTATCAAAAAAATTAAAGCTTACACAAGAGAAATTAACAAAAGCCACAGCAAGTTTTAATTCCGTGCATCCATTCATTGAAAATTTTGATAATACCAGCGCAAACTATATTGCAAAAGTTGCAAAAGACAGTGGCTGGTTGGATCAAATTGCAATAAGTAAGTTAAAGGATGCAGCAAGAAACGCAAACGATTTTTTAGTATTAGAAGCCAAAGCGCCTGAAAATGATTCGGCAAAAAAGGAATATGATATTGCTAAAGTTGTTACAGAAGAATACAAAGCGCCCGTAAAACTATTTTTAGCTGGTAATATTTCCGTTGATTCTACAGTTATACTTCTCAATCAAATTTACCCGTTACAACCTAAAAATATTGACAAAGTAAAAGCGAAGTTGGCAAATTTTAATATCGAGAAGGCTTTTGCGGATGAAATAGATAAGGCGGACAATACCATGATTGTAAATGGTATTTTTGGTACAGCACTTATTTTTATTTTGATCTACTTATATGTTGAAAAAATTAAAACTCCAACTGCATTAACAGTAGGTAATATGTTCAAAAAATTACAGTTATTTAGTTCTGCTGCATTCAGTATTGGTCACGGCGGTAATGATGCACAAAAAGTAATGGGTATTATTGGAGCGGCATTAATCGCAAGTGGTACGATACAAGATTTTGCATCTCTTCCAGGTTGGGTTCCAGTGGCATGTTACCTTGCCATTGGATTAGGTACCATGAGTGGTGGATGGAAGATTGTTAAAACAATGGGCTCTAAAATTACTAAAGTGACTCCACTAGAAGGTGTTGCTGCTGAAACAGCTGGTGCATTTACCTTATTCTTCACAGGACAGATGGGTATCCCGGTTTCAACAACACATACGATCACTGGATCCATTATTGGTGTTGGTGCAACAAAAAGATTAAGCGCAGTAAGATGGGGTGTAACAACCAATTTACTTTGGGCATGGGTATTAACCATTCCAGTGAGTGCTGTACTCGCAGCCATCACTTATTTTATTGTAAAGTTCTTTTTGGGATAATATAAAAACCGAATAGGTGATAACGGAATGATAAAAAAAAGACGCTACCTAGTAGCGCCTTTTTTTTATTGAATTAAGTGTATAGTTTTTTGACGGCCGTCAAGGTATTCAAAACTTGATCCATTATAACAGCCATTTTGTTCTAATGCAATTCTTACAGGTTTATTCCATCCCGCAATAGTATGTGTGGCATTCAATTCAATCGAGTAACATGTATTTGGACGCATCGAATAATCGCCCGAACCTGGAACCCCTTGCTGCATATCCCACATACCAATTGTCGTTCCTGCTGCATGGCCATGGAATCCGATTGGGTGTGTATAGATACTTGGCTGGATTCCTTCTGCTTTTGCTTGCTGAATTGAAGCAGCTAAAATTGCATTACCTGTTCTACCAGTTTTAAAATTGGATGTTAAAATATCTTGCAGTCTATTGGTCTTACTAAATGCAGCAACTAATTCTGCAGGTGCTGTAGTTTCATTTGGTAATAGTACATAAGCATGTTCTTGCACATCCGAATTGAGTCTTAAATAACTGATCCCGAAATCCACATGCAATAAATCTCCGCGACGAATGATGTCATCTTTTTCATTGCTCACCCTTCTTTGAATTTCTATAGAAGGATGAAACCAAGTTGATAATCCAAGGTCAATTATTTTTTGTCTGAACCACCATACTAAATCATTGGTGCTTGTGCGATTGGGTTGAATCACTTGATTGCTAAACCCTTCTTTTATGATTTGATGGGTAATGGCAAGTAAGGTTGGATACAAGGCCATTTCTTTTTCTGTTCTTGTTTCTAGCCAAGCAACACCTAATTTTTGGGCAGATACAATTTTATTCAATTGACTAGGCGACATTACATTTTTAAGTTCGTTGAACTCTGTCAAATGCAACCCATCTGCATGTCCATAATCCATAGAAGTGTTTAAGCCAATTTGATTAGGGTTTAAACTATCAATCAGCTTTGAAAGTGCCAGCCATTGATTGGGCTCTTTCTCGGGATTCCATGCAGCTTGAATACGCTTGCCAACCTGGTATCTTGCTATGGCATAACTTTTTAGCGTATTATTTTTTTTGTCTCTATAAAAAACCAATATGGTTGTCCTTCTTGCAGAAAGCCATTCTGCAGGTAAAAAGGTTTTTAAGATGGGGTCTTCGTTGTATTCTCTTGAACTAATAAGCCAACAATCGATATTGGCTTCATCCATTAATTTAGGTAACAAATTGTCTATCCTATCATTCAATACTTCATTGATTGTAAGCGCTTGTTTTTGGACAGACCATACTTGAGCCTGAGCGTTTAGAACAAAAAAGAATACTGTGGTTGCAATGATCAAAGCTTTCATATTGGGTGTCATTAAAATGAATAAATCTTGATACGATAATGAATCTAGAATAAATTAACTACTAAATTTGCATCTATGCAAATTCATTTTAAAATTTTTCTTTTTTTATACCTTTCTACGCCTATTATAGCCTCCAGCCAAGAAAAAGCATTCAGCCTTACTGATACGAGTTTACAAACGGTGATTGTCACTGCCAATAAATCAAAAGAAAAAAGAATTGAATCCCCCATTGCGATAAGCGTATTGGGTCAAAAGCAGATTCAGGAAGCCAAAGCAGTCAGGATTGATTTTTTATTGAATAAGGTGAGTGGGGTCTTTATGCCAAGCATTGGGAACGAACAACATATGATGTCTATCAGACAGCCAGTTTCATTAAAAGGATTATACCTCTATCTAGAGGATGGTCTGCCAATTAGAACAAGCGGATTATTTAGCAACAATGCCCTCATCGAAATCAATACGGCCGCCATTCAGCAAATTGAAGTCATTAAAGGACCTGCCTCTGCATTGTATGGCGCAGAAGCTATTGGTGGGGTGGTTAATTTTATACACGCAGCAAGACCCATTAAAAATCAATTGTCTATTAGCAATCACATGAACAATAATGGGCTCTTAAAAACCGACTTATTATGGAATAAAGCAGGTAACAAATCTGGATGGTCAATGAATCTAAGTCAGATTGGACAAAAAAATGGACAACTTGAATACAGTGATTATACTAAAACTGCCTTGAGCATAAAAAGAGATTTTACATTTAAGAAAAAATGGACAGGATACCAACAACTGCAATACATCCATTATGATGGCCAGATGACTGGGACGGTGGATAGCTTAAAATTTCAGGCAAGAAATTATACCACACAGCAAAGCTTTACCTATCGAAAACTGGACTTGTTTCGTGTTAGACAAAACTTATCCTATGCATGGAGTGCAACACAGAAAACAACACTGAACCTATTATACCGCGGGAATACCATGGATCAAAATCCAGCTTACTTAATTGCAGCAAGTTCGAATCCAACTAAGTTTAGGGGGCAGATTAATTCAAATCATTTTGATGCCTATGTACTTGATCTACAACATCAGATGAATGTAAAGAAATTTAAGTCAAAAATTTTACTAGGTGGTTACATGGATGCAACAAATCAAGGTTTAGTAGCCAACTATATTGATATTTTTAAAGACACCACGCTTAATAAATTTACAAGCTATACAAGAAAAGCCATTGACAGTTTAATTACCAACTATCAAACAACTATTTATAACAAAGCAGTCTATATAAATTGGATTCAGCCGATTACTGCAAGCCTACGCATCAATGCCACATTGAGGTACGACCAATTTAATTATCAATTTAAAAATAAATTAGCTACTGGAACGCCTTCTGCAAACAATGTATTCACCAATTGGGCTCCTAAAATTGGTTTAACATACAATCAATTGAACTGGGGTGGCTATTTAAATTATAGCGAGGGTTTTGTCCCGCCACAAATCACAGAAATTTACAATGCCATTCGTGTGCCTTATTTATTACCGCAAAGTTTTTCGAATTATGAAATTGGATCTTGGCTTAGTATCCCCAATGGTTATTTAGAATGGTCATTATATCAATTGAATGGTCGCAATGAAATTATCTCAGTCCGACAAGCAGACGGCGTGAACCTAAATCAAAATACAGGTCAAACAAAACACTATGGAATAGAATACCAACTAAAATATAATTTTAGCAAATTATTTCAGATCAACTTTAATGGTAGCAATGCCAAGCACCTTTACGTCAATACTATTTTAAAAGGCACAGATATTAGCAATAAAGAAATGGTGGCAGCCCCTCG
Source organism: Sediminibacterium sp. (assembly GCA_044353005.1). Taxonomy (GTDB): domain Bacteria; phylum Bacteroidota; class Bacteroidia; order Chitinophagales; family Chitinophagaceae; genus Sediminibacterium. The sequence goes on along the minus strand of JBILCS010000011.1, from coordinate 28,674 downwards.
TTTTTTTAGTAACCTCACTTTATTAAGTCAATGGAATACTGCTTTAAGCTCCTCTATAGAATGGCAGCATCAGTCTGGTTATTTTATGGACGAAATCAATGCTACTGGCTACAATGGTTTTGATGTGCTCAACCTCAGGATCAATTATACAATGAAAAAACACGAGTTCTGGTTGCAATGCTTGAACCTGACCGATCAATTTTATGCCAGCATGGCGACCAAAAACTTTAGTGTAAGAGGTAACAATGCCTATGCATATTATTTAGGGGATAACAGAACGATAGCAATTGGCTGGAGATGGAATATCATTCCATAAAAAAAGGGGCCGCTAATTGCGGCCCCTTTTTTCAAATTCTATCTCGAAGGATAATTGATCAATGAGATGATTAAATAGAGATTAATTACCTCCTACACGGATTCTCATTCCGCCCATTCCGCCTCCACCTCTTTGCATATCCTGCATTAGTTTTTGCATATTTTCTTGGAACTGCGCTCTATTCATTTTATCACCCTTTGTTGGTGCAACCAATTCTTTTTTAGGATACTTCGCACTCACTTCTACAGCAGTGGTAACTGTAGCGCCATTGTCTTGATCTATTTCCATAATCACACCTGGCAATCCGCTATAATTATCAGGACCAAAAGACACTGGAATATTCTCGGCATACCAAACTACTAATTCAGTTTCTTTTGGTGCTCTTGGTGTATTCGCTGTGGTGTCGGTATTATTACCACCACCACCTATGCTAACACGCATACGCATCTGAGGCGAAGTTATCATCGTTGTAGCTTTCTTGCATAGTTGTTTTGCAATCGTTTTTGTTTCCTCAGATAATTTCCACTTGTATTGCTTTAAGGAATCAATAATTAAAAATTCTTTTTCAAAAAATGCCCGCTCTTCATATTGAGTTTGTTTTGCAAGATCAGTATAGGTATTTGCAGTTGGCATTCTAAAGCTCATGCGCATACCGCCTCCACCACCACCGCCAGCATTTGCAAACGGATCGGGTGCTTCATCATCCACCACTGATCTAAATAAGCTTACAGACTCATTAAAAATTAATTCAAATTTGTCAGTTCTAAATTCAGGGACCATCGACTTCATTTGAGGATCAGGTAGGTTACGGTGCATATTGATTTTACGCTCATAACTAATTTTTCCTTCCTTCATTTGCGCCGTAGCTGATGTAGTTACAGTTGTTAATGCAATCAACAATCCAAGTACTAATTGTATTTTTTTCATAAATGAAATTTTACTTTATTTTAAATGATCCTAATTTTTTATACTACTAAAACTAAGTGTTTTTACATTCTAATCATCATGCCACCTGCTCTTGCGCCACCGCCTAATCCAGATTTTTGTAAACTATAAGTAAAGCTCAATAAAAAATATTGACTAATTACATTATAAGATCTATCCACAATCTGATTTTGAGATACGTTTCTGTTGATGCCAATATTCTTATTCAATAAATCAAAGGCACTCATCTTGATTTCTGCTCGCTTATTTTTTAAGAAAAATTTAGAAAAGCTTGCATTCCAAATTGGAATTGCTGTATTGAATCCCTCGGCCCGACCTGTGTTAATGGCATAGTTGAAGGATTGATTCAAAACAATATTCCAAGGTAAGTAATTGGTCATGTCGGCACCAAATACTTTTGTCAAAAAGTTGGTATTCAAAGTTGGATTGACTGCATTATTTGTATTGCTAAAGGAATAACGTGCTGTCAAATTGATATCAATGACATCGTCTACAATATACGTATACGACATACTTGGACCAGTAGATTTTGTCACAATAGTATTTAATAAGCCATTCGCATAAGAGATATTATTATTCAAACCTGCGTTTAAGCCAAAACTAAGTCTTGATTTTAATTTTTTGATGCCAAATCCATAATTCAATGAGGTATTGATTCTATAGGCCCCATCTACATTGACTGGCTTTGTAAGAATGGTTCTATTAGGCAAAACGCTATCGTAATTCACAATAGAGTTATTGGTCGTAGACGCATTTAATGTAGAAAAAAAGCTTTTCCCTGCTAAAATTTTAGAACTAAAAAAACGAATATTTAAATTATGCACATAACTTCTTTTCAAATCAGGATTACCAATAGATTGTCTGTTGATATTGCTTTGATCTAATACCGGTTGCAATTGGGTGATAGAAGGCTGATTGGTTGAAGTACGATAGTCGATATTTAAATTCTTTGTTTGAGAGAAGTTGTATCTGAAAGTTGCATTAGGTAAGATGTCTTGAAAGCTTTGACTCAGTTTTGTTTTTGCACTAATATTCTCGCCATCTAGCACTGCATTTTGTATAGAAACTCCAGTAGCAAAATTATATTTCTTTTGATTAGACCTGTAGCTCATGCCTCCACCAGAATAAGTATACTCGCTATTGAACTCGTTGGTTAAACGTGTATTTAAATTGCCATAATCATCTGTCAAGCTATTATAGTCATAAATTTTCCTACTTGAGGACCCGATACTTTTACTAATATAACTATTGAATTCTAATAATGATTTTTTACCCAATGGTTCGGTATAAATTAAATTAGCAGAATAGCTTGTATTTTCTCCCTTACGAATATTTTGTTGATCTAAAATTGAATCATTCGTAAGTACATTTTTATTATAAGTTAACTGCTCTGTAAATTGATTTCCATTTGAATTAGAACGATTAAAACTTTGTGTAATTGTAGACGAAAGGGTACGTCCTTTTTTAGCAAACTTTTTTCTTAATAATAAAGTACTTGCCGCATTAACCGCATCAGAAGCGCTTGAAGCGATTGTGGTATTTCTATTTAGCAAGCTCCCATTTGTTAAATAGGTTTGTGTGGAGTCTTCGCTATAATTAGTAGTTTGTTGCAAACCTATGCTTGGTGTAAACCTAAAAGAAAAATTATCGGTTACTTTATGATCAATCGTGCTTCCAAAATTTTGTTGTTTATTGCCCGCTATCGAATTGGAATTAGAAATTCTATTGAATGCATTGCCGGGCGTAAGGTTCTGAGTAAAAGAACTACTATTATTGTTTCTTGTAACATCACTCACAGAAAGATTGGCGTTGAATTCGGTTTTTTTATCGTTAAATAAATTTGAATAATTACCCCCTATAGAATAAGTCTCTGCAATACCTTGCGCATTCGCATCTGTTTCTCCAGAACCACCGCTAAAACTAACTGTGACGCCAGCACCTGCACCTGGTCTTCCACCTCCGCCTCCAGAAAAATTAACTATGTTTCGGTTCGAAAAGTTTTGTCTATTGGTATTGTTTGCACCACCAATTGCAGAAAATTGCTCATCATTATTTATCACATTGACATTGCCTTGTGCATCAAATACATTTGGTGTTCCAGCACCACCACTTAATTTCCCAAAAGTGGACTTGTTACGATCTTTTTTTAATTTTAAATTAATCGCAGTTTCCTCTGAACCATCATCAATGCCCGTGAACATGGCTTGATCGGATTTACGATCGTATACTTGAATTTTATCTACCGCGTCTGCAGGTAAATTTTTAGTAGCCATCTTAGGATCGCCTGAGAAAAATTCTTTTCCGTTCACAAAAACCTTGGTGACTGTTTTTCCATTGACAGTAATGCCTCCAGATTTATCCACTTCCATGCCTGGCATCTTTTTTAATAAATCTTCCACCACTGCATTCGGTGCTGTCTTAAAATTTTCTGAATTAAATTCAACTGAATCTCCATTGATCACCACTGGCGGTCTGCGCGCAGTCACGGTCACTGTGGACATCGTATTCACATCGTTCATAAAAATCACACCCATCTCCACTGTTTTTTCTGTTGCAGTTAAAACAGGCACCCATTTAGGTATATACCCTACATAAGAAACTGAAATCAAATAGGATCCGGCTGCAACATTTTTAAAATTAAACACCCCAGCTTCATTGGTTCTTGAAAAACTAACCAAAGAAGAGTCAGTTGCATAGACCAATGAAACCGTTGCGGAATTAAGGGCTCGACCCGCAATACTATCTTTTAAAGTGCCTTGAATGGTGAAATTTTGTGCAAATCCAACATAACTAATTAATAACAAGCAATTTATAAAAATAAATTGCCCCATTTTGTGTTTGTTCATACTGTAAAGATACGATTGAGTTACCGAAATTAAGGCATAAAGGCCAATTCCTACCTAAGTTTTTAGTTAAAATTATTAAAATATTTGATGAGCGGCGATCTTGTGTTGTTTCATTTTTTTTCGGGAACTATTGGATTGATGTAACTTTCAAAAAATAAACATTATGAGAATAATTGCTTTGACTCTATTCTTGGGACTTGGTTTAATCAGTTCACAAGCGCAGGATAAGAAAAGTCCAAAAAAAGACAGCACTAGTTTTAGTCAATTTAAAGGTTTGCCGTTAAAAGCAACTAGATCAATTGACTTTACAACTAACGAAGGTACTTGGACTTCGGTTGCTGTTAGTCCAGATGGCAAAACTATTTTATTTGATTTGATGGGTGATATATATAGTATCCCAATGGAAGGAGGAAAAGCAACTGCTATCACTAAAGGGATGGCATACGATAACCATCCAAGTTTTAGTCCAGATGGTAAACGCATTCTTTTTTTATCTGACCGCTCTGGTGCTGAAAATATTTGGTACATCGATTTAGAGAAAAAAGATACCCTTGCTTTAACTGAAGAACAAAATAATAATTATCCAGGTGCTGTGTATACTCCAGACGGAAATTATATCGTGTATACAAAAGGGCGTCGTAATACTAAATTGTATTTGATGCATAAAAACGGTGGTGCAGGAACGAATTTGATTGATGCACCTGCTACTTTAAAAACAATTGACCCAGCAGTAAGTGCAGATGGTCGTTATATTTATTATAGTGCACGTAATGGTGCATGGAACTACAACGCCATGTTGCCTCAATATAGTATTGGTGTGTATGATAGAGAAAAGGGAACCACCAGAACCATCGCATCTAGGTATGGATCTGCGTTTACACCAGTCTTATCTAAAGACGGAAAATGGTTGGTGTATGGATCTCGTTTTGAAGATAAAACTGGATTGGTTAAAAGAAATTTAGCAACAGGAGAGGAAGCTTGGTTGGCCTACCCTGTTCAAAGAGATGATCAAGAATCTATTGCGGTGATGGGTGTGTTACCTGCTATGAGTTTTACGCCTGATAGTAAATATTTATTAGCTTCTTACGGAGGAAAAATAAATAAGATTGATATTGAATCTGCTGCACAGACATCTATTCCATATACAGTGGACGCAAAAATTGAAATGGGACCAGAAGTATTATTTAAATACCCTATCAAGGATACAGCTGCAACAATGGCAACGCAAATAAGAGATGCGGTACCTTCTCCAAACGGAAAACAATTGGCATTTACAGTATTGAATAGATTGTATGTAATGGACTATCCAAACGGCACACCAAAGCGTTTAACAAAGAATGATTTTACAGAAGCACAACCAGTTTGGAATCTAGCTGGTGATGGTATTTATTTTTCTACTTGGAATCCTGATGGCGGAGCTATTCGTTTCATTGATTTAAATAATAATACAGAAAAAACGATCACGAAAGAAAATGCTTTGTACCAAGGCCTTGCGATTGATCCAACTGGTAAAAAATTAATCTACAATAAAACCAATGCTCAAAAATTCAAAGATGCGATTGAACCTAGTTATGATGATGCAGAAGATGAATTGGCGTGGATTGATTTAACAACAGGGAACGAAATCATTATTGATAAAGCAAATGGAAGATACAATCCACATTTTGCGATGAACGATGGTCGTATTTATTTAAACAATCGTGGTAGACTGATTTCAATTCAATGGGATGGTGGGGACGAAAAAGAAATTGCAAAAATTTCTGGTATTACTACTTTTGGTAGCGTTCCTGAGCATCGCGGTAAGCCATTGGCTGACCCTTGTATCATTCCAGAAGTGATGGACGAAGAGGATGCTGCAAAAGAAAACAATCCACCTTCTAATGCAAACAATATTTTATTGTCACCAAAGGGAGCTGCTGCGATTGCGCAAGTGAACAACAATATCTATTTTGTGACTATTCCAAAATCTGGTAAATCAGTTTCTATCTCTGTTGCAGATGCTAAAAATGCAGCATTCCCTAGTAAATTATTAACTGAAATTGGTGGAGAATTTCCTAGCTGGCAAGCAGACGGCAAAACCATTCATTGGAGTTTAGGTGCAGCGCATTTCACGTATGATATAGATGCTGCTTATGCTTTTGATGATAGTTTAGCTGCTGCAAAAAAATTAGAAGCAGCAATTAAAAAAGATACGACGAAAAAAGACAGCACCAATATTGCTAAAAAAGACGATAAAAAAGAAGCGCCAAAATACAAAGCCAATGAAACATGGGTAAAAGTATATTATGAAAATGATATGCCTTCCACTACAGTATTGTTGACCAATGCTAGAATCATCACCATGAATGGGGATCAAGTGATTAACAACGGAGACATCTTAATTGTAAAAAATAGAATTCAAGCTGTTGGAAAATCTGGTTCATTGAAAGTACCTGCTGGGGCTAAGCGCGTCAACCTTGCAGGAAAAACAGTGGTGCCAGGATTTATAGACACGCACTCACATATGTGGCCTAGCTGGGGTATCCATAAAAATCAAGTTTGGATTTATGCAGCCAATTTAGCCTATGGTGTGACGACAACACGTGATCCACAAACTGCAACTACCGATGTATTAACCTATAGCGATTTAGTAGAAGCAGGTAAAATGGTTGGCCCAAGAGTTTACTCAACTGGTCCTGGTGTGGGTTATTGGTCTTATAATTTGAAAGACTCTGCACAGGCAGAATCTGTTTTAGCGCAATACAGTAAGTATTACAATACCAAGTATATTAAAATGTATTTAGTGGGCAATCGTAAGCATAGACAATGGGTGATTCAAGCAGCTAAAAACCAACAATTAATGCCTACCACAGAAGGTGGCTTAGATTTTAAATTGAATATGACGAATTTGATAGATGGCTATCCTGGTCATGAGCACTCTATACCAATTTATCCATTGTATAATGATGTAGTAAAAACAATAGCTAGTTCAAAAATGGCCGTGACACCAACTTTATTGGTTTCTTATGGTGGACCATGGGCAGAGAATTTTTATTATGAGACAGAGAATGTATATGGTGATCCAAAATTGCAATACTATACCCCTTACGAAGAATTAGCAAGCAAGTCAAGACGTCGTGCTACTTGGTTCTTACCAGAAGAACATGTGTTTCAAAAACATGCTAAGAGTATGAAGCAGATTGTTGAAGCAGGTGGACTTGCGGGTGTAGGTAGTCACGGTCAATTGCAAGGTTTAGGTTACCATTGGGAACTATGGGCTATGCAATCTGGCGGTATGCGCAATTTAGATGCTTTGAAAACAGCCACTATTTTGGGCGCAGAAAGTTTAGGATTGGATAAAGACCTTGGAAGTATCAGTGCAGGTAAATTAGCAGACTTAATTATTTTAAACAAGAATCCTTTAGAGGACATTAAAAATACCAATAGCATCCAGTACATCATGAAAAATGGTCGTCTATACAATGGCGCTAATTTAGATGAGCTGGTGACTGGTAATTCAAAAGTAGATCGTAAAGAATACTTGGATAAAAAACCAACTAAAAACACGAAGGTAGAAGACTAAACGCTTATGCAAAATTCAAGAAGAAAATTTATTCAAAATACGGGGATGGCCATCTTAGGGATGGGTATAGCGCCAAAAGCATTGTGGTCAAAAAATGCCATTGCGGATAACTCCATCAAAATTGGCATTCAATTGTATTTAGTGCGTGATGATATGTTTAAAAAACCATTAGAGACTTTAAAGGCATTGTCAAAAATGGGCTATCAATATATAGAGCACGCAAATTATTCCAATAGAAAATTGTATGGCTATAGTCCAATTGAATTTAAAAAAATAATATCCGACTTAGGCATGCAAATGCCAAGTGGCCATACCGCATTGAATGCAAACCATTGGAATACTACCAAAAAGGATTTTACAGACGCTTGGAAATACACCATCGACGATGCAGTGACGCTTGGACAAGACTTTGTCATTAGTCCTTCGATCGATGAAAATGTAAGAACTTCTTATGATGCTTTAATGCATCAGTTAGAATTATTCAATTTATCTGGCGAATTGTGTTTAGAATCAGGTATGCAATTTGGATACCATAACCATAATTTTGAATTCATAGAAAAAGTGAATGGACAATTAATCTATGATATTATCTTAAAAGAAACTGATCCCGAACTGGTAATACACCAATTGGATTTTGGGAATATGTTTGGGATTGGTGCAAGGGGAATGGATTGGATCAAAAAATATCCAGGACGTTTTGTTTCAGTGCACGTAAAAGATGAGATTAAAGTGCCGATAGGTGAAATGAACGACCAACATGATAGCACCATTCTTGGTAATGGTCTGGTAGATCCAAAAGCGGTATGCTTATTGGCAAAATCAATCGGTGGCACAAAACATTTTATTATAGAACAAGAATCCTATCAAGGTATTGCACCACTTGAATGTGCAAGAATTAATTTAGAAAGAATTAAAACTTGGGGATTGGTTTAAATGGGATAAGCGTTTCAGAGATTTATAGATTATAAATTGGTTGGCCATTAAAATTCATTGAATGAAAAAATTTGCTTTACTAAGTTGCTTGGTATGGATTGCTATTGTTGCAGTTGCTCAAAAACCAACGAGTGCAGAACTCGCTAGATGGAATCAACACGCCAACCAAACCACCATCATTCGTGACGAGTGGGATATTCCACATATTTATGGAAAGACGGATGCCGATGCGGTGTTTGGATTGATGTATGCGCAATGCGAAGAGAATTTTCCGCAAATAGAAAAGAATTTTTTAGAAATGCTTGGGCGACGTGCCGAAATGGAAGGGCCTAAATTGATTTATGAAGATTTAATGATGCAACTCATTCAAGATAGTGCAGAAGCAATGAAAGATTTTGAAAGAAGTCCAATTTGGTTTAAGCAATTGTTAATTGCACATGCAGATGGCATCAACTATTACTTATCAAAACATCCAGAGGTAAAACCGGTGGTGCTTAAAAAGTTTAAGCCATGGTACCATTTAATGTGGACCGACGGTAGCGTCTCTCCAACAAGGTCTGCAGGCATCACCGAAAAACATGTCGAAGCATTTTATGGACAACAGCTCTATGCAAATCAAAATGGAGTAAGTTTAAATAAGTATCTGCCAACTCAGCAATCCCTATTTGAACAACCTAACTTTGACATGGAGGATAAAACCTTAAAAGGATCCAATGGATTTGCGATTGCCCCAAAGCATAGCAAAACAGGGAATGCCATGTTGTATATTAATCCCCATGTGCCATTTTATTTTAGATCCGAAATGCATATGGTAAGCGAAGAAGGTTTAAACGCATATGGCGCAGTAACCTGGGGACAGTTCTTTATTTATCAAGGGTTTAATGAACAATGCGGATGGATGCATACAAGTGGTTATGCGGATGTAGCGGATGTATATGAAGAACAGACTGAAAAAATAAAGAATGAATTATTTTATATCTACGAAAAAGAAAAAAAGAAAGTTGGACAACGTACTATCCAGATCCAATACGTTGATAATGGTATCTTGAAAACAAAATCATTTGATACTTATTTTACTATCCATGGTCCAATCATGGGGATGGAGAAAGGAAAATGGTTAAGCCTACAAGAAAACAATCGTTCTTTAGACGCTTTAATAGAATGTTGGACAAGAACAAAATCAAAAAGCTTAGCAGACTATACAAAAGCAATGGCACTAGTCTCCAACAATAGCAATAATACTGTCTATGCAGATGCTGCAGGCAATATTGCATACTGGCATGGTAATTTTATGCCAAAACGCAATCCAAATTTTGATTACACTATGCATGTAGATGGTTCCATTAAAGCAACTGACTGGCAGGGCGTGCATCCTTTAAATGAAATTGTACAAAGTATCAATCCTGCAATTGGATGGTTACAAAATTGCAATGCTACGCCGTTTACTGTAGCAGGCAGTAGTAGTCCTAAAGCGCAAGATTATCCGAGGTATATGGCACCAGATGGTGAAAATGGAAGAGGTCTTACTGCAGTTGCACTATTGTCAAAAATAGATAAAATCAATTTGGACGAACTCATTGCTTTAGGGTACAATAAAAAATTAAGTGCATTCGATATTTTGTTGCCTCGTTTTATACAAACAGCAAAAACAGCGAACCTTGCACCAAGAACTAAAAAAGCAATTGACTATTTAGCCAATTGGGATCATGTAGCAGATAGTAATTCCATTGCAACTAGCATTGCGATAGAATGGGCGACAAAATGGAGTGCTACCATTCCACCTGCAAACACAGAAGAAGCTGCTACAGAAATCATTTTAAAATACAACCGTATGGACCAAGATATTGCGTTTGAAACGAAAATTAAATTATTAGAAACCACTTTAGATCAATTTGAAAAATGGTATGGTGGCTGGGAAATTACATGGGGCGCAATGAATCGTTTTCAAAGAGTTGCACCAGGTGCCAATTTTGACGATAGCCAACTTAGCTTAGCTGTCAATCAAGCCTCTTCTAAGTGGGGTTCACTGCCTTCTTTTGAAAGTAGACGTTACCCAAATACCACCAAGCGATACGGATACTCTGGTAATAGTTTTGTTGCTGCAGTTGAATTTGGAAAAAGGCTGAATGCAAAAACCATTATTACAGGTGGGCAAAGCAGATTTGCTGAAAGTAAAAATTTTACAGATCAAGCCAATGGATTTATCAATGGAGATTTTAAAACTATCCATTACTATAAAGAAGATGTCTTGGCCAACAAAAAACTAGCATACCATCCAGGATTAGAAAGATAGTGTTCATAGAGTTGTGTGATGATAGCAATTTTAACAAGGCCTGCCACATTTTTTACATCCAGTGTTTGCATCAGCCTAGTTCTATGACCTTCGATCGTGCGTTTACTATGTCCAAGTTCTGCCGCAATCTGTTTACTGGAGGCTTCTTCGCAGATGCGTATTAAAATAAATTTATCATATAGACTTAGCGCATTTACACGTTCTATTAAATTAATTTTATCCATTACCTGAGTTAGTTTTAATACACGCTCAGCAGTATCTTGACAAAAATAGACCTTGTGCTGACAAGCCATGTCTACCGCTTTATTCCACTCATGACTTGACATGTTTCTAGATACAATCACATCTACCTCGAGTTCAATTAATTGATAGAGTATATAATCTTGGGTATCCTTATTCAATAAAATAATTAACGGAAATATTTGCTGTAGTGTTTTGATGCTGTTTTTAACAGCTGATGCATCAAAATCAAACATGGCACAGTCTATGATTAATAACCCTTGAGATAAACCTATATTGAAATTATTTATTTCGTCTAGGGAGCTTAGCATACGATACCCGTTACACATAGGATGTGCTTGAACAAGTTGGCCACATCCCATGGCATAAATGGCTTGTTGGTCACATATAAACACTTGTCTTTGCTCTTGTTGGTTGAAATAGTTTTTTTGCATCTATAAAAAAACAATAGATCAAGAAGAAGCTGACCGATTTAAATCTATTTTACATTAATGGTTCATTATTTAAAGGTATTTACCCCCTTTAAAAAAAATCTAAAAGTATAGTTTAATACTATAGTCGATAGAATTTAATCAGATTGGCGTAAATTGCAGTATGCAGTTTGAAAAATCTATTACACTTGCCACTTTCTCTCCACTATGGTGGGAGAGTATTTTATGGATTAGTGGAAGTATCTTCTTGATCATTCAGGTGCCCAAATACCTTAAAAGTATTCAAATCAAACAGTATGATTATTTTATTGCTATTTTATTAATTGCTAATTTAGGTATTGAACAATTCTACAATTTCTATAATGGCTATTGGAATATTCAACAAAATATTCCTGCGCATTTATGCAGTATTAGCAGCTTTTTATGCATCATCTACTTATTTAATAAGAATCAATTATTAGGAGAATTTGTATACTACTGGGGATTATTAGGTGGCATTCATGCCCTACTAACACCAGAATTTAACAATGGCATTAAGGGCTATAATTTTTACAGCTATTTTATTGAACATGCTGGTTTATTATTGGTAGTGTTGTATATGATTATACACAATGGATTTGTGCCTCGACCAAAATCTTGGTTGGTTATTTTTGGCTACTCTCAATTCGTTGTGCTTTCTGTAGGTATCCTCAACTATGCCATTGGAACCAATTATATGTTTTTAAGGGAGCCTCCTTCTGCAAATAATCCTCTTATCATTGGAGCCTGGCCATTTTACCTCATTTGTTTTGAAATTGCAGCCATCACGCATTTTTGGTTATTCTATTTGCCCTTTGCAAGAAAAAGAAAAATAGCAAAATCAGCGCTTACTAATTAGTATTATAAAAAAGTGAATTCGTTAATTTATAAAAATGCTTTTATAATTCTTCAATCCTTTTTGCTTTGTCATCTATCACCAAATCAAAATTTGGTTTGACTGCACCGCCGTTAGGACAAAATCCTGTAATCAAATCATTGAACTTACAGCCCCATTTTGTCAACTGCTCTAAAGTCAATGGTCTTAAATCTCTTTTTGAACTTTCTCCTCTTCCAGTCCAATAGGTAATATGCCATCCTTCATCAAAAAGCTTGTTGATTTTTGCAATATTGTCAAAATTAGGTTCTGCTAATTCGTATACGCGTTTATCGGAATAAAAACAAATAGTTTCATCAATATCAATTAATGCTTTTTTAGAACCGAATCTTTTTGACTCTATCATGGGTATTTTTTTACTTTTTATAATCTTGCAGTAACGATGGATCGATCTAAGAACGCCTTAGTATCATATACAATAGCATCAGAACTTGTTTTTAAGGCAGCATAATCCAATGCTTTAAAAAAATCATGCGCCACTGCTAATAAAATAATGTCATATTTTTCAAATGCAGTGATCAATTGTACTTGGTGTTTTTGAAATACTTCAATGGCATTGGCATACGGATCAAACGCCGATACATGGGCGCCTTCTGCTTTTAGCTGATGGATGATCTCAAATACTTTTGAGTTTCTGAAATCAGGACAGTTTTCTTTGAAAGTGACACCAAGCACTAAGACTTTTGCATCTTGAATTTTTTTACCTGTTTGTGCCAATAATTGTATGAGCTTATTGCTTACAAAAGCACTCATCTGATCGTTGACATCACGTCCCGACAAAATCACCCTTGGGTCATATCCAACAGTCTTTGCTTTATAAGCTAAATAATAAGGATCTACGCCAATGCAATGCCCTCCGACTAAGCCTGGCTTAAATGGTAAAAAATTCCATTTCGTACTAGCAGCCGCTAAGACTTCATTTGTATCAATACCCAGTCGATCAAAAATCAACGCCAATTCATTGACAAAAGAAATATTTATATCTCGCTGCGCATTTTCAATGGACTTAGCTGCTTCCGCTACTTTAATGGAAGGTGCAGCATACGTGCCGGCGGTAATAATACTTGCATAGAGTTGATTGATATACTTTGCTATTTCAGGAGTAGAGCCTGAAGTAATTTTTTGAATCTTTGTTAAGGTATTCACCTTGTCTCCTGGATTAATTCTTTCGGGAGAATAACCACAATAAAAATCTATATTAAATTTTAGTCCTGAATTTTTTTCAAGCACCGGAACACAATCCTCTTCGGTACATCCTGGATACACTGTACTTTCATAAATCACAATATCGCCACGCTTTAAAATAGTAGCAATTTGGGATGTGGCAAATAATAAGAAGGATAGGTCTGGACTTTTATCTGCATGCACTGGTGTAGGCACGGTAACAATATAGATCGTCGCCTTTGCAATCAATGCAAGGTCATTGGTTAGGACCAAATTAGTAGCTGCATTTAAATCCACTTCGGAGGTTTCTAATGTCGCATCCTCGCCTCTTTTAAGCGCATCCACCCTTGCATTGTCTAAGTCATATCCAATGACTTGATATTGCTTAGCAAATGCCAAAGCCAAGGGCAAACCCACGTAGCCTAAACCGATAACGGCAATCATAGGAGGATTGGATGGAGTCAACTGTTGCATTTGCCACCAAAGTTAATGGAGCGATTAATGCTGTCCATATTTTTTTTCGCCAGCAGGAATAGCGATGCTCAACCTGTTTTGTGGAGGCGGAAGCGGGCAAGTGGCAAATTCAGTAAATGCACAGGGAGGATTATAGGCCTTATTAAAGTCGATGTAGGTATATCCGTCCGCATCTGGTTTGTCTAGTTCTATAAATCTACCCGAACCATAAGTCGTTTTTCCAGAAGTCGCGTCTGCAAAAGCCACAAATAACCTTACACCACCCTCATCGATGGCATCTAGTCGATAGGTTTTGCCCTCTATGTCAAATACCAATTGGCCCCCATGTTTCTGGGCTGTATTTTGTCCTAGCACATTCATGATCATCAATGGATTTTGGTCCTGAGGAATCACTTTTGCTTTAACACGCCATATAGGATCTACAGGAAATCTTTCAATCCCTTTAAATTCCAGTAAAGTTTTTGCTTTTAAATTTCTAAATCTCACTCCCACTTTATCTTCTCTTTGAATCACCACCCAAACAAAGTCTTTCCATTGACTTGTATATTTCCCTTCTATTGCAGTCAATAAATTTAGTGTTCCAGCATTTGTAAGCACTAGATCATTGTCGTTAATTGTAATTTTTTCTGTAATGCCATCCTTCCAATACACTTTTCCATCTTCATAGATAAAGTCTCCTAAATGTTTTGGGAAAGCAGCATTGTCATATACCAAATCATTTGCAGAGGACGAGCCAAAACTATTGATCCCTTTTTTTAACCAAAATAATCCTTCCAAATTCAACCAGCCATTGGGTTGTTTCAATGCATCTATTCTAGCGGCGTTCCATTCTTTCACCTCTGCAAAATAGGTATCGGTTTGTGCATTGGTTGACACCAAAATGGTTAAGGAAAGAATAGTAAAAATTGATGCGATATATAATTTTCTCATTTTATGTGGATTGGTCGGTTACTAAGCACTGGAGTAAATTTGTTGGTCTTTTTGGATAGTCTAAGTACACAAAATTAGACAATTATACTTGTCTATTTAGTTAGTATTGCTTATTTTTTCTTTATGTTAACAATAGTTTGATTAAATTTATACTGAAACATTTTAATCGCATGAAAAAAATACTATTTATTCTAACGCTATCAACTTTAATTTTTGCTTGTAAAAAAGAAATTGAAGCACCTAAAGTAACGCCACCACCAACTACAACGACCAATCCCAATACGGCACCTAATAAATGGATTCACGAAGTAATGGCCTATTATTATTTATGGAGTGACAAAATGCCAAGTCTAGCGAATACCAAAACAGATGCTAAGCCTACAGATTATTTTTATACGCTTTTATATGATTATCCTAAAACAGATCGTTTTTCATGGATCGATGAAAGTGTTACCAATTTACAAAATCAATTAAATGGTATAAGTACTGTATTGGGTATTAAAAACAATGCATTTTATACAGATGATACCAGGACTACTCTTGCATTTGTGCTTGCTTATGTTTTAAAGGGAAGTCCTGCTGAAAAAGCTGGATTAAAAAGAGGAGATATTATTTTAAAAGTAGATGATCAAACCATCACGAATGCAAACTATACCACGATTTTATCCAATCAAACTTTAAAACTTGGACTTGGCGATTTTGTGGGTGGTGCATTTGTATCCAATGGAAAATCTGTTACTGTCACAAAAGTAGAATTACAAACGAATCCAATTTTAGCAGATACCATCATTGCATGGTCTGGTAAAAAAGTGGGCTACCTAGCTTACAGTCAGTTTTTAAACAGCTTTGATGATAGCTTGAGGGCGATATTTGGTCGCTTCAAAACCGCAGGCGTAAATGAATTGGTTTTAGACTTTAGATACAATGGAGGTGGATATGTGGTGTCTTCGGATTTGATTACCAACTTAACTGTAAAAGATGCCGCTGCTAAAGTTGGGAAATTGATGAATAAAAAAGTGTACAATGCAACTTATACTGCTTATTTAGAAAAAAATTCTACTTCGAGTTCTTTTGAAACCTTATTCAAATCCGAACCGAATAACCTCGGTACACTTAGTCGCGTATTTGTTTTAACTGCAGGCAATACAGCTTCTGCTAGTGAATTGGTGATTAATAATTTACTACCATTTATGGATGTAATTTTAATTGGAGAGAATACTTACGGAAAAAATGTAGGCTCATTCACTATTACCGATCCTAATAAACGATGGGACTATGGACTGCAACCAATTACTTTTCTTACAACGAATGCAATTGGAAAATCCGACTATGGTACAGTAAGTGGATTTACACCAAATTATTTATTAGCAGACAATGTATTACCGTATAAAACTTTGGGCAACCCAGGTGAAACCTATTTTAGTAAAGCCTTGAGTATTATTGGTACTGTTGCATATCAACCAAGTTCTACTGAGCGTAGTCCAAAATATACACGAACTTTAGCGAGTAAGGAATCTTTTTCTGATAACAAGTGGTTAGACAGAAAGGAAATGTGGATAGACCCTAAATAAATCATCTATGAATTTAAGGATACAGGTTTTTGTAACTGGTGGCACATTTGATAAAGCGTACAATGAGTTAAACGGTAATCTTTTTTTCAAAGAAACGCATTTGCATGAAATGCTTCATTTAGGCAGAAGTAATTTGGATTTATCCATTACAACTTTGATGATGAAAGATAGTCTTGATTTTGTAGAAGCAGATCGTGCCGTCATTGCATCGGCATGTAATGCTTCTGATACAGAAAGAATAGTGATTACCCATGGCACAGATACCATGACCACTACCGCGCTTTATTTACAAAAACATTGTCCTAATAAAACGATTGTACTCACGGGTGCAATGATTCCATACAAGTTTGGTAGTTCTGATGGTTTATTCAATTTAGGTAGTGCACTCGCATTTACACAAGTGCTTCCAACCGGCGTTTATATCGCTATGAATGGTAAATATTTTGAAGCAGATAAAGTTAGAAAAAATACTGAGAAGGGCGCGTTTGAGATAATATAAAATTACTTTGCCAGTCTCCTGATCATATTTTATTTATGCAGTGACGGCATTCCAAAGCTTAGCACGTATTTGTAAAGCTTCTATCGAAGCTTCTTCTGCTTCTTTCCACTTCGCATCGTCTTCTCCACAAAGCTCTGATACCATCTCCAAAGCTAGATGGCTATGATGACCGCCATCTACTTCGATATGTCGTTCGATATAGTATTTAAAAATGGATACTTTTTCTGGTGCTTCTGCTACTAATTTTTCAAGTAATCTTGTGAACATATCTGGAATTAAATCCTCTCTTCCAAAAGTAAACACCGCCGCTTGCACATGCGCTGGGGCGTGGTTGACTATTTTAAATGTAAAATTCAAAAAATCTTTTACGGAATCAGCGCAATTCAATTGTTGAATGGCCGCTTCTATACTGGTTCCTGACTTAAGGGCAAAAATCAAGCCTTCAATGGCATGAGTGGAAGCACCCATTTGACGCATCGCTTGTTGATACAATTCAAAATGACTGATGCGATTGTCAAAAGCATCTACATCAGATTCTTCGCCTAGCACAATTTCATTGATTAAATACCTTGTATTGGCCGATCCAACAGGCACCCATGGTGTTTGTACACAGGTTAATTTTTGTTGCAAGGATTTCAGTAAACTCATAAAATCCCATACCGCAAAGACATGCACTTCTGCGAATTTTTGTAATTCCGTTAAAGTCTGTATTTGATGGTACACAGGGTGTGCTAATAATTTTGCTCTACTTGGCTCTATGGCTATTTTTAATTGCTGGATAGGTTGATTCATACAGTGTTTTGAAGAGCGCAAAGTTAAGTAAATATGAAAAATTAGCAAATGCTGTTTAACTAATATTATTTTAGTACCTTAATACTTAAACTAAGAACTAAAACGGATTGCTTTCATAAAACAAAAGCGACCTTACTTGAGTCAAACCCTATTAAATAAATTGTATGTTTAAAATAATTTCTAGCCTTTTATTGATCTTACTTATGAACACATCAAGCGCCCAAAAAACAAAAATTATTGCACATCGTGGTGCATGGAAAGAATTTAAATTACCCGAAAATTCAATTGCATCTTTAGAAAAAGCAATTGCTTTAAAATGTGATGGCGCAGAATTTGATGTTAGGAGAACTTTAGATGGCGTGCTTGTTGTGAACCATGATCCTGTACATTTTGGCGATACAATTCAAACCAATACCTACGCTTATTTAAATAGAAACAAGTTGTCCAATGGAGAATCTTTGCCGACCCTAGAACAATATTTTTTAAAAGGTACACAGGACAAGCACAAGACCTTACTGATTTGTGAAATTAAAGCGGCTATTAAGGATAAGGAACAAGACTATTTAGCAACCATTGAAACCTTAGCCTTAGCAAAAAAATTAAATATCGAAAAGCGCATTGTCTATATTAGTTTTAGCAAAGACATACTAACATGGATAAAAGAAAAGCAGCCAAAAGCAACCGTATTGTATCTTGAGTCTGACATGACCATTGACGCTGTTGTACAAAATAAATTTGATGGTATTAATTTACATTATACCTCATTTAAAATGAATAGTCAACTAAGTAAAAATGCTAAAAAAGTAAATTTAAAAATTGGTAGCTGGACCGTGAATGAATTATCTGATTTAGTAATTTTACAACAACAAGGCGTAGAATGGATCACTACCAATCAGCCTCAGCAATTTCAAAATCAAATAAAGGATTCAAAGCAATAGGCCTTCTAAAAAATAGTTGATTACTTATACCTCGTATCAATTAAGTATTGGATCTTCCAGCCTTCTTTTAATCTAACTAGCTGAAAACTGTTGACGCCTTTGTGGGAATATTGACCTTTATAATAAAATGTATAGGGTGTCCATACTGTAGCCATGAGTTCATCCATTTGAATTGCTCCAAATTCAATTCTTTCATCTAATACATTTGGCGTTTGCTTGCCAATGCTTTGAATAAAATCATTGATAGACTCTGTTTTAATCACAGCGCCTTCTGGCTTATTTAAAATGGTTTGGAAAATAACTTTATCAGAAAAACAAGTTTTTAATAAACTAGTGTCTGCTTGTTGCATTGCATGAAACATATTTTGAATCACTTGCTTGACTTCCTTTTCGGAAGCAGCTGATCCTGCTGAATTTGTAGATTGCGCAATTAAAGTATTTTGCGTTGTAAATAAAAAACAAATAATATATAGGATTGATTTTTGCATGTTTAAAAAAAATTGAAAATTTAATTTTATTTATTTCGGTAAGGCTGCCAATACTAATTTTAAGAACCCATCAACTGATTTGTCGTCCATCCATTTAATGACAACAACTAAATCATGTTCTTGATCTACATAAATCGCATTCGTGCCATTACCTAGGAAAGCATACGCAGTATTTGGTGCAGATGGATACATTTTTTTATCCGTGTTTAAAAAATAATTCATAAAGCCATAACCAGTATTGATACTATTTGGTGTCTTTGATTTTTTAATCCAATCCTCTGAAATGATTTGTTTACCATTCCAATTGCCATTTCTTAAAGTGAGCAATCCGAATCTTGCCATGTCATAGGCGTTGATAAATAAGCCGCCTCCAAAATGCCCGCCGCCACTTACCGACTGAATTATTTTACCATCTAATACAATCCATGCATTTTTATAGCCAGTCCATGCCCATGTGTTACTAGCGCCAATAGGTTGCATCACTTGTTCTCTCAATACTTCTGGCAAAGGTTTTCTCCAAACTGTGGTTGCTGCCAATGCTAAAGCATTCACTCTAGTGTCATTGTATTTGTAAACGGTACCTGGCTCAAATCGTTTTCTTGTAGTCCACTCCTCAGGTTTATCAGAAGGCCTGTCTGCCCAATCTGGCTTGCCCCATAAGACCCCTTCCCAATCGCTTGTTTGTCTCAACAAATGTTCCCAATTTATTTTTCTGTTATGTTCGGTGTCAAATGGATAAATGAATGATATTTGATTGATAGGATTTTGATCTGATGTGATAGGCGTATTTACAACTTCAATTGGGGGAAGGTAAGGGTATACTTTGTCGTTGATAGAACGAATTAATCCCTTTTCAACTGCTAAACCCACTACCGTAGATAAAAAGGTCTTAGTTACACTGTGCACCATTTCTACCGCATTTGCATTACCCCATTCTGCTATGATATAGCCTTTGTGTATAATCACACCCGAACTAGGACCTCGATCTGCCATTGGCCCAATAGGATCCGAAAAGGGTTCTTTTCCAAATTGCATTGCTTGTGTAAGCATTAAATTTTTTGGAAATTTTGTCTCATGCGTTAAAGCGTATTGAATCGCTTGATGCATTAAACTACTATCTATACTTAAACTAGTTGGTGTTTTTCTTTCCCAATTGTCTGCAGGCGGAAAATAAGTTTTTACTTGCGCAGTTGCGGTGACACCAATACAAAGTAAAAAAAGTACAAATTGCTTTTTCATAAATCAGAAGTCATTTAAATTATTTTAGTTGCGAAGTATCCACTCTTGTTGGCGTGTCTTTTCCTGCAACAATTGACCCAGCACTTAAAGCAATTGCTTTAATGATTTCATTCATATTATCTAGATCCAAAGTCTCTATTTGATCTGATGCTTTATGGTAATTTGGCTCTGAATCCATTTTAGAAGTAGAGATGGTATGCGCCGCTACACCCAATCGAGCAAGTGTTGCATTGTCTGATCGGTAAAATAAATTTTGTTCTGTATAAGGATCTGGATAAAATTTAAAGCTAGACCCTTCTAAGTTTTTTTGTAAAATAGCACCCATATTGGTCTTGTCAAACCCAGTGATATAAGCACTATTCTTTCCCCACTTACTTTCTGTACCAATCATTTCGATATTAAACATCGCAACTACTTTAGCTGGATCCAATTGCTTTGAAAAATATTGAGCACCATATCCACCCACTTCCTCTGCTGTAAAAGCTGCGAATATAATTGTTCGCGCATTGTTATTAAGTGCTTTATAATATTTTGACAACATAATCATTGCAGTGGTTCCTGCGGCATCGTCGTTGGCACCATTGTAGATAGAATCCCCATTCACCATATTTTTTGCATTGATGCCAATGTGATCGTAATGACCCGAAAAAATAACATATTCATTTGGCAAAGTTTTTCCTGGAATCATAGCTACTACATTCGCTAATTTCATGGACTCTATTTGGTGACTCGCTTGTATCTCATATTTTACTGGTACGGTATTGGTTAATATAAAAACGATCGAAGCTTGATTGGAAGCTAAATTATTTTTAAAACGAACTAGTCTTCCAAAGTTTTGTGTATGCGACTCATCTACTAGCACCATCGTTTTTTGGTTTGCACCAATGATTTTTGCAGCTGCCTGATTTAAATTTTCTCCTGCTGCAATTTTAGCCACCGCATACCCAGAAATTTCTGTGATCTTGATTTCTGGTTCTATGGTCACTACAATCACTTGCTTGGTATCAATAGTGGCGCCATCGATACTTGCAGACAAGCTGATGAATTTTGGTCTGTTAATAGAAAATGATTGTAAGAAATTATTGTCTCCTTTTATAGACTTTAATCCTGTGGCATCAAATTCTTTGGCAATAAATGCAGCAGCTTTATCGATGCTTGGACTAAAAGTTCTTCGACCTTCCATTTCGTCTGATGCTAAAACACGCTCTATCCTTTCTGTTTCTGACTTAGTGATTATTTTATTAATCATTTGGCTAATACCTAAACATGGGATTAACAATGCGATACATATTAATTTAATCATTTTCATATTAACTATTTTAGAATTGCTTTAAAGATAATTTCATTTTGAATGCAAATGAAAAAAATGATGACAGCCGGAATGAAAAATAAGCGTTTTGAACTTTTGAATTTGATAATTGTCTAAATTGCTAACAAATCACTTGCATGCCGCTAAGCCCCCTTTCTAGCAATAAAGGACTTGAAACCTATCAAGGCCCTTGGACCAAGCAAACGACGACTCATTTATTAAATAGAGTGCTTTTTGGTGCAAAGCATGCAGAAATTCAACAATTTTTAGCAAAGGGATTAACTGCTTCAGTAGCTGAAGTACTCAATCCAACAGCTCCTATTCCTAGTCCGCCACTCAACGAATACAATACCGCCACCGTCATTGATCCAACTGTTGCTCCAGGAGCTACTTGGGTTAACCAACCAACTAATGACGGCACCATTAATGGATTAAGAAGAAATAGCTTTAAAAAATGGCTTACTGGGGTAATGATTCATCAAGATATTAGTATCAGAGAAAAATTGACCTTGTTTTGGGCAAATCATTTTGGCACAGAAGCGGATACGATTTCATTTGCCAATTATGTGTATCAACACCATGATACTTTAAGAAAAAATGCCCTTGGGAATTATAAAACGATGATCAAAGCAGTCACCATTGATCCTGGAATGTTGAGGTACTTGAATGGTTATCTTAATTCTGCAACTGCACCAGACGAAAACTACGGCAGAGAATTACAAGAATTGTATACTGTTGGAAAGGACAATGCAGTTCAATTTACAGAATCAGATGTGAAAGCAGCGGCAAGAGTATTAACGGGATGGCGTATCAATGCAAGCTTCAATAGTTATTTTGATGCAACAAGACATGATACTGGCAGTAAGCAATTTTCTAGCTACTATAATAATAAAGTGATTACTGGAAAGTCAGGGGCTGCAGGGGCTGGCGAAACAGACGAATTAATAGACATGTTATTTGCTAAAGAAGACATGGCAAAATATATCTGCAGAAGACTTTACAGATGGTTTGTCTTTTATTATATTGACGAGACCGTTGAAAAAAATATCATCACGCCACTCGCTACAATTTTTAAAAATAATAATTTTGAAATTAAGCCAGTATTGACTGCCCTTTTAAATAGTGCACATTTTTATGATCCCTTGTACATTGGATGTCAAATCAAAAGTCCGGTTGACCATGTCATTGGCACTTTGCGTAAAACCAATGTCGTTTTTCCAAATGCAATTACAGATTATGCAGATGCCTACATGCACTTTAATAATATGGTGGGTCAATTAAATAATTTTGGGCAAAGCCTTGCAGATCCGCCTAATGTGGCGGGATGGCCTGCCTATTATCAGTCACCTGAATATGGTGAATTGTGGATCAATGCCGATACACTACCCAAGCGAAATAAATTTACCGACTTGATGCTTGAGACTGGCTATACCAGAAATGGTAAAAGGGTCATTATAGATTTAATCCCTTTTGCAAAATCTATTTCCAGTAGTCCATCCAATCCCAATCAATTGATTCAGGATTTATTTGAACTTTTAATTTCAACCGAAATAGATCAAACGATTAAAGACAATTTAAAAAAACAAATTTTGTTGAGCGGGCAAACTTCTGATTACTATTGGACAGAAGCTTGGAATAGCTATCAGGCTAATCAAAGTACAGTCAACTTTAATTTGGTGAATACCCGATTGAAAGCACTTGTAAAATATATTATGAACCTGCCAGACTATCAATTAAGTTAAATGAAAAGAAGCACTTTTTTACGTAATAGTCTTGCAGTTCTAACGCCTACCGTGATTAGCGGTAATCCAATACATGTGTTAAACAACCACAGTATGGTTGAGCCAGATGTATTGGCGAATGTAAACAATGATAGGGTGCTAGTGATTATTCAATTGAATGGAGGGAATGATGGACTCAATACCGTGCTCCCAATCAATCAATATGGAGCATACTATAATGCAAGGACCAATATTGCCATCCCCGAAAAAAAGATACTAGGCTTAAATGGATTTAATGGAACCGGATTACATCCTTCCATGACAGCCATGCAAAGATTATTCAATGATGGACAGCTTGATGTTGTTCAAGCAGTGGGCTATCCTCAGCCAAATTTTTCGCATTTTAGAGCAACCGATATTTGGATGAGTGGTTCTGATAGCACCGAATATTTAAATACTGGATGGGTTGGACGTTTTTTAGATAATAACTACCCAGGCTTTCCAGACAATTACCCAAATGAAGTTGATACGGATCCTTTAGCCATTCAAATTGGTTCAATTACTTCACTCACTTGTCAGGGCCCAATTGTGAATATGGGTATGAGTATTTCTGATCCAAGCGCATTTTATAATTTATTTGATGCGAGTGAACAAGCCGTTCCCAATACCAATGCAGGGTATGAATTAAGTTTTATAAGAAGAATTTCAAAACAGACCAATAAATATGCTACACGCATAAAAGCGGCATCTGACGCTGTGAAGCAACAAGTCACTTATCCCAACACAAGTCTATCCAATCAATTAAAAATTGTTTCAAGATTGATTAAAGGGGGATTGAAAACAAAAATATACTTGGTAAATTATGGTGGATTTGATACGCACGCTGGTCAAGCTGTGGCAACTGATACGGCTACTGGTTCGCATGCAAATTTATTAGGTGCAGTATCAGAGGCCATTGGTGCTTTTCAGAATGATATTAAAAATCAGGAGATTGAAGATAGAGTCATAGGCATGACCTATTCAGAATTTGGAAGAAGGATTAAATCCAATGCAAGTGGTGGCACAGACCATGGTGCTGCTGCTCCATTATTTTTATTTGGTAAAAATGTGAGAGGTGGAGTTTTTGGTGAAAATCCAACGATACCTGCTAATGTAACAGTAGGTGATAATATTCCTTATCAATATGATTTTAGAACCATTTATAATTCGATTTTAAAAAATTGGTTTTGTGTGAAGGATGCGGATAATCAAGAAATCATGCTCAAGCAGTTTCCAACTTTAAACTTAATCAATGCAAGTGCTTGCGCAGTTGAAATGAAAAATCCTGTATTTGAAAAAAATGCAATGATTGTGGCTTATCCAAATCCTTTTTCAAATCAATCAAGAATAGAATTTAAAACGGAGGGAGGACATACTTTAGTTCAATTACTTGATACATCTGGCACCGTCATAAAATTATTAGTAGATGGCACTTATAGTTATGCTGGCATGAATAGCGTCACTTTAATTGGTGGTGATTTAAAGCCAGGAGTGTATTACATTAGAATTCAAAATGGAATACATCAATACGTTAAGACCATTATTAAAATATAAAGTCAACTTGTTTTAAACTTTTTGAATTCTTTTTGGTCTAACTTGGACAAGCATGACAGACCAAGCACTCATCATACAATTTCAAAACGGCGATGCAAAAGAGAGCGCATTTACGCAACTATTAAAGAGGCATCGCGAAACTGTATTTTTTCAAATTAAGAAAATGGTGCTAGAGCATGAAGATGCGGATGATATTGCACAAACTGTTTGGATTAAAGTTTGGAATAAGTTGGATGGATTTAAGCAAGAAAGTGCTTTTAGTACTTGGCTTTTTAGAGTAGCATATAACGAAACCCTGAACTTTATAGCCCAGAAAAAACGTTTGAAAACGCACAATACACAAAATGAGTTGGACCATGGTTTAGAACATCCATCCAGCCAAAATGCATTAAAAGAGACTACCATTCAGATTAAATTAGAACGTGCTATTGCAGAATTGCCTGAAAAACAGCGATTTGTATTTATGTTAAGGTATTACGAGGCTTATGACTACGAAAAAATTGCTTCTATTACAGGTACTACAGTTGGAGGGGCGAAGGCAAATTATCACCAAGCGGTCAAAAAAATGACCGAATTGCTCCAACAAGCTTAAACCTTTGACCAAACAATGGGTCTAATTTATGATATGAACGACATGAACGATATGGAAAACGAATCAATTTCAAAAGCATTAGAAGAAGCCCTTAAAAGCTTTGAGGCAAAGACCAAGCAGTTACCTGCAGGGTATTTTGATCAATTTGAACTGGATTTAATGCAAAAAATTAAAGCAGAAAAGCAATCGCCACAAAAAGCGCGTATTGTTAACCTGTTTTTAAATCAAAAAAAATACCTGGTAGCTGCAAGTTTATTTTTTGCTATTGCAACTGGATACTTATTTTTTAATAAAGCAGAAAATACAACAACTCAAATAGCCAAAGTCGAAATGATTGATATTGAAACTTTACCTGATGAATTGATTGAAGCTTACGTGAATAATAATGAACTTGTGGCGGAAGTAGAATGGAATAGCGCGATTGAAACTGCAGGAACTAATTTAATATCAAGCAATAATTAAATAAAGATTAAAAAAATCAAATTTATTTTAAACTATTCCAAAATAAATTCGTCTAAATTTCAAATAACCATTTTATGAAAAAAATAGTATGCCTCTTTAGTTTTATTGTAACTGTTTTTGTAGCTCAAGCACAAGAGCGACCAATGAATGGTCAAAACAGACCGCCTATGCGCGATAGACAAGATATGGAGATGCCACCTCCGCCACCTCCAAGACCAATGACAAAACAACAAAGAGAAAAACTTGAATTATTTAGTATTCAATTCATCACAAAGAAATTGGACCTGACTCCTGCAGAAGCAGAAAAATTTTGGCCACTGTACAACGAGCAAAAAGATGCTAGTCGTAATTTGATGCAAACAGCAAAAGAAGACGAGATTGCATTTCAAGAAGCAATGCTAGTAATTAGAAAGAAGTTTAAGAAAGACTTGATGCCAATTTTAAAAACAGAAGAAAGAGTGAATCTGGCTTTGAAAGTAGACAGAGAACTTTTAAATAAAATGCGCAACGAAATGATGCGCAGAAAGCGACCAATGTAAAAAATTACGTTTGTTACTGATTAGAGCGCATTAGCCGGGGGGCTATTGCGCTTTTTTATTTTACAAGTTCTAGATGGTATTCTTGAATCAATGCAGGATTTTCTGGACTTAAAGTAAAACTTAATTTTAAATTTTGCTTTGAGCCTTCTAATATACAATAACCTCTTAATTGATTCTCTGCAATCATTTTTCCAACTAATTTTATTTTTCCAACTTTTTCAAATAGTTGTTTGGCTTCTGACTTTAGTTCATCTAATAAATAGTCGTCAAAAAAGTTTTCCGCAAAAACGGATGGTATATTGTCCCAGCTAGGGATAATTTGTAGCAACTCTTTTTGGCGTTGTTCTAGTATTGGAGATACAGTAACCATTCTTGGTTGAAGCTTTGCGATTTTAACTAAGGTGTCTAGAACAATCAAGTTCATTGTGGAAGTTGGAGCGTAGGTATGGTTGGCAAAAAAGATTACACCCAATCCGTAGTCCGGTAAAAAACGCCAATTGCTACCAAAACCTGGAAGGCCTCCACTATGTCCAATACTTGTTTTTGCTTCGGCATCATGCATCCAATTTAATCCATAACTATAACTAGATGTTGTTGCTAACTTTTTTCCAGATGGAAATTGATAATTTGGATTTAGTCCAATGAACGTATAAGGTTGATGCATTTCTCTCACAGTGCTTCTTTTAATCACTTTATTTTCAGCTTCGTTACGCTCGGGCCATGCAGCTTGATGCAAGGCAACATATTTTGCAAAATCATCTATAGAAGTAATCATCCCGCCCATGGCGCCATAAATACCGTCTTTTAATAAAGGCACATTCACCCAATTGCCCTTAATGGTGCGATAGCCTTTTGCTAAATTTTCTTTTGAGATAGTCCTATATTCATAAGTGGTATGCTGCATGCCTAAAGGATCCAAAATGGCTTGTTTGATATAGGCATCATAAGTCAACCCAGATACTTGATGTATGATATAACCCAGCATCGCAAACCCAAGATTGCTATACTCATAATAAGTCCCCGTGGTATTTGAAAACGAAAGTCCTTTTTCAATCAAGGCTATTAGATCTGCCTCAGAATCATCCAATTGTCTGTCTCCCCATGGATTGTCTTCGGGGAAGCCAGCCTGATGTGACATCAAATGTCGAATGGTGATGGGCGCACCATCCTTGGTCAAAACTTGGCCCTTCATAGCAGGAATATATTGATCAATAGGATCATCTAGTCTTAATTTTCCAGCGTCTCTTAATTGCAGAATCGCCATGGTGGTAAAACTCTTGGACATAGAGGCAATACGGAACATGGTCTGGTCATTTGCAGGAATTTTATCTTCAATATTCGCCCATCCAGCTGCTTTTTTGAATAGCAATTCCCCGTCTAACACAATGGCAAAAGCATAAGCTGGGAAATGGTGCTTTGTTGCATATTCTTTATATAAATCTTCCACAAGAGGCATCGCAGCTTGTAGTTTTGCCTTTCTATTTTCATCTGCAAATACTGCAGGCTTATATTGATTAGTAGTTTGAGCATACCCATTGATGCAGATCAATAGTGCTAAAAATAAACTTGTAAATAAGGCTTTTTTCATGATTGTGTATTCATCACAAATTAGGTTATAATTCAAAAAAATGCGTTAATTTTCTATACTTAATATTACAACTATGCGTAAACAACTTTTATTAGTATTACTAGCCTTGCCTCTTTTGATTTTTGGTCAACAAAAAGCCAATTATGATTTAGCCGCAAGATTTTCTCCAAAGAAATTGGATAAGATGATTTTCTCCTTATCTGTTGATCCTCATTGGTTAAAACAATCCAACAAGTTTTGGTATACCTACGAAACAAGTGAAGGAAAACAATGGATGATTGTAGACCCAGTAAAAA
>JBILCS010000060.1:0-11188 GCA_044353005.1 Sediminibacterium sp. | reverse complement strand
GCTATATTTTAGTCGTAGTTGTTTGTCTTTGTATTTTAGGCAAGGCATTTTACATTCAACAAGTTCAAGGTGCTTACTGGAGAGGCTTAAGTGATAGCTTACACCAACGCATTATTGAAATTCCTGCAGATAGAGGTACAATTTATAGTGAAGATGGACAGATGCTGAGTACCAATGTACCTCAATTTGATATTTATATTGATTTTAGAGTGGAACCATTGCATGAAAAAGGCGGACAGTCATTTAGAGAAAATATTGATTCACTAAGCATTGCTTTAGCTGATTTATTTAAGGATCAATCTTCAAGTGTCTATAAAGATGGACTCACAAAAGCTTTTGAGGCTAGAGAAGCAAATTATGAATTAAGAAAAAAAGTAGGCTATAAGCAGTATTTGCAAATGGCTAAATTCCCATTATTTCGTTTAGGAAGGTATAAGAGTGGCTTTATTGCACAAGAAAGAAATATTCGTTTGAATCCTTATCAAAATATGGGATATAGAACCATAGGATTAGCAAGAGATCAAAATAAAGTGGGCTTAGAATTGTCCTATGATACGGTATTGAATGGTCGTAATGGAAAGCAGTTGGTTCGAGCGATTGCAGGCGGCGTAACAGTTCCAGTGCAAGAGGGGGAATTTGAAATTGAACCTGAAACAGGAAAAGATATTGTTAGTACACTAGATGTGTATATTCAAGAAGTAACAACCAATGCCTTGATGAAAATGATGATTGGCAATGAAGCGCAGCATGGTGTAGCGATGGTGATGGAAGTAAAAACGGGAAAGATTAAAGCAATCGCAAATTTAGGAAAGATAAGAGATGGCTATTATGCGGAGGATTTAAATTATGCGATCACGCCTTCTGAGCCAGGATCCACATTTAAGTTGGTGACTTTAATGCAAGCATTAGAAGACGGGAAAGTGACCTTAAATACATCTATCAATTTAGAAGGTGGTGTTTGGCAAGTCGCAGGCCGAACAGTTTATGATTCAGAAAAGCATGGAAAATTTCAAGCAACTGTTTTAGAAGCATTTGAAGAAAGTTCAAATGTAGGGATGGCTAAAATTGCAGTGAATAATTATACGAATAATCCATCTGCTTATTTCAAGCACCTTTCAAGATTAAGATTGGATTCCTTGTCAGGTATTGATTTGGTGGGAGAGCGTCGTCCTCAAATTACCCGACCTGGTGATCAATTATGGGGTCCAACCACTTTGCCTTGGATGGCATTTGGTTACAATATTGCAATTGCGCCAATTCAAACTTTGACATTATATAATATGGTGGCAAACAATGGAGTGATGATGCACCCTTATTTAGTCAATAGCATACAAGAAGAAGGAAGAATCATCAAAAAAAATAGTCCAAAAGCGTTCAACCTACAAGCCTATAGTCCAGCAACTATAAAAGCAGCACAAATAGCACTAGAAGGGGTTTGTATCAATGGAACTGGTAAAACTTTATTTAAGAATAGTCCATACAAAGTTGCAGGAAAAACTGGTACAGCAAAAGTTGCAAATGGGAATAAGGGATATAATGATAATATTTTTCAATCTTCATTTGCTGGCTATTTTCCTGCAGACAATCCTCAATACACCATTATTGTAAATATCAAGAATAAACCAAATGCGCGTGTATTTTATGGTGCTTCGGTAGCAGGTCCTGTATTTAAAGAGATTGCTGACAGGTTATATGTTACTTATATCCAAAATAAAATGGATAAAGCACCAAGTTTCAATTTAAAAGATTCTCAATTATTCAATTATACAATTGCAAAAACATCCTTGCAAGCAATTGCTAAGCAATTATCAATGCCTTATCAAGATTCAACGCCTAACAATGCAGACTGGGCAAATGTGCAAGGTGCTGGAAGGGCTTTAAAAGCTGGCCAACAATTACAAATGATTTCTGATAGTACGATGCCAGATATAAGTGGCATGAAACTAAAAGATGCATTATGGTTATGTGAGAAAAAAGGGTTGATTGTGAAGTGTAGTGGAAAGGGAAAAGTGATTCGCCAAAGTATTTTACAAGGACAATATATTCAAAGAGGGCAACAAATAACAATAGAATTGAATTAATTATATGACTACATCATTACAACATAATTTATTTGGCGTTGCTTTGAGAGAAGTCATAGGTTCGACGGATCAAGAGATTGTTGACTTGCAAATTGATTCTAGACAAGTGCAAGCTGGGACTGCTTTTATTGCTATCAAAGGTGTCCAAGTAGATGGACATCAATTTATTGAGACCGCAATTGAAAAAGGGGCAAAGGTGATTGTTTGCGAGCAACTACCAGCTCAAAAAATGGAAGGTGTTACTTATATTGTTGTAGCCAATACGCAGGAGGCAGTTGCCTTGATGGCGCATCAATTTTATGGACAGCCGTCTACTAAAATTAAATTAGTAGGTGTGACTGGTACGAATGGTAAAACGACAGTGGCCACTTTATTATTCAAGTTGTTTACGGAAATGGGATATACCTGCGGACTAGTGAGTACGGTTCAAAATCAAATTGGGAATCGTATTATTCCTGCAACCCATACCACACCAGATGCCATTCGCTTAAATGCTTTGTTAGCAGAAATGGAAGCGGCTGGTTGTTCACATGTTTTTATGGAGTGCAGTAGTCATGCAATACACCAGCATCGTATTACTGGTCTGCAATTTACTGGTGCGGCTTTCACCAATATCACGCATGATCATTTAGATTATCATGAAACATTCGAAGAGTATGTACGTGTTAAAAAATTATTTTTTGATCACTTGCCTTCAACTGCATTTGCAATTACCAATTTGGACGATTCAAATGGCACAGTGATGTTGGCAAATACTAAAGCAAAACAGTTTAGTTATGCTTTACATGCACCGGCTACTTATAAAGGCAAGATTCTAGAAAATCAATTGACTGGGTTGGTATTGAATGTCAACGAAGTGGAAGTGCATTGCAGATTGATAGGCACTTTCAATGCCTATAATTTTTTAGCTGTTTATGGAGTCGCCGTTCAATTGGGAGAAAATACAGAAAAAGTATTGACTGTATTGAGTGCTTTAACTGGTGCAGAGGGCAGGTTTGATTATATCATTAGTAGCGATAACTCAATTGGTATAGTTGATTATGCACATACGCCAGATGCCTTACAAAATGTATTAGAGACTATTGCGAAATTAAAAAAAGGTGGAGAAGCAGTCATTACTGTAGTGGGTTGTGGAGGAGATAGAGATAAAACCAAAAGACCAATCATGGCGCAGGTGGCTTGCGATTTAAGTGATAAAGTAATTTTTACAAGTGACAATCCTCGTTCTGAAGATCCAAATCAGATCATCAAGGATATGGAAACTGGATTAAGCAGTGCAGCAAAAAGAAAATATGTCAATATCGTAGATCGATACGAAGCGATTAAGGCAGCAGTTAGTTTTTCTAAACCAGGCGATATTATTTTAATTGCAGGGAAGGGTCATGAAAAATACCAAGATATTAAAGGGGTTAAATCAGATTTTGATGACAAACAAATTTTACAAAATATTTTCAACTCATTTGCTAAATAATTTGCTATGCTGTACCAATTATTTTCATGGTTAGACAAGTCCTTTGATATACCCGGCATTGGTATTTTTCAGTTTTTGACTTTTAGAATTGCTATGGCTATTTTATTGTCTTTATTCCTAGCGACTGTTTATGGTAAAAAAATGATTTTGTTTTTACAGAGAAAACAAATTGGCGAAAGTGTGAGAGAGTTAGGATTGGCAGGTGAGCAACAAAAAAAGGGTACGCCTACAATGGGGGGCATCATCATTTTAATGAGTGTATTGATACCAACCCTATTATTTGCCAACTTAGATAAGGTCTATATCCGATTGATGATATTATGTACTGTTTGGCTTGGGCTCATTGGATTTTTAGATGATTACTTTAAAATCCGTGCAAGAAAAGACGCGCAAGAAAAAGGGGAGTCCTATAAAAAGAAGAATAGTGATGGATTGGCAGGTATTTCTAAAGTCATTGGTCAAGTTGGATTGAGTATTATTATTGGTGTGACTTTGTATTTTAGTAATGCAGTTACAGTGGAGCGTGAAATTATTTCGACCAATGTTTCAGCAAGTTTAGCAAAAGGTGAAAAAATTGCAAAAGGTGCCGATGTGGTGATTAGAACCATTAACGGAGAAGAACGCCGTTTTGTAAAAGTAAAAACTCCTATCACAACTATTCCATTTGTCAAGAATCATGAATTTAATTATAGTAAACTAATTAGCTGGATGGGTCCTGGTGCAGAAAAATATACTTGGATCGTCTATATCTTAGTTGTCACATTTATCATCACGGCAGTATCCAATGGAGCGAATATAACAGATGGTCTAGATGGGTTAGCTGCAGGCGTGAGCGCCATTATAGGAGCGGCTTTGGGTGTTTTTGTTTACGTAAGTGGTAACTATGTTTTTGCAGATTATCTAAACGTAATGTACATACCTAATTTGGGAGAGTTGTCCATTTTTGTGGGCGCATTTGTGGGAGCCTGTATTGGATTTTTATGGTACAATGCTTATCCCGCGCAAGTTTTTATGGGTGATACAGGAAGCTTGGCTTTAGGAGGTATCATTGCTTCATTGGCGATCATTGTTCGTAAGGAATTATTGATACCAATTTTTTGTGGCGTGTTTTTAATAGAAAACTTAAGTGTCATCATTCAAGTAGGCTACTTTAAATACACAAAGAAAAAATACGGAGAAGGACGCCGTGTGTTTTTGATGAGTCCATTACATCATCATTATCAAAAGAAAGGTTTTCACGAAAGTAAAATTGCTGTTCGTTTTTGGATCATTACCATTTTATTAGTTATCACTTCTATCCTAACCTTAAAAACAAGATAAATTGGCTACAAAGATTGTCATATTGGGTGCAGGAGAAAGCGGTGTAGGTGCTGCATTGCTAGCAAAGCAAAAAGGATACAATGTATTTGTGTCTGATGCAAGTGCAATCAAGCCAATATTTCAATCAGAACTAGAAGCGAATGCGATTCCGTTTGAATCAGGCAGGCATGATATGGAAAGAATATTAGAAGCAGATGAAGTCATGAAAAGCCCAGGGATACCAGAGAAGAATGAATTGGTAAAACAAATACGTGCAAAAGGAATCCCTGTAATTAGTGAAATTGAATTTGGCTATAGATATAAAGGAGATAGTAAAATTGTGGCAATCACAGGAAGTAATGGTAAAACCACAACAACCTCTTTGTTATACCATATCTGTAAAACGGCAGATCAAGATGTAGCGATTGTGGGCAATATTGGATTCTCTTTTGCAAGACAAATTGCGGTAGATCCAAAAAAATTATACGTGATTGAAGTAAGCTCATTTCAATTAGATGACATAAAGACCTTTAGACCAGATATTGCGATTCTATTAAATATTACGGAAGATCATTTAGACAGGTACAATTATCAATTTGAATATTATATCAAAAGCAAGTTTAGAATTATTGAGAACCAAACAGAAAAAGACTGCTTTATTTATTGCATAGACGACGAAGTCGTTGTAAAACATCTAGAACTACTAACTACAAATACTAACCTACTACCATTTTCTATGAAACAAGAATTAAAAAAAGGAGGCTACATCAAAAATGAGCAAATGATGTTAAAAATCCAAGAAGAAAGAGTGACTATGAGTATTTATGATTTTGCTTTAAAAGGCAAGCATAATGCTTACAACACTATGGCTGCAAGTATTGCTGCATCCACCTTAGGTATTCGAAAGGAAAAAATCCGCGAAGCAGTAAGCAATTTCCATAATCTGGAACACAGAATGGAATTTGTTGCAACTGTAAAAGGCGTTGATTTTATCAATGACAGTAAAGCCACCAATGTCAATAGTACCTGGTATGCTTTAGAGAGCATGCAAAAGCCTACTATTTTAATTTTAGGCGGTGTAGATAAAGGCAACGATTATGCATTAGTGGCAGATCTTGTGAAAGATAAAGTTAAAGCCATAGTTTGTATGGGAACAGACAATTCAAAATTAATTGAATTCTTTAAGGACAAGGTTACGCAAATTATTGAAGTGGATTCTGCTAAAAAAGCAGTCAATGCTTCTTTTAAATTAGCCGAAAAAGGGGATGTGGTATTATTAAGTCCCGCTTGCGCAAGTTTTGATTTATTTAAAAACTATGAAGATAGAGGGCAACAATTTAAAGAAAGCGTAAAAGAATTATAATCATGTTTAAAGAAACTACAGATAAGTTATTTTCTCAAATGCCTTCTATTGGGGGGATGAGAGAACATCTAGACCAAAGAACTAGAGGGGATAAATATATCTGGGGTTTAGTCATCTTATTATCACTGATCTCTATATTGGTAGTATATAGTGCAACTGGTTCGTTGGCATATAAAATGTATCGTGGTAATACAAGTTTCTATTTATTTAAGCAAATCATATTTACTTTAATTGGTTTGTTAGTGGTTTTTGGATTACATAGGGTCAATTATACTGTTTTTTCACGTGTAGCCACTATTTTATTTATTTTATCTGTGCCTTTATTGATCTATACTTTATTTTTCGGCGCTAAAATTAATGAAGGTAGCAGGTGGATTAAATTACCCATTATTAATTTAACGATACAAAGTAGTGATGTAGCAAAATTGGCTTTATTCATGTACTTATCAAAGGTGCTAAGTAAAAAGCAGGAAGTGATTAAGGATTTTAAAAAAGGATTTTTACCTGTAATTATTCCAGTATTCATTATATGTGGCTTAATCATGCCTGCAAATTTATCAAACGCATTGTTGACAGGTGCCACTTCATTGCTTTTATTATTTATTGGCAGAGTGAGTTTTAAACATATTTTATTAACGATTGGAGTAGCGATGATTCCAATTGTGATTATTATTAGTGTAGCGATTGCAACACATAACGCCAATCAGGGTTCAATTGATTCAGAAAAACCAGTTATTGCTGAGTCATTAAAGAGTTGGGGACGTTTTGGAACTTGGGTGAATCGAGTACAGGATTTCATGTACGCAAAAGACAATGAAGTGCCCTATCAAGTGCAACAAGCAAAAATTGCGATTGCGAATGGTGGCATATTTGTTGGACTTGGTCCAGGGAATAGTCAGCAAAGAAATTTTTTACCACAGGCCTATAATGATTTTATTTATGCAGTGATTATTGAAGAGTATGGATTATTAGGTGGAGCATTCATCATCTTTATTTACCTCGTATTTTTATTTAGATGTATAAGAATATTTAGAAAGTGTCCTTATGCATTTGGTGCTTTTTTAGCACTTGGATTAAGCTTTACATTAATCATTCAAGCTGTCGCCAATATGGCGGTCAATGTGGCGATTGTCCCTGTGACTGGAGTCACTTTGCCATTGTTAAGTATGGGCGGAAGCTCTTTTATATTTACTTGTTGCTCTATAGGCTTGATATTAAGTGTTGCAAGAAATGTGGAGCAAATGGAGGGTAAGGCACCAGTTGAAACTGAGATTGAAATTCCTAACGAAAATATTGAGCCTGTAAATGTCTAATCCAATACATACTCCTTTGCGTATCATCATCGCTGGCGGTGGAACAGGTGGACATATCTTTCCTGCCATTGCTGTAGCGCAGGCTATACAGAAGTTACAGCCTGATGCGAGCATTTTATTTGTAGGTGCTCAAGGGAAAATGGAAATGGAGAAAGTACCTCAAGCAGGATATCAAATTGTAGGATTGACTATTGCAGGATTCAATAGACAAAATATTTTTAAAAATTTGACATTGCCATTTAAGTTGATAAAAAGTTTTATTCAAGTTAAAACCATCTTCAATCAATTTAAACCAAATGCGGTATTTGGCGTAGGGGGCTATTCAAGTTTCCCCGTTTTAAAATATGCGCAAACAAGGGGGATACCAACTTTCATACATGAGGCCAACGCATTTGCCGGAAAAGCCAATCAATGGTTGGGTGCGCGTGCAACAAAAATATTTACTGGTACAAAAGGGATGGAAGCATTTTTCCCATTCAAAAAAATTCAGATTACAGGCAATCCTGTGCGACAAAATATTGCCGAAGGGGTTATAGATAAAGAAAGAGCATTATTGCAATTTGGGTTACTTCCTAATCATACAACTTTATTGATCATTGGAGGAAGCCTAGGTGCTGCATCTATCAATCAAGCCATTCAGCAAAATTTGGCTGCATTTGAAAAAATGGGACTGCAATTAATTTGGCAGACAGGCAAGCCAAATGCGTCAATATATAAAGCTGCTGCGAGTGAATTTAGGAATGTATATGTGGATAGTTTTATCAATGATATGAGTGCGGCTTATACTGCATCAGATTTGGTAGTGAGTCGTTCAGGTGCCATGGCTGTTGCTGAAATTTCAATGACAGGCAAAGCTTGCATTTTTGTACCCTATCCACATGCGGCAGAAGATCATCAAACATACAACGCCGAAGTATTGGTTAAAGAAAAGGCGGCACAAATGATTGCAGATAAAAATGTCATAACTGAATTGCTTCCAATGATTGAAAAATTAATGGCTAACAAAAATATATTGAGTGAGATGGAAGTAAAAATTAAATCATTTGCATGGAAAAATGCAGATCAGGTAATAGCGGCAGAAATTATAAATGAAATTGACCCTAAATAGCGAATAAGATATGAATCCTCTAACGAACTTGAAACGTATTTATTTTATTGGCATTGGTGGTATTGGCATGAGTGCCTTGGCTAGGTATTTTAATACGCAAGGCGTAATCGTTTCTGGTTATGATAAAACACCAACTGCATTAACAGA
Organism: Sediminibacterium sp.; assembly: GCA_044353005.1. GTDB lineage: Bacteria > Bacteroidota > Bacteroidia > Chitinophagales > Chitinophagaceae > Sediminibacterium. The sequence goes on along the minus strand of JBILCS010000060.1, from coordinate 2,406 downwards.
TAGTTTAATTGCAGAGGGTATCTCAATTCATTTCGAAGATGATTTAAATCAAATAGATAAAGGGGCTACAGTCATTGTGTACACACCAGCTATCCCTGCAGAACATAGTGAGTTAAACTACTTTATAGACAATGGATATTTAGTAGTGAAGCGAAGTGATGTATTGCAATGGGTGACAGAAAATGCCTTTACAATTGGGATTGCAGGTACGCATGGCAAAACGACTACGACCTCTATGACGGCTCATATTTTGAGACATACAGGTTATGGTTGTAATGCATTTTTAGGAGGGATTGCTTCTAATTATGATACTAATTTTTGGAGTCATGAAAAAAATGTAGTGGTTGTTGAAGCAGATGAATACGATAGAAGCTTTTTAAAATTATCTCCCAATATTGCTGTTATCACAGCGGTTGATCCAGACCATTTAGACATCTATGGTACTGCAGAAGAAGTGTTAAAAGCATTTGGACAATATGCAGATAAGATTAAACCTGGAGGGATCTTGATTCAGAAATTAGGAACCACAGTTGATACTAGTGCAAGTAATAAAACAATTGCAACTTATGGGTACAATCAAGAAAAAGCATCTTATCATACAAGTGCATTAAAAGTAGTAGATGGCACCTATATTTTTGATTTAGTGCATCCAAATGGAGTGCTTAAAAATGTGGAATTGAATATGGGTGGTTTGCACAATGTAGAGAATGCAACAGCTGCAATTGCGATTGCATTGAGTCTTGGGATTGAGGATGAAAAAATCATCGCTGCTGTGGCAGATTTTAAAGGAGTGAAACGTCGATTTGAATATAAAGTGAAAACAGCCAATAAGGTATTGATAGATGACTACGCGCATCATCCGGAGGAATTAAGCGCTTTAATTAGTGGTGTTAAAAGTATTTTCCCAAATCAAAAAATGGTCTTAGTCTTTCAACCACATTTATACAGTAGAACACAAGATCAAGCCGCTGGTTTTTCGGCCACATTGGATCAAGCAGATGAGGTTATTTTATTACCTATTTATCCAGCAAGAGAATTGCCTATACCTGGTGTGACAAGTGAGATGTTATTAGCTGCAATGACCATAGCGCAAAAGCAAGTGATGTCAAAAGAGCAACTCATGGATTGGGCCGCTTCTTCAGAAGATAAGTTAATCGTGATGGCTGGAGCAGGTGATATAGATGTATGCATCAATCAAATTCAAGAAATCCTTACAAAATAGCAGATGAAACAATGGCAAAAAATAGTAATTAGGATTATTTGGAGCATCGCTGCTGCAGGGCTTATTGTGCTTTTTGTTGTTTCATGGAAGGCCAAGAGTGCAAAGCAATTGAATGATATACAAGTTGAATTAGTTGGAGAAAGTGCTCAGGCTTTATTTATGGATGAAATTTCAATTCGAGTTATTTTAAATGAGCAAGGTGTGCAGGAAGGTATGCCAATTGAAAAAATCAATTTAACGCAGTTAGAACAATTTATTGAAAAAACGGAGTGGGTCAAAAATGCAGAATTTTTTATCAATAATAAATTGGTCTTAGAAGTTAAAATTGAACAAAGAATTCCAATTGCTCGGATATTTACAGCCAGTGGAACTTCATTTTATATTGACAATGAAGGTTGGAGACTGCCTTTAAAACAATTGACGGTGCTGAATCTTCCAGTATTTACAGGCTTCCCAACAGATCAGTCAAAATTATCAAAGCCAGATAGTGCCTTGTTAAAAGAGGTTTTATTTTTTGCAAAGACCATTCAAAAAGATAGTTTTTTCATGGCTCAAGTAGCACAAGTGAATATAGAACCCAATGGGACTTTTCAAATGGTGCCAACGCTTGGGGATCATCTAGTTTTATTGGGATCGGTAGATCAGCTAGAAGATAAATTAAATCGGTTGTTTACTTTTTATAAAAAAGTGTGGGTAGGTTCTGGAGTCAATGCCTATCAATTCATTGATTGCAGATTCGATCATCAAGTGGTTGCTTTGAAAAAAGGCCTACAGCCAATTCAATACACTGGCGATTTTAAATTTCTTGAAGGGGATTCAACTTTACTGATGCAAGCTCCAGTTATAAATACAGATAGCATATTGAAAGCCTCAAGCGTCTTGATGGACTCAGCCAGCCCCGCAGTAGTTCCTTCATCATTGAAAGTGAATAAAGCTGTTCCGGCTAAATTAGCTAAGCCCAGATCAGCGAAGGCCAATCCAAAAAATGCTTTATCAAAGCCTAAAACAAACAATAAAGCTAAAAATAATTCGTTAATTAAAAAGAACAAGACAGCGAAGGCCTTAATGCCTAAGAAGTCGAAGTCTCCAACTAAGAAAAACTAACAACTAAAACCTATAAAAATGAGTCAGAACGATTCTCCCATCATTGTGGGTCTTGACATTGGTACAACAAAAATTGCAGC
>JBILCS010000059.1:0-11223 GCA_044353005.1 Sediminibacterium sp. | reverse complement strand
TCTCGATAGGAATCGGGAGCGGGATTAGATGTTGCGAGGGAAGGGATCGAACCTCCGACCTTCGGGTTATGAGCCCGACGAGCTACCGCTGCTCTACCTCGCGATGTTTGGACGGCAAAGTTACGCCAATATTAATTCTTATCCAAGTTTATTGAGAAGAATGTGGATGAGATATAAAACCTATGCTTTAATCCCTATGCCTTACACTTGATGCTCCAGAGCTTTGCATGTCTTTGATGGCTGCAGCACCTTTGTAATCTATACTACTTGCGCCAGTCGCATGCAATGTGAGTATTCCTGATACATTAATTTTTACACTACTCGCACCAGAAGCATCCACAGATGCACCTTTAACTAAATAATCATACATTTTTACGCTTGATGCACCTGATACATCTAAAATCAAATCATCCCCTGAACCGGATACTTCAAAAGCACAAGCACCTGAACCTTTCATCGAAAATGCATTGGCTTGCACTGTTGCCTTGAAACTAGAAGCGCCTGACAAATCTGCTAGTAAAGTGCCAGCTTTGATATCCCCTTTTAAATCACTCGCACCAGAAAGATTGATCTTAAATTTCTCCGAGCTTAATCCATTCACTATTTTGATATTGGTAGCGCCAGAAGCAGTAATTGCATACAAGTCTTTTACACTGACATAGGCTTTGATTCTATAATCTTCATTCCCCCATTTCCACCACCTGTTGTCTGACAATCTAATAATTAATGTGCCCCCGTCTACTTCTGTGATGATTCTATTTCTGTACTCCTCTGATTTTGCACTCACTGCAACTTCTGTCTTATCAGACTGACTTATGAATAACTCAATGGCATTGGATACACGAATAGATGTGAAATTGGACAGTTTTCTTACCTGTACATTTTCATCATAAATCACGCCCATTTTAGTTTGAGCTTGAGCAACAAAGGCCATAAAAAGGCAGGCTAAAAAGATCATTTTTTTCATAAGAAGGGTTATTTATATCGTATAACGAAAGGCTTAGACTAAAGTTACAGTTGTTCATATAAAAAAAGCCCCCTATTTTTGTTCTGTCCTCGGGGTGCTGTAAAAAGCTGAGATAAAACCCGTTGAACCTGAACAGGATAATGCCTGCGAAGGGAAGGTCATCGCAATTTCTGCGCATCTTCTCATAGCTATTTACTGTTCCTGTTATTATTAAACTAAGAATTAGCTATGACTAAGATATTGGGCACCTTGCTCTCTTTTATATTTTTTGCCCCTTTGTTCGCGCAAGTACCTCCACAGATGCTTATTAAAAAGGATAGTACTAATAAATATACCGACAGTATTAGAAGTTTGCCACCATTGGAGATTAGATCCATACGCGTGAGTGAGCAGGCGCCTTTTGCAAAAACAAATATCAGCAAAACTCAAATTGCATTGAACAATGTTGGTCAAGACCTTCCCTTTTTACTTGAGAATACCCCTTCGGTGGTGGTGCATGCAGATGCAGGTATTGGTGTTGGATATACAGGCATCAGAATCAGAGGTACGGATGCCACAAGAATTAACTTTACACTAAATGGTATTCCTTACAACGACCCAGAAAGTATGGGAACATTTTTTGTGAATATTCCAGACTTTGGATCTAGCGTGAATAGTATACAAATACAAAGAGGTGTAGGTACTTCTACCAATGGGGCTGGTGCATTTGGGGCTAGTGTGAATTTAATGACCAATGAATACAATCCAAGCGCTTATCTATCCTTACAAAATACTGTTGGCACATTTAATAGCTTTAAAAATAATCTTGTGTTTGGATCCGGATTACTTAATAATCATTTCACTATTGATGGAAGAATTAGTTCCATTACAAGTGATGGATTTATTGACAGAGCCAGTAGCAATTTAAAAAGCTTTTATATTAGTAGTACTTATTGGGGTGATCAATCTTCTTTGAGGTTAAATATATTTAGTGGGAAAGAAAAGACTTACCAAGCATGGTATGGCGTGCCTCAGGAATTAATAAGTACGAACAGAACTTTCAATCCAGCAGGAACAGAAAAAAAGGACGCGCCTTATGAGAATCAAACAGATAATTATAGGCAAACGCATTATCAATTGTTTTACAATAAGAATATCAACGGTTATTGGAAATGGAATACTGCAATCTATTTAACCACTGGAAAAGGATATTACGAAGAGTATAAAGCAGGGGTTGATTTTTTGGATTACAATATCGATATCACAGGTAAGATCAATGTGCCAGCTGATTTAGTTAGAAGAAGGTGGTTGGATAATAATTTTTATGGACAGATTGCAGCGCTCTCATACGTGGATAGCTTAGATGATTTTACCATAGGTGGCGGCTGGAGTGTTTACAATGGGTTGCATTTTGGCACACTACCCTATTTGTCAAATACTTTAGCTCCGTCAAATTTTAAGTACTATGATAATGATGCACTTAAAAAAGAAATGAATACCTATGTGAAATGGGAAAGGAAATTGACAAAACAATTTAAAAGTTTTATAGACTTACAGTACAGATTTGTGAATCATCAAATGAATGGATTTACAAAAAATACTGACTTATCAACTGAAAGAAAATTTAATTTCTTTAACCCTAAAATGGGTTTGACCTATCAAGCAAAAAATATTTTTTATTACACAAGTCTAGCCGTTGCCAATAAAGAACCCAATAGAGATGACTTTGAAGCAAGCGCTAAGGAACAACCAAGAAAAGAACAATTAATAGATTGGGAGACAGGATTTGAATTTAAAAGACCTACATATGCTATCAATGCAAATGTCTACTATATGAACTATAAAGATCAATTAGTATTGACAGGAAAAATAAATGATGTAGGCGCCTATACTAGAACCAATGTTCCAAAAAGCTATAGAGCAGGAATAGAGTTACAAGTGAAATACGCAACGAATAAAAAATATAGTTCTACTTATAGTATCACATTTAGTCAAAATAAGATTGAGGCATTTACTGAGTATGTAGATGATTACGATCAATTCACGCAAGTAGCTATCCAGCATAAAAATACGAATATTGCCTTATCCCCTAGTTTAACATCTACACGCACTTTTAATTGGAAACCAAATGATAAGCTGAATTTTTTCTGGACAACCAAATACACTTCAAAACAATTCCTTGACAACACACAGAACAAGGATAGAATTTTAGATGCTTATTTTATCAATGATATCAATGCACATTGGACCATCCTAAATAAAGCAAAATTCACCATGTTATTACAGTTCTATGCCAACAATCTATTGGATGTACAATATGCCCCAAATGGCTATACCTATAGTTATATCTCTGATCGCAGTGTAACCACATCCAATAATTACTACCCTATGGCAGGCAGAAATTATTGGTTAAGTTTAAAGATTGACTTGAAATAAATATACCCTTCCCCCTGATTATGGGTTCAATTTAATCCATAAAAAAGGTCCTGATTCGTCAGGACCTTTACTTTTTTAATATTTAATCGTGCTTATTTCTTTGCTTTATCTACCTTATTAATAAAATCAATCAACCCTTTAAAGTAAGTTGTTTGGTCATCGTACATCGACATATGAGATCCTTTTGGACAAAGTAAGAATGTGCCATTTTGTACTTTATTAGCTATCATTTCCATGGCCTTAGGATCCATAGTATCAAATGCACCACCAATACTTAAAGTAGGCACTTTTATTTTTGCAAGATCAGCTGTTCTATCCCAATTTTTTAATACTGCATCTCCCACTACACCAAATTCAGAAGGGCCTTGCATTTTTAAATATAAAGGATAATTCATTTTAGCAAAAGCACGCACCACTGGATCAGGCCAAGTAGCAGGAGGCATTCTTAAAATGTGTTCTGGATAATAATAGTCTGTGATAATTTTTAAATACGCTGGATTCGTATAATCACCCTTTGCTTCATAAGCTCTGATTTGAGCCAACACTTCCTTAGGTAATTGTGGGCCTAAGACTTCATTGGCATACTTCACATATTCAGGAATCGAAGCCATCATATTGGAGATGATCAATCCTTTTAAATGCTGTTGGTATTTTAAAGCATATTCCATTGCTAAAATCCCGCCCCAAGAATGCCCTAATAAATAAAAATTATTAGCATCTAAACCAAGTGCTACTCTTACAGTTTCAACTTCCTCTACATATCGATCAATGGACCATAAACTGCTATCATTCGGATTGTCTGAATAAGCAGAACCTAATTGATCATAGTAATAATATTCTATCCCTTCTTGTGGAAGAAATGAATCAAAGCATTCAAAGTATTCATGCGTCGCCCCTGGACCACCATGTAATAACAAAACTTTTTTGGTTGGGTTATTTCCAACACGCTTTGTCCAAACTGAAAAGTCTCCTTTTGCAGTATGAATTGGAATACGTTTTATCCCACCAGATAAAATATCTGTTTTGCCTGTTGTGTCATGGTAATTGGAGCTAGAAACTGTTGACCCATTGTTACAAGCTGCTAAGGTTAAAACAAAGCAACAAATAAGCCATTGAATGATTTTTTTCATATGCTAATTTTAGATTATCCAGGAAATTTTTCTTGCCATGCCAACATGCCACCTACTACATTGACTACATTTTTAAAGCCATAAGGCTCCATCATCATACAAGCCTGTCCGCTTCTGTTCCCACTTCTACAATACACATAAACGGTTTCCTCTTTTAAGTGTTCTACTTCATCTAACATCAAAGCTTGAACCAAACCTAGTGGTAATAATTGTCCACCAATATTGAATGCAGCATGTTCGTGGGGCTCACGAACGTCCAATAAATTAAGTTTTTCACCCGCATCTATTTTTGCTTTTAAAGCCTCTACTGTAATTGTTTGCATAATTGAACTTTTGAATTTATAGTAATATTAAGGCGTAATTTTTTATTACTGGATGGAATCTCTAATTGCTTTTACAGGCGCTACTTTATCCAGTACTAAATTAATGGTAGACCCTTTTGAAGTCATATTTTGAATGGGCATCCCTAATGAATCTAATTGACTTCCATAGACAGTTGGACTTTGGTCAAATACAAAAGCAGATGCGCTATCTCCAATGGAACCATTCACAGAAACGACACCAAGAATTAATCCTAAACTCATTAACTGCGCTTTAGCTTGTTCATAGGTTAAGCCTACCAAATCTGGCATCAGCATACCTGAAGAAGCACCACCATCTCCCACTAAAAAATGTATCAAAGTACCTGAAGGTATTTTTGAACCTGGCGGAATGGGTTGACCATTAACTAATTGGTCAATCACCACATTTTTATTTTGATCTGGAACCATTTGTATTGAGCCCAATCTTAATCCCAACACTTTTAAATAAGTCTCTGCACTTTTGATAGAAAACCCAACAAGGTTTGGCATATCTACTTGTGGCGCAACCACACGATTAATTGTTAGATAGACTGTCCTGCCTTTTTTCACAATCTCGTCTGCCTCTGGAGTTTGTCTTAACACCGCATTTCTAGCAAGGGTGTCTACATATATGGAGTCTTGCAACTCCACATCAAAACCTGCTGCAATTAAATTTTTCTCTGCAGCAAGCACATCCAATCCAATCACTGCTGGTACTTTTCCCGTTTCACCATTTCCTGTAATCCATCCTAACGAGAAAAAGAAAATGACCAATAAGCAAATAGCTACTCCAAAACCAATGAGCATGTTCATCCACAATGGTTTTTTTAATATGTCGTCAATCAGTTTCAAATTGCTTGATTTTATTTTTTTTCTAAACTATCTTCAATGATCCAACCATAAAAGTCTGTTAAGTTCCAGCCCATTGCTTTGACTTGCTGAGGAATTACACTTGCCTCACTTTGTCCAGGCACTGTGTTCACTTCCAACATGTAGGCTTTTTCTGCAGCTTCATCATAAATGAAATCAATTCTAACCACGCCTCTGCAATTTAAAATTGCATATACTTTTTGTGCGGCGGCCGTTAAACTGTCAAACATTGTTGCAGTGATATCTGCAGGAGTAATTTCTTGACTCTTGCCTTGGTACTTTGCCTCATAATCAAAAAACTCATTCTCTGTCTTGATTTCTGTAATGGGCAATACCGTGATCTTCCCTTTGGATTTAAATACGCCAATAGTGAACTCTCTACCACTAATAAATTCTTCTACTAAAATTTGTTTATCCTCTTTAAACGCTTTTTCTAATGCTACAGGTAATTCACCAGCTTGATTCACTTTACTTATACCAAAACTACTACCTCCATTATTTGGCTTTACAAAAACAGGCAATGATAGATTTGATAATATTTGTTCTGGGCTTAAAGCTTGCTCCTTAAATAAATGTATAGATTTAGCAACGCCTATTCCACCAAATCCAGCCACTGCGACCGTATATCTTTTATTAAAAGTCAATGCAGAGGTAGCTGTATCACAACTAGTATAAGGCAAGCTAATCATATCAAAATAGCCTTGTAATTTTCCGTCTTCCCCCGGAGTGCCATGAATACACATTAAAGCCACATCGAATTTTATTTTTTCTGAGCCTTCTACAATACTAAAATCCGCTTTGTCAACAGCCACTTCTTCGCCCACTGTATTTTCATACCACCATCCTGTAGGATGAATATCTATCTGATAGACTTCAAATTTTGATTTATCCAATGCATTGAACACCGTCTTTGCACTTTTATAACTTATCTCGGCCTCAGAACTATAGCCTCCAGTAACCAATGCGACTTTTATTTTCATAGGATCCACTTTGTATTGGGTCAATAATGCACCAATAATTTTGACAATAAAAAAAGGGAAATGATTCCCTTTTTAAACCATTCAATTATAAATGTAACTTTTCTTTTTTAGCCAATAATTCATCCACTGTTTCTTTGTATAACTCATCTGGTATACAACAATCAACTGGGCAAACAGCAGCACACTGAGGTTCTTCATGAAAACCTTGACATTCTGTGCATTTGTTATGTGTGATGTAATAGGTATCCATTGCAACTGGGCTTATTCTTGCACCAGCATCCACAGCTGTACCATCCATTAAAGTGTAAGCACCTTTTAATGAAGTACCATCGGCCATAGCCCATTCTACTCCGCCTTCATAGATAGCGTTATTTGGACATTCTGGCTCGCATGCGCCACAATTAATACATTCATCTGTAATTTTGATTGCCATAAAAAATATTTAAATTTTAGTAACGTACTTTTGCTTACAAAGATATAACACAAGCATGAACTTACAAGCAAGAATTAAAGGTTTTGTCGCCCTCGGACAACAACTCTCAGATACAAATAATGCCCTATTAATTGAAGCAAAATCAGCTGCTTATCAGCAAAATGCATGGTTTTTACCCGAATTCATTGACCAAGCCATTCAGCAAATAAGGGAGCAGTTTTTACTGCAAACAGCCCTGGAAGAATGGACTGCTGCATATCCAACTATTGCAGACCAAGCTACCCATATAAAAGTTGGTATTGTTATGGCTGGGAATATCCCATTGGTAGGTTTTCATGATTTATTAAGTACGCTTATTGCGGGGCATACCGCTGTTATAAAAAGGTCTTCCAAAGACCAGGTATTGATGGACTTTATCATTGCAAGTTTAATTCAAATTAACCCTGCATTTGAAGCTCAAATCATGGTGCAAGAACAGCTTAAAAATTGCGATGCCTATATCGCTACTGGGGGCAATACCGCAGGCAATTATTTTGAATACTATTTTGGTAAATTTCCGCATATCATCCGCAAGAATAAAACTTCAATTGCCATTTTAGATGGGACTGAAACTTTGTCAGAATTAGCTTCCTTGGCAGATGATTGTATGCTGTATTATGGCATGGGATGTAGGAATGTGACCCAAATTTGGGTGCCTGAAGACTATGATTTTATCCCATTTTTGACTGCCTTAAAAAAATACAACTACCTACAAGATCAACATAAATACAAGCATAATTACGATTATCAATTGGCTTTAATGATGATGAGTAAACAATTGTATATGGATTCTGGAGGTGTATTGATGAGCGAAAACCCTTCCCCATTTGCAGCCATTAGCCAAATTCATTACCAACAGTACCCATTGGGCTCTATCCCTACATTCAATTTGGATGAAATTCAATGTGTGGTGGGGAAAAACCAGCTTCCTTTTGGCAGTTTACAAAAACCCGATTTAGACCAATATGCAGACGGAGTGGACAGTTTAGCCTTTTTATCAGGTTTAAAATAAATCCCAAAATATGGCGTTAAGCTATGGTGATTTTGTAAAATTGTCAGGATTAATCAACTCTTTTCTTTAATTTTTGTTAAACTCACTATTGGAATTTGTGCCATAATTTCAGCTGCATTAAATTGCAACTAAATTGGTATACAATTTGTAAAATTAAATTGAACTGATTCTCTTACTATAAAAAAATAAAAGTATGAATATGAATTTAAAAAATGTAGCAGCTATTGTTGGTATTAGTGCCATCACTACTGTGGCAAGTATGTGGGCTTATGGTAAAATTTCAACAACCAATTCAAGTTTTGAAACAGATGGCAAACTGCCAGCAAATTATGCCAGTTTTTTTAATGGCAGTGCCCCAGCTACTACTGTAGACTTTACGCCTGCTGCCAATGCAGCATCCCCAGCTGTGGTGCATATAAAAACAAAGACCAACGCAAAACAAGTACAACAAAATAGACAACCAAGACAAAGAAATCCGTTCTTTGATTTTTTTGGCGATGAGGATATGTTGGGAGATTATTTTGGAGGCCCAAGAATACAACCAGAACAAAGGGCAAGTGGAAGTGGTGTATTGATCACAGCAGACGGCTATATTGTTACCAATAATCATGTGGTGAATGGCGCCGATGAAATCAATGTTACACTCAACAATAAGAAAACCTATAAAGCAAAAGTGATTGGAGTAGATGCTAGTAGTGATATTGCTGTGATTAAAATTGAAGCAAGTGGATTGCCTTATTTAGTGTATGGCAATAGTGATGAAATTAAATTAGGACAATGGGTACTAGCCATTGGTTATCCTTTAAGTTTGGATGTAACCATTACAGCAGGGATTATTAGTGCAAAAAATAGATCGATTGATATTAATTCAAGACAGAGCGATAGACCAATTGAATCTTTTTTACAAACAGACGCAGCAGTTAACCAAGGCAATAGTGGTGGCGCCTTAGTCAATACCAGTGGTGAATTAGTGGGTATTAACTCTGCCATTGCCTCTCCTACTGGTTCCTATGCAGGATACTCTTATGCGATCCCTGTGAATATGGTAAAAAAAGTAGTGACAGATATTGTAAAATATGGCACAGTACAACGTGCCTACTTAGGTATCTCTTACCCTCAACAGGAATTAAGTGAAGAACAAATAAAGAAATTAGAATCCGACTATAAAGTAAAGATTGGAGATGTACAAGGCATTGTTGTAACAGATGTAGTTGAAGGTGGTGCAGCTAAAGCAGCTGGTATCAAAGTGGGTGATATTCTCACTAAAATAAATGGTACTTCAGTGACCTCTTCACCAGAATTACAAGAGCAAATTGCCAAATACAAGCCTAATGATAAAATTACCATCACTTTAAAAAGGGATAATAAAGACCTTACACTCAATGCAACTTTGAAAGCTAAACTAGGCAATACCGATATAGCAAGTAGCAGTAAAGCAGCAGAAAAATTAGGCGGTAAATTGGAAACGATAGATAAAGCCACTGCAGAAAAAAATGATGTAGATGGCGGCGTGATTGTGAAAGAATTAGGCAATGGGATTTTAGGAAAAAGCCGAGTAGAAAAAGGATTTGTCATTACCCATGTCAATGATCAGCCAGTAAAAAATACGGAAGAGTTTTATGAAGCTTTAAAGAAATTAACTGGCGCAACTGTTAAACTTTCAGGGGTGTACCCTGGGTTCTTTGGGAATTATGCCTTTATGTTGAATTTGAATGAATAATCTCATTTATACTTTATTAAAAAAGGCACTCTATTGAGTGCCTTTTTTATATTGTAATTATTTCAATTTCATTGACTGCCAAATGGCCTCTTTTTCTGCTAAAGACAACGCAGCTAAATCCAATCCATTTTCTTTAGCATAGGTTTCCATCAATTCAAAACGATGCTTAAACTTTTTGTTCGTTTTTTCTAATGCAGACTCTGGATCAATTTGCAAGAACCTCGCATAGTTGATTAGACTAAACAAAACATCTCCAAATTCAGCTTCCATTTTTTCTTGATTATTCGCCGCTATTTCTACTTTTAATTCTCCAATCTCTTCTTCTACTTTCTCCCAAACCTGTTCTTTATTTTCCCATTCAAAACCCACTTGTTTTACCTTTTGCTGAATTCTGAATGCTTTAACCATTGCTGGTAAACTGTTAGGTACCCCACTTAAAATAGTTTTTGTACCATCCCCTTCTTTTAATTTGAGTTGTTCCCAATTGCGTTTTACGTCTTCTTCATCTTGCACCTTCACATCCCCGTAAATATGCGGATGTCTATGAATTAATTTTTTAGAAATGGCTTCGATCGAATCTTGTAAAGTAAAATGCCCCTGCTCTGTTCCAATTTTAGCATAAAACAATACATGCAACAGCATATCGCCAAGTTCTTCTTTAATGCCTTCCCAATCTTCATCAATGATCGCATCAGTTAATTCATATAGTTCTTCAATCGTATTGCTTCTTAAACTATGTATGGTTTGTTTTTTATCCCATGGACATTTTTCACGAAGGGTGTCCATGATGTCAACAAGTCCTAAAAATGCTTTTGATAAATTGTCTTGGGGCATGATTAAATAATTAACTTGAAGCTAAGATAAACAAACTTGGGGACTGACGATTCACTTCGTTCATCGTCTTCCTCGTATATCGGTCTTACCCAAAGCCTTTCAACTAAACGCTTCGCGTTCAGTTGGCTTTTTTGCTTCGGGACTGACGATTCACTTCGTTCATCGTCTTCCTCGTATATCGGACTTACCCAAAGCCTTTCAAGTAATTGCTTCGCAACTACTTGGCTTTTTTCATTTTCGTCTACTTACACAAGCGAGCTTGTGACGCAGCCTCAAATAAAAAAAGCCTCTCACTTTCGTGAGAGGCTGTGTGCCCCAGGCGGGAATCGAACCCGCACTCGCGTTGCGGCGAACAGGATTTTCTTACTACTATGGTTTTCACCACCCACTTCCGGTTTGTAGTCTGGACTATGCCTTCACCATATCTTGCGATTTAGGTGCTCCGTGTCTAGTCTCTACACGTTCCCTTTCGGGCTTCGCTC
>JBILCS010000058.1:0-11241 GCA_044353005.1 Sediminibacterium sp. | reverse complement strand
TTTATTAGACAGCCTTAAATGGCGCTACGCAGTAAAGAGAATGAATGGCAATAAGATCCCAGAAGCCACAATGAATACTATTTTGGAAGCAACTAAATTGGCACCTAGCTCTTTTGGTTTAACGCCTTACAATATCATTGTCGTTGAAGACGAGGAGACAAGAAAAAAATTACAACCGCATTTTTACAATCAACCGCAGGTAGGCGAGTCGTCTGCATTGGTAATTTTTGCTACTTGGAATAGCATCACTGAAAAAGAAGTTGCAGAGTTCATGCAAGAAATTGCAGAAGAAAGAGGTGTGCCTGTTGAATCATTGAATGATTTTGCGAGTTATATCAATGGGTCAATCAAAAATCTAACAGCAGAGCAATTGCAAATTTGGGCAGCCAAGCAAACTTATATCGCACTTGGATTTGCTTTAGTAGCAGCAGCTACAGAGGAAATTGATGCAACACCAATGGAAGGATTTAAGCCTGACGCAGTGGATGAAGCATTAGGCTTAGCAGCATTAGGCTTGCACAGCGCAGTAGCGGTGACTTTAGGTTACAGAGATGTTGCAAATGATTATTTATCAGGCGCTAAGAAAGTAAGAAGAGCATCTGAAAAATTAATTATCAGAAAATAGTTTTGAATTGAGTTTTTAAGCAAGTATTCGAAAAAAACGGCTCCTATTTTAGGGGCCGTTTTTAATATGCCTATTTTGAAACCAAACTGTGTGGAAGCTTTAAGTATCTATCCTGAGATTTTTTGATAGATGGTACACTGGTATGTAGATTTTTATCTTAATTTAGGTAAAATCAATTGTATGAAAAAAATCATAGGATCTGTTACTGGCTTTTTTATGCTAGCCTTATTGAGCATCAATAGTTTTGCTCAAGATGCGTATCAAGTTCCACCAAAAGAAATTGCTGACTTATTATTAGCAGCACCCACCCCGAGTATTAGTGTAGATGGAAATGCAAAACACATGCTTGTGATGGAGCGTCCTTCTTATCCTTTAGTAGAAGAGCTTGGTCAAGCTGAATTTAAAATTGCTGGTCTTCGTTTAAATCCAAATAATTTTTCACCGACCCGTCAGAATTATATCAAAGGGATGACCGTTAAAGTAATTGCTACGAATAAAGTTTTAGCAATCAAAGGCATGCCTGCAACCATTGCTGCATTGAGCCCTACATGGAATCCTTCAGAAAATAAAATTGCATTTTACAATGTCTCTGCAAATGCGGTAGACGTATATGTGATTGACTTAACCACTTTGACTTGTCAAAAAATAAATAAGACTGCTGCTAATTTAATTTTAGGTGCAAGCTTAGTTTGGTTAGATGATGCAACTGTGATGTATAAAGTGAATGTGCATGCTGCAAGTGCTTTAGCTAAAAGACCTATCACACCTAAAGGACCAACCATTCAAGAGAACTTAGGTAAAGCAGCACCTAGTGTCACTTATCAAGACTTGATCAAATCTCCTTTTGACGAATATGTATTTGAATTTTTAGCGAAGAGTCAATTGGTTAAAAATAAAAATGGCGTAGAAACTAAAATTGGTGCACCTGCATTGACCAATAGCTTTAGTATCTCTCCGGATAAAAATTATATTCTTACGCGTACTTTAAATAAACCTTTCTCTTATTTAGTAACGGCATATGGATTTGCATCTTCTATGCAAGTATTGGATAAGGCTGGTGCTTTGGTAAAAACAATTGCGCAATTACCTTCTTCTGAGGGAACTGCAAGTGGTTATGACAACGTACAAAATGCGCCTCGTGGTTTTGAGTGGAAGGATGACGAAGCCGCTACCATTGTGTATGCAATGCCCCTAGATAGTGGCATGATTAAAAAAGCTGTGCCTTTTCATGATGCTGTGATGGCGATGAGTGCCCCTTTTAACGAAGCACCTAAAGAACTATTTAAAACTGCCGCACGTTTTTCTAATATCAGCTGGGGTGATGAAACACTCGCTTTAGTGACTGAAGTATTAAGAACCAAGCAACGCTATAAAGTGAGCGTGTACAATCATAAAGCCAATAGCTTAACTTCTTTATATGAAAGAAGCTTAACAGATGCTTATAGTAATTTGGGTAATCCAGTAACTATTAAAAATAAATTCGGTAAAGATGTGATTGCCACAGTAAATAATAGCCGTTCAGTCTTAATGAACAATACCACTGGCGCTTCTGATAAAGGAGATCTTCCTTATTTATCGATCTATAATTTAGATACCAAAACAAATGAAATCATTTGGCGCAGTAAAGAAGATTGTTTTGAATATGTAGTGGATGTATTAGATCCTGCAACATTAAAAATTATCACGCGTAGAGAAACAGAAAAAGATGTACCTAATTATTATTTAAAATCATTACAAGCAAATACTTCTGTTGCATTGACGAGTTTCAGCAATCCTTATGCAAGTATGGAAGGTGTAACGAAAGAAAAAATTAAATACAAAAGAGCAGATGGCGTTGACTTAACAGGTGACTTGTATTTACCTAAGGGTTACAACAAAGAAAAAGATGGTCCTTTGCCTACTTTACTTTGGGCTTATCCTAGAGAATTTACAAGTGCTGCCGATGCAAGTCAAATTAGAGGCAACCAACATAAGTTTACTATGTTAAGTTGGGGTTCTCCTGTGTTTTATGTAACACAAGGTTACGCGATTTTGGACAATGCAGAAATGCCAATTGTAGCCACTTCTCCTGATAAAAAACCAAACGATGATTTTGTGAATCAATTGATTTTAAATGCAAATGCAGCGATTGATAAATTAGTGAGCATGGGCGTGAGCGATCGTAATAAATTTGCGATTGGTGGACATAGTTATGGTGCATTCATGACAGCGAATGTATTAGCACATAGTAATTTATTCAAAGCAGGTATTGCACGCAGTGGTGCTTATAATAGAACTTTGACACCTTTTGGTTTTCAGAACGAAGACAGAACTTTCTGGCAAGCACCTCAATTGTATTTAGATATGAGTCCTTTTGCACATGCTAATAAAATCAAGACCCCTATTTTATTAACGCACGGTGAGATGGATGACAACACAGGTACTTTCCCAATTAATAGTGAGCGTTTATATGCAGCCATCAAAGGTCACGGAGGTACAGTACGTTTTGTATACTTGCCTTATGAAGCACATGGATACAGAGGTAAAGAAAATGTATTACACTTATTGTATGAGCAAGGTCGTTGGTTGGATATATACTTGAAGGGGAAATAGTTTTACTACACCCTTGCTGCTCTAATGATATCCGCAAAGACGCCTGACGCCGTAACGTCTGCGCCTGCGCCTGCACCTTTGATGACTAGTGGCAGTTCAGGATAACGATTCGTATAGAATAAGACTAAATTGTCCTTGCCATATAGATGGTAAAAATCGGAGCTTGGTTGGATATGTTGTAATCCCACTTTGGCAATTGCTTTTCCATTTGCATCCTTTTCGAACTTGGCAATGAATTTTAATTTGCATCCGGCTGCTGTAGCTGCTTCATATAATTGTTTAAAATGCGATTCTTGTTTTTCTAACTCGATATAAAAATCTGCAACTGATCCATTAAAACATGGGGCTGGCAAGAATGATTCGTTCACGATGGCCTCCATTTCTAATGGATGTCCCGCTTCTCTTGCTAAGATTAAAATTTTACGCATCACATCTGTTCCGCCTAAATCCAATCTTGGATCTGGTTCTGTATAACCTTCTTCCTGCGCTTGCTTCACTACTTGTGCAAATGTTTTTCCGTCAGTACCTCCTGCATAATGATTGAATACAAAATTCAATGTGCCAGACAATACTGCTTCTATTGTATGGATTGCATCTCCGCTATGTATTAAATCATTCAAGGTACTTAAAATAGGTAAGCCTGCACCCACATTGGTTTCAAATAAAAATGCTGCATGATGACTTTGAGCTAGTGATTTTAGTTTTGCATAATGCGCATAAGCCGATGAACATGCAATTTTATTACAAGCAACTAAAGATACTGAATGACTTAAAAGTTGCGCATATGTATCAGCTACGCTAGCGTTTGGTGTAATATCTACAAATATGGAGTTACGTAAATTATGATTCACAATCGCATTTACAAAATTTTGAATAGTACCAGAGGATGCCGCAGCCAATTGATCTGTCCAATGATTTAAATCAATGCCTGCTGTATTAATCAAATGCTTTTTACTATTGGCAATCCCCACAATATTAATTTGTAATCTTAAGGTAGATTGTAAATTGGCCGATTGTTGTTTGATTTGTTCAATTAATTTACTTCCTACATTTCCCACACCTGCGATGTATACATTGACTTGCTTATAAGTGGACTCAAAAAATGCCACATGCAATAAGTTCATTGCTTTGTGCACATCCTGTGCTTCAATCACTGCAGTAATGTTTTTTTCCGAGGACCCTTGTGCAATCGCTCTTATATTGATTCCATTGGCTCCCAAGACAGTAAACATTTTTCCACTCACGCCTGGATGATTTCTCATTTGTTCTCCCACTATGGCAATGATAGATAATTCTTTTTCTATAATCAATGGTTCAAGTAACTGTATATTAATCTCTTCCTCAAACTCTGCATCTACTGCAATTTTTGCCAAATGCGTATCCTGTATGCTTACACCCACAGATATTGAATGTTCAGATGAACTCTGTGTAATTAAAATAATACTGATTTGTTTTTTTGCCAATGCATCAAACAATCTTTTTGTAAACCCTGGTATCGCGACCATGCCCGCACCTTCTAAACTCAATAAACAAATATCTTTGATGCTAGAAATGCCGCGAATAAAATGATTGTCTTTTGGAGATGCGTTTTCAATCAAAGTGCCAGGATGCTCCGGTTCAAAAGTATTCTTGATCCATATTGGAATATGTGCTTGCATCACTGGCAAAATCGTTGGCGGATAAATAATTTTTGCACCAAAATGTGATAACTCCATTGCCTCATGATAAGATATCTTTGGAATGGCTTTGGCATGAGGTACGATTCTTGGATCTGCCGTCATCATCCCACTTACATCGGTCCATATTTCTAAGATGGATGCATTTAAAGCTGCAGCATAAATCGCTGCTGTGTAATCCGATCCGCCTCTACCTAATGTAGTGGTATGGCCTGCTGCATTGGATGCGATAAAACCAGGCGCGATATATAATGCATGTTGATTAGAAGACTTTGCAAAATATTGCTGAATGGTTTGATTCGTTAATACTCTTTCTACAACTGCACTTGAATAAGTACTATTGGTTTTAATCATCGCCCTAGAATCCAACCATTCTTGATCTACACCTTCCGACTCAAATGCTGCTGCAATAATTTTTGAAGACAAAATTTCTCCATAACTCATTAATTGATCCTGCATGTACAAACTGAATACACTTTGATGAAATAATTCAGCACAATGAGTTTCAATTTCTTGGATCAACTCCTTGACTATGCTTAAAGTTTTAAGCTGTTGCGATGCTGGTAATAAATTACGCACCGCGTCTTCATGTTTTTCTGATAGGCTTTGAATAATTGTTTTGTACCCTTCATTGCCTTGTGCTGCAGTTTGTGCTAATAAAACCAATTGATCGGTTACGCCACTCATGGCAGATACCACTATAATTGTTGGAGTATTTTGTACACGCGGTTTTACAATAGCAATCACTTTCGAAATTGCGTCTGTTGTACCTACCGAACTTCCTCCAAACTTTAAAACCTGCATATCAATTTTTTTCCTTTCTACTTATAAGATGACCGCAAAGTTAAGTCATCTATTAGTTTTTTCAAGCCCTCAGTAATGAGCGCTCAAGCATTTATTTTCCTGGCTGATTCTCTGGACGTAAACTTCTTACAGTTTTTCCTGCTTGCCACATTTCACTATTGTGTAATTCTGCTAATTCCACTTCTAATTTGGCACGGTAGTCGTCCTTGCTATTCGAATCAATTGAACGTGCAGACTCTTTTCCTGTTGCTACGCTATCATACAATTCTGTGAATACTGGCAATGTGGCGTCACGAAATTTTTTCCACCAATCCAATGCACCTCTTTGTGCTGTAGTTGAACAGTTGGCATACATCCAATCCATTCCATTTTCTGCAACGAGTGGCATCAATGATTGTGTTAATTCTTCTACTGTTTCATTGAATGATTCAGAAGGACTATGTCCATTCTTACGCAATACTTCGTATTGTGCTGCAAAAATGCCTTGAATCGCGCCCATCAATGTGCCACGCTCTCCCGTTAAATCGGAATACACTTCTTTTTTGAAATTGGTTTCAAATAAATAACCAGAACCAACTGCAATACCCAATGCAATGACTCTGTCATGTGCTTTTCCAGTGGCGTCTTGGAAGATCGCGTAACTTGAATTCAAACCACGACCTTGTAAAAACATTCTTCTTAATGAAGTACCTGATCCTTTTGGTGCCACTAAAATAACATCTACATCCGCTGGTGGTACAATACCTGTTTGTTCTTTATAAGTAATACCAAAGCCATGAGAGAAATACAATGCCTTACCTGGGGTTAAGTGTTTTTTTACTGTTGGCCACATAGCGATTTGCGCAGCGTCACTTAATAAATAACAAATAATGGTGCCTTTCTCTAATGCTTCTTCTATTTCAAATAAGGTTTGACCTGGAACAAATCCATCCGCAACTGCCTTATCCCATGATTTTGAATTTTTTCTTTGACCTACAATCACATTCACCCCATTTTCTTTTTGGTTCATTGCTTGACCAGGTCCTTGTACACCATATCCAATGACAGCGACTACTTCGTTTTTTAATACTTCTTGTGCTTTTGCTAACGGAAACTCTTCGCGTGTGACCACATTTTCTTCGGTTCCTCCGAAATTTAATTTTGCCATGATTTGTTTAATTTATGAATTGAGATATTTATTTGAATTTTGATTTGATTTTTGAATAACTATTTAATGATGTATTTATATTGATTGAATTATAAAATTAATGTGTTTGCTTTTTTTAAAAATTACATCGTGAATACATTTCCTCTTTGCCCTAGGAATTCGTTTTCTACCAATTCTATTCCTGGTTCGCTTTTTTCAAAGTCTTTTAGTTTTTCATGGAAGCCAGCACTTTCTTTGATGATGGCCACTCTGGCGCTTCTTACAAATTCTACCAATCCAAATGGTGCCAATGCTTCCATTAATTTATTGGTTTCCTCTCTATGCCCTGTGGTTTCAAAAACAATAAAGTCTTTTCTAATGGCCACTGCTCTTGCACCAAACTCTCTCAATAATCTTTCTACTTTTACTTTCTCTGTGATCTCATCAGACAATACTTTATATAATGCCAATTCCTGCCATACAATTTCATCGTTGGTATTATAATAGGCTTTTAAAACTTCTACCTGCTTTTCAATTTGTCGCACAATTTTAAGTACCACATCTCTGGACTCTACCACGACGATGGTAAATCGATGTATGCCTTGCACTTCGGAGGGAGATGTATTTAAACTCTCCACATTAATTTTTCTTCTCGAAAAAATAATGGCAATACGATTTAACAAACCAACTTGGTTTTCGGTATACACCGTGATTGTAAATTCTTGTTTTTCGTTTTCCATAATTTTCATTTATAAACAAATTTGACCTCATTTCATTCGGTCGAATTTAATAGTCATAATATTTGACCTCATTTCATTCGGTCGAATTTTACTTTAAAAAGTATTTGAGCTCGTCTTTTAGACTCGCTCGAATCAGACTTAAGTAGCTTCGCTACTTAAGTCTGATTTCAGAGACTGAGCACCCTTGTGGTACCATTGGGAATACATTATTTTCCTTACCCACCATCACTTCTAATACATAAGACCCTGGATGTGCTAGCATCTTTGTGACTGCTCCTACTAGGTCTTCGCGCTTGCTTACTTTTGCTGCAGCGATCTTGTAAGAGTTAGCGAGCATCACATAATCAGGGCTTTCTATATCCACAAAACTGTAGCGCTTGTCCATAAACAATTGCTGCCACTGACGGACCATCCCTAAAAATTGATTGTTTAAAATCATCACTTTTACATTGATGCCTGTTTGCATAATGGTACCAAATTCTTGTAAGGTCATTTGTATACCCCCATCACCAATCACTGCAATCACTGTTCTTTCTGGTGCGCCAAACTTGGCACCAATGGCTGCGGGTAAGCCAAAGCCCATGGTACCCAATCCACCCGATGTCACATTGCTTCTTGTTTGATTGAACTTGGCATACCTGCAAGTGACCATTTGATGTTGTCCCACATCCGTCACCATCACGGCATCTCCTTTCGTAATTTCATTAACGGCATGAATCACTTCCGCCATCGTCATTTCTTCACTGCTAGGATGCATCTCGTCTTTGATGCATTGTTCATATTCTTCTTTTGCATATCCTGCAAAAACTTGCAACCACTCGCTTCTATCTTTTTGTTCGATACCCATCGTTAATAAGGGTAGGGTTTCTTTACAGTCGCCCCATACACCCACATGGGCCAATAAATTTTTATCAATCTCGGATGGATCAATATCTAGATGAATAATTTTTGCTTGCTTCGCGTACTTATCCAATCTACCTGTTACACGATCGTCAAAACGCATCCCCACTGCAATTAATACATCACACTCATTGGTCAATACATTAGGGCCATAGTTACCGTGCATCCCAAGCATACCGACGTTTTGCGGATGATCTGTTGACAATGCACTCAATCCTAAAATAGTCCATGCCGCTGGCATACCCGACTTCTCTATAAATGCCTTGAATTCGTTTTCTGCTTTTCCTAAAATCACACCCTGACCAAAAATCACCAATGGTTTTTTTGCTTCATTAATTAGTTGCACTGCTTCATCAATATATTCTTTTCGGATGATAGGCTTTGGTCGGTAAGATCTTACATGATTGCACACAGTGTATCCTTGATACTCGAAGGATTGAAATTGCGCATTCTTTGTGATATCAATTAATACGGGTCCTGGTCTTCCGCTTTTTGCTAAATAAAAAGCTTTGGCCAAAATATGTGGAATCTCTGTGGCGTCTGTAATTTGATAATTCCACTTGGTCACAGGCATCGTGATATTGATGATATCTGTTTCCTGAAATGCATCTGTTCCTAATAAATGCGCGAACACTTGTCCTGTGATACAAACCAATGGCGTACTATCAATCATCGCATCTGCTAGTCCAGTGACTAAATTGGTTGCCCCTGGTCCGCTTGT
Source organism: Sediminibacterium sp. (assembly GCA_044353005.1). Classification (GTDB taxonomy): domain Bacteria; phylum Bacteroidota; class Bacteroidia; order Chitinophagales; family Chitinophagaceae; genus Sediminibacterium. The sequence continues at coordinate 2,057 of JBILCS010000058.1, read as the reverse complement.
TGCAAACACCATACCCACTTTACCTGATGTTCTTGCATAACCTTGTCCAGCGTGGATCCCACCTTGCTCATGTCTAACTAGCACATGCTTTAATTTTTCCGCATAATCATACAATGCATCATAGATAGGCATGATCGCTCCACCCGGATAACCAAAAATAGTATCTACGCCTTCTGCAATACATGCTTCTAGTACTGCTTGTGATCCTGTAAGTTGTTTTGTTTCCATAAGCCGAGTTTAAAGTTCATCCGTTACACATCCTTCACTTGCGTCCTTCACCGATCTTGCGTATTTAAATAAAACGCCTTTAGTTGCTTTTAATGCAGGTTGTTGATAAGCCGCTCTTCTTTGTTCAATAATTGCTTCATCTACTTTTAATGTCATGGTATGTTTTTGCACACTCAATTCAATGATGTCATTGTCTTGCACCAATGCAATCAATCCTCCTTTATATGCTTCTGGTGTAATATGTCCTACCACAAAGCCATGTGTGCCTCCACTAAATCTTCCGTCTGTGATAAGTGCCACTGATTTTCCTAAGCCCGCACCAATGATGGCCGATGTTGGTTTTAACATCTCTGGCATACCTGGTGCACCAACAGGTCCTACATTTTTAATCACTACCACATCGCCTTCTTTAATTTTTCCTGTATTAATGCCTTCAATCAAAGATTGCTCTCCATCAAATACGCGTGCTGGTCCTTCAAATAAATCGCCTTCCTTTCCAGAAATTTTTGCGACACTTCCTCCGGTTGCTAAATTGCCATACATGATTTGTAGATGGCCCGTTGCTTTGATTGGATTTTCTTTTGGAAGAATAATTTTCTGTTGATCAAAATCTAAATCTGGTGCTGCAGCTAAATTTTCTGCAATGGTTTTACCAGTGACAGTTAAACAATCTCCATGCAACCATCCTTGCGCTAACATGTATTTCATAACCGCTGGTACACCTCCATATTGATGCAAGTCCTGCATTAAATATTTTCCGGATGGTTTAAAATCTGCTAACACTGGTGTTTTATCACTAATCGTTTGGAAATCATCTTGCGTAATTCTTACATCTACACTTTTTGCCATTGCAATCATATGCAATACCGCATTGGTACTACCTCCTAATACCATGATCAGTGCAATCGCATTCTCAAATGCTTTGCGCGTCATGATATCTTTTGGCTTAATGTCTTTTTCTAATAAATATCGAATGGCTTTTCCTGCATCCTTACATTCTTGTTGCTTGGCTTCGCTCAATGCTGGATTAGAAGATGAGTAAGGTAAACTCATGCCCAATGCCTCAATCGCTGCAGCCATTGTATTGGCCGTATACATGCCACCACATGCACCTGCGCCCGGACATGCATGCTTGATGATGCCTTGAAAATCTGCTTCATCTAATTGTCCTGCTAATTTTTGTCCTAAGGCTTCAAATGCAGAAACAATATTTAAGTCCTGTCCTTTATAATGCCCTGGTGCAATGGTGCCACCATAAATCATAATCGATGGGCGGTTCAATCTTCCCATGGCAATAATAGATCCTGGCATATTTTTATCACAGCCTGGAACTGCAATCAATCCATCATAATATTGTGCACCACAAACTGTTTCAATACTATCTGCAATCACATCTCTACTCACTAGCGAAAAACGCATACCAGGTGTACCATTGCTCATCCCATCACTCACACCAATGGTGTGAAAGGTCAATCCCACTAAATTATTTTCCCAAATACTTTTTTTAATATCTGCAGCCAAATCGTTTAGATGCATATTACAAGTATTGCCATCATAGCCCATACTTACAATACCTACTTGTGCTTTATGTAAATCTTCATCCGTTAGTCCAATACCATAAAACATGGCCTGTGCTGCAGGTTGCGTTGGATCTAAAGTGATGGTCTTTGAATATTTATTGAGTTCCATAAAATTAAATGATGGTTGATTTATGCAAGCGTTCGTGAATAGGATGCTTTTCGCCCTTTGCATGTCGTTCAATAAATTCTGACACCATATCGCCAATGGCTGTGGTGGTATAACTATTACTTGTATCAATATCTTTTGTT
>JBILCS010000009.1:0-35701 GCA_044353005.1 Sediminibacterium sp. | reverse complement strand
CGATCTAAAAATATATCCCTAGATGGCGTCATTGGATACTCTCCAGGATTAGAGGTAGTGATGGTGATTATACTAGGCCCTTTATTGGCCATCATCGATATCTCTTTAACTTGGATCAGAATCTATAAAGAAGCCGAAGAAGCAAGAAGAAGATCAAAGCAATAATTATACTTGATTATAAAAAAGCCCTCAATAGTGATTGAGGGCTTTTTTGTTTGTAACGAATATAAAATATTTAGAACGATTCTTCAATTCCATAGAGGAATTTAAAGTTTACATTCCTGGATGATACTGTCTTACTGCTTTTTGAAGCACTTCTGTTTTATCTAAAGTCATTCTTTTTAGTTGTTGTGCCTGATACATTCCTCTTTGGTCATTGAAATGCTTGTCTCCTTCATTAAAACTTGCACCAAAAGTATTCACCGTTTCAATGAGTGGCAGTCCGCCATTTTTAGGAAACCTTACAAAATTGATATAGGCATCCCCGCTATTCATTTTTCTTTTGTCTTTTCCAAAAGGCTCAGACATCACTGCGGCTAGTACATCTGGCATACCACCTTGTGGCCAATTTTCTTTTCCTCTAACCAATCTTTGCACATCCCCTAAGGTGAGATCTGTTGTGCCATAATTGCTTTGTAAAAAGTCATAGATAATTTGATACACTTTCACCGCTTCGGCCATGGTAAGTTTATCTTTATTTCGACCTTCCATAACCACTGGTACATTGTAATACGCTAAATTATAGATCAATGCGCCCTTGCTTTCAGCAACTGCATTGTGGTCCCAGTTTTTTAAAGTGGTGATGATGGAAGCTAGTTGAGGATATTTATTTTCATCCACCAAAAACATCGTATCTGCAGTAAATCCGTATGGAAACAAAATTGGATTGGGTAATTGACGATCAAACTTAATGCGCTTAATGTCTTCGTAACTAATTTTATCTAATTGGTCTATTAAGTCTTTAGCGCGTCTGCTTCTGTTATCGTGATAGGTTTCATATCCATCATTCACATCAAAGTCTTTTGGATTAAGGTTATCCAATTCGCTACTCGCTAAAAAAGGCGAGTGGTTGGCATTGAATAAATAACCGCTTTTCGGATTCGTCATTTGAGGCAAAGCGCTGAGTGGTTTAAATTCATTCCATAAAGTCGCCATTGTATTTCCAGGCAGAGTGCTATTCCAGTGATAGCTTGTGTCTTTATTGCGATAAGGCATTTTACCATTGGAGATATAAAAGATATTATCTGCTTTGTCTGCATACATAATATTAAACATCGGCAAATGATTTTGCTCTAGTGCGCTTTTAAATTCTTTGAAATTATTAGCCTTATTCATGGCATACCATTGCTGCAATGCACCTGCGTCCATCAAGGCTGGCAGTCGCATCGAAAAATATTCACCTTTAGGTGTGGCTACAGTTGGACCATAGATAGACTGGTAAGCTGTTTTGTATATTGGAAAAGGAATGCCTTTGATACTTAATTTAATTTTTCGCTTTTCTAATTTTAGCCAATTGCCGTCCACCTTATATTCACCAGGATGCAACTTGCTGGTTTCTAATTGATATATATCTATTTTGTCCTGAAAATTAACCGTATGTGCCCATGCTAAATTAGGGGTCACGCCATGAAATATTAAAGGCGCACCTGGAAACAATCCACCCAAAATATTCCAGCCTTCTTCACTTTGTACATGTGCTTCATAAAATGCGGTTGGACCTTCAATAGGCTGGTGTGCATTGATCACTAGCATGGTTTCGTCTGATGCAGATTTTTTAGCATTGATAGCAAAGGCATTACTCCCTTCTCCTGTGAAGCCTTGTAATTTTGGAATAGTCCCATTTAAAATTTTTGGTAGCGCTTTATCTACACCACAGAATATCGCTACTGAAAATGCAGCAGAAGCTAGATATTCTTCGATGCTAATTGGAAAGACATGTTTGTTCAAAACTTGATCTGGGTGCGCTTTAGCATAGGCTTCTAATCCCAATAAATAGCCTTTTACCAATTGTATAAACTTTGGATCAAACTGCTTCATTTGTGCAACAACTGTTGCCTTCGTATTTAATAATCCAAAAACAAAATCAATTGGCGCCCCTTTTTTTCCCATATAAGTGGCTACTTTTCCTTTTCCAGTTAGGATCAGCATTTGCATTGTTGTAAAATCATCTTCTGCGTGAGCCCATGCAAGGCCGTATGCTACTTCTGCATCGGTGGGTGCAAAAATATGTGGCACACCAAAACTATCTCTAGCAATATTGATCTGCTCGGTATGAATGATTGGAGCGTTCGAATATTGTGCAGTGCTTGATAAGATGCAAAATAGGAATGAAAAAAGGCATAAATAACGCATAGAATTTAGTTAAGGAGGCGGGCAAAAATTGAATAAAAAATTGGATTAAATATAACTAAATTCTTTCAGTTAATTTAACATTTTCCTGCAGCGGTAATACAAATAAAAAATGTAATTTTGGTACTTAATTATGAGATTGGATAAGCAGCGTTTTCTCTATTTTTTTTGCGCGATTATTTGCGTTTTACAAGTACAATTTAGTTTTGGACAGGATAAATTCGTTTTAAACGGAAATGTAAAAGACCAAGCAACTGGAGAGGCTATGATTAGAGCTGTCCTAAGGATTGAAGAGCTGCCAAGTCTTGGAGTACTTTCCAATGAATATGGGTTTTATGCAATTTCTTTACCAAGGGGGAAATATACCCTAATTGTTTCACAGCTAGGATATGAAAAATACAAGGAACAGGTACAACTTGATAGTAATTTAAATTTAACTATTTTATTGAAGCCTGCTAATACATTGAAAGAAGTAGTCGTTGAAAGCGGAAGAAAAAATGACAACCTTTTAAAACCTCAAATGGGAACAGAAACACTGAACCTAAATGCCATTAGGAAAGTGCCTGTTATTTTTGGAGAAAAAGATATTTTAAAAACACTTCAGCTATTGCCAGGTGTGAAGTCTGCTGGAGAGGGTAATAGTGGTTTTTATGTAAGAGGCGGAGCGGCAGATCAAAATTTAATTTTATTAGACGAGGCGCCGGTCTATAATGCATCACACCTGCTTGGTTTTTTTAGTACTTTTAACAGTGATGCAATAAAGGATGCCACATTAATTAAAGGTAATGGGCCTGCACAATATGGTGGCAGGCTTTCTTCTGTATTAGATGTGAAAATGAAAGAAGGCAATAACCAAGACTATAATATAAATGGAGGCCTTGGATTGATCAGTAGTCGAATTAGTATTGAAGGGCCACTTCAAAAAGAAAAGTCTTCTTTTATCCTATCGGGAAGAAGAACCTACGCAGATATTTTTCTACGTGCCTCAGATGAATTTAAAGACAATGTTTTATATTTCTATGACTTAAATATGAAAGCAAATTATAAGATTGACGAAAATAATAAAATATATCTTTCTGGTTATTTTGGAAGAGATGAATTAGGATTAGGAAATGCCTTTGGTATTGATTGGGGAAATAAAACGGGCACGATTAGATGGAACCGAATTGTATCTAGCCGTTTATTTTTAAATACCTCTTTAATTTATAGTGACTACAATTACAATGTAAAGCTTAAAAACGGCTTGTCTAATTTTAATATCAACTCCAATATTAAAGACATCAACTTAAAGCAAGATTATACTTTTTACCTCAACCCAAAAAACACATTGCGTTTTGGATTCAATAGTATTTTACATGCTATTACTCCAAGTACATTTAGCGGAACCGTGACCAATAGTAATCCGAAAAGAGGCAGAAATGGACTTGAAAACGCCCTCTATATAAGCAACTATTATAAAACATCTGATGATTTAAGTGTAGATTATGGACTGCGCCTTTCTGCTTATAGCTTAATGGGTGGAGATGCCTATAATATATATGAAAACAATTTAATTGTAAATACAATACAATTAGATAAGCAAAGTTTTGGCAAGACTTATATGAATCCTGAACCAAGGATGACGGTCAACTATCGTGTAACTGACCAAACAAGTATCAAGGCGGGGTATGCTAGAAATGTACAACACCTGCACCTACTTAGTAACTCAACGGCCTCAAGTCCATCTGATCAGTGGATTGGAAATTCCTATAATATTAAACCTGAAATTGCGGATCAGTTGAGCATAGGTTTTGTGCAAGGATGGAAAAATAATACCTATGAACTAAGCACCGAGTTGTATTATAAAAAATTACAGAATCAATTAGACTATAAAGATGGGGCTGAAATATTTACTTTAGCCGATGTCGAAACCGCACTCTTGTTTGGTATTGGACGCGCCTATGGCCTTGAACTGTTATGGAAGAAAAAAGAGGGCGTGTTAACTGGATGGGTTAGTTATACCTTATCAAAAACAGAAAGAAAAATTAATGGAATCAACCAAAACAATTGGTACAATGCAAAACAAGATAGGACCCATGATATTGCTGTTGTAGGCATCTATACCCTTAATTCAAGATGGTCTATCTCTTCTGTTTTTGTTTATAATACCGGTGATGCGGTAACATTTCCAACTGGAAAATATAACCTTCAGGGACAAACATTGTATCAGTATGCATCCAGAAATGGCAATAGAATGCCGTCCAATCACAGAATGGACTTGAGTGTGACTTATGATAAGAAAAGAAAAAAGCGGATTCAAGAATCTTGGAACTTCAGTTTATACAATGTGTATGGCAGAGAAAATGCGTATCAAATAAATTTTCAAGATGACCCAAAGGACCTGAGTAGAACACAAATTATTCAGACCTCTTTATTTAGATGGGTACCTAGTGTCACTTATCAATTCAAATTTTAATGATGCTTAAAAAATACTTTATTACATTTTTAGCTGGAATTTTTTTAATAGGGTGTGAAAAAGAAATTCAACTAGCCTTAGATCCCAACCAATCTTTACTTGTCATTGATGGAAGTATCACAGACGAGGTAGGCCCTTATTATATAAATCTTAGCAAGTCAACTAGCATTTCAGCGCCCTCGAATTATTTTGCTGTGACCAATGCCCTCGTAATTGTTAAAGATAATCTTGGACAAATTGATACACTCAAACATGAAAAAGAGGGAAGATACAAAACGAATAAAATAAAAGGGATCTACGGTAACACTTATTATTTAGAAGTACAAGTTGAAGATAAAAAATATTCAGCCAATTCTACTATGCCACAAAAAGTAGTATTAGATAGTTTAAGGATCAACCCATTTACATTAAATAGTGAAGTTAGATATAGCGTCATCCCGGTTTACACCGACCCAATCACACTAGGTAATAGCTATCGTTTTATTCAAAAAATTAACGATACGCTTGACCAAACCTTTCACGTATTTAATGACAATTTAAATAATGGAAAAGAAAATCAACGACCACTAAGAGGAGGATCAGATTCTTTAGAAGTAAAATTGAAAGATATTGTTGCCGTAGAAATGCAATGTATTACAAGGCCTACTTTTTTATATTACTTTACCTTATATCAACAATCTGGCGCCGGACCAGGCGGTGGAACAACTCCAGCTAATCCTCCATCCAATATTATTGGCGGCGCATTAGGTATTTTTTCCGCACATACAGTTCAAAGAAGGCAAATCCAAATTAAATAAAACTGATTTTAACGTCTTCGCCTTGATTTTGATTTAATAGATTTTTTTGAAGTAATCCTGCTTATTAAATCCCCATTTTCGCTTCTTAAATATCCATATCTAAATAAAATTCCATAGTAATTCTTTGTAAACTGATCATACTCTCCTGAGAAATCGGAGGTGCCTACTACCACACCAAGAGCAGTTTTACGACCAACTTGAGCAAGCAGGGTAGAACTTATGTCGAACATATATGGTGTTGAAGATTTAAATACAGTTCCAGCCCCAATTGAAAATTCATTACTAAATATACCTATTTGCGCGGCATCAAATGTTAGTTTAAATAAAGCAAATTTTGACGTATCATTTTTAGTGATGTTAAATCTTCCAAATGCTATCCCAATATCAAGTGGACCAAATGATTTTCCAATTTCAAAATTTTGAGATATTCTATTTTGAACCTTTCCTGGTTCTGAATTTAAAGACAAAGGATTAAATCTTATATAAATATTGTCTTTTATTTTGGCACTTGAATCTTGTGAAAATGCGTTTAGGCCAATTAAGTTAAAACATGTAAAGAATAGAAAATTTTTCATTTAGGAGAGAAATTTATATTATAATTTAATTTACCTCTAAGCTCATCAAGCGTTGTTCTTATAACCATTTGTGTTGCATCATTTTTAAACAATAATACATGAAGTAGTCTTTGAGTTTTTTTATTGTAGACTACTTTCCAGCAATAATCAGGAATAGCAATTTTATTTTTTATTTTATTGGTTCCATAAATTCCTCCTACATATATTTTTAATGGGCTTCTTTTGCTTTCTAATCTAATTTTATTTTCCCACGCTTTCCAACTTCCTCTATTTAACTTGGGATGTTGTGGAAAAACATTAAAATAACTAAAAGTGAGTTCCTCAAGATATTTATTAAATGCAAAATCTTCTGCGCTCACTAAATGTCCTCGATCGTAACCACTTTTGCTGTAATCTTTATTATTTGCAGTAATAGACTCCTCTATAAATCTCATACCTTTTCTACTCACATCTCCTCCTCCATTATTGAGTTCATAAACTATATATAAGGGCACTTTTAATTTTATAGAATAGTATGAAGTATAAATTTGTTTGTTTACTACTTTATCAATTTCTTGACAGAAAGAAATTGATAAATTAACAAAGACAAATAGTAATAAAAAGATGGATCTTTTAATCATAAATTAGGTTGATTCATTTTCTAGTTTTGTTCTATTACGGAACCTAAATTTGCTTATAATATAGTCAAAGAGGTATTTGCTCATACCAAGTTCATTTTCCGAAAAAAGCATCCACTCAGCTAAGTCTTCTTTCGTTGGTTTAAATTCAGCACCTACTGGATATTTAAGTCTGATTCTTTCAATTAGAATTTTCTCCCATCTTGTGACTTGATCCTCTCTCTGTTTAATTACTTCTTCGTTAATCCCCATTTCAAGTGCATAATCGTTTAGTCGCTCAATCACATTTGAAAATAACTGTAATAAGGTAAGCATCTCTTTTTCATACTTTTCTACAGCATGAATATTTAACCGACCATTTTCATAAAACATTTCAACTGTCCATAGCCTAGAATAAATTTGGCCAATAATGTATTGATCTCTAACCTCTAAGTAAGATTCAAAAGGCATAAAATGTTCTACTTGGTCGCTTGAATCATCTATAAATTCAATTGGTATTAGCTTAACATTAGCTCCTAATTCAATAAGTTCTTTTTCATACTTGATGATCAGCTCTTTATTAAATTCTCTTCTTTTTAAAATTAAAACATTATCAATATCAATTTTTTCAAGTCTTTTATCATCGACCGATGTCCACATCACTGAGACTGTTTTATTCAAAATTGGCTTTAGACTTGGATGGATGTTTTTAGGAACCCATTTAAATGGGTTTGCAAGCGCATAACCTATATGAAAAATATTTTCGAGGGGCGCTTTACCGGGATGTATTCTTGCCCAATAGGTATAAGATAGTGCTCCAATTTGCCACGCATTTGTTGTATTAACCCAATTTGGCTCAGAAAGCTCTTCTTCAACTTCAAAACTCTTATTCAAGTTTTTAGATAATAAAACTTCTACATACTGGTCTAATTCTTTCCATATGTTTTTGTGCATCCCCCATTGCGTGTACTTTGCAAAGGATTCATATGTATTTTGAACTAAGCTTAATTTATTGTTTGCCTCTATTAGTTTTTCTGACTGACTTTCTTCTAGTACATTGATCTTATCTTCAGATTCTTGAATTTTTGTAACAATCAATGGTAGTTTTTTTTCAACTTCTTCTTTAAGCGCAGCAATTTTGTTTTCAATCTTTATCTTATCGCCATCTGCGGCTTTAGCTAGCGTTTTAAATAATTCATCAAATAATTTTTTAAATCCGCTTTCTAGTTCTTTTTTCTTTAACAGTAACTGTTTGAGTGTTTTTTGTTCAGCTTGTATTTTAGGATTATTAACAATAGATTTTACATTTTCTGATAGAGTATCTATTTTTGCTTTATACTCCTTTTCATCAGCTTTTTGTTTTACAATGACTGTTTTATCAATATTAGGCACCATTGAAAAATAATGCAACCACCAAGGACTAAAAACAATTGGATAATTTCCATTTTTAGCATCAATAAATATATCACCTGGCATATCTGGGGTACCAACATTACCTAAAATTCCTAGCTTACTTTTTTCCTCATCAATGATTATAAATAATTTTTGGATCGAAATTGCAGCATTTTTTGCTGTGTCCTGCATCACCAAGAATTCCATATTATCTATTTTGCCATCATCCCCTAATTTTTCTTTGATGATTTCGCGTAAATGAGGTTCAATCACCTTGGCTCTTTCAATATCAATAATTTGTTTAGCTACAGCAGGATTTACTGATGGAATAATATGATAGTATATTTGAACATAAACTTGATCATTACTGTCAAGTAAATATCTAAACTCAGTAGATAAATTTGCTAAGTCATCCACTGTTAGATCTAATTCAAATTCTTTACTTTTCTCACCTGTTTCTAATAAAAAAGTGCCTTTTTTGCTTTTATCATCAATATTTTTTGCAAAGACTGGTTTATATTTTACAAACACATCTATATCTTCTATCACTTCCATGACCGCACTGTAAACATAACTATTGATATAATTAAAATATTCGTCGCCTAGGGGCCATTTACGTTTATTTTCTTTTTTACCAGCTTTTTCTTCTGGATGAGCGTAAATATTTCTAATAATAATAATCACATCAAATAAGTCTAGGAGTCCCTTATTGGTACTCATTGTTCTACCCTTAACTTGATCAACTAGTATTTGGAAATGATCATTAGCTCCATCATCAATAATTTCCTTTATTAAATTAAATTGATAAATTAAGATTGCAGTTTTATCATATATATTTTGTTTGTCAAACTTTGGATTGAAAATAGAAGAGGTCATTTCATTACTCAACATTCTAAAAATCGATAAAAAATGTCCAAAGCTAGGTTTATGTCTTGAAAATTTATAAAATTCAGTTTCGAGCTTAAGGTTAACTTGTTTAGATGACTTATACTCACCCAACATAATTCCAACAATATAAATTAATAAGGATTCCGAAAGTTCTAATAATGTTTTATGCATTACCGCTTCCTCTGTTGCATCATTATATCTCTTTGAATTTAAAACAATATGAGAAGGTAGTAATGTATTATTTTCCATGATGTTGTTTTTTATATTCTTTTAAAACATTAACTGAAATATGTAAGCAGTTTGTATTAGTATACTTTAGTTCAGTTAGCTTTTCCATCCAATTATCCTGATGCTTATTAAAATGTTCAATCATTGCAATGGATTGTGTCGTTAATTCCTCCAGTGTTTTGAAACCTAATGGATTGATAATATTGCCATTAAAAAGATACTTTTTTTGAAACCATTTTTTTGAAAACGCTGTATTTTCAATACCTTCAATTGGATAGAAACTTTTTATAAATATTTGATCAGGTGTAATGATAGTATCAAATAAATAATTTGTATCATTTACATTTAAACTTAATTTGACTTTAATTAGTTGATAAAAATATTCAAAATCCATACTTCCTGTAATGGAAGAATTTTGAATGGTCAATGGTAGTTTCGCACTTTGCATAATTAAGTATGTAAATGATAGATGGAGTAAATATTATTGAACTTAAACTTTACTTTTTCAAATAACTCTAAATCATTTCTTAACAATTTGTTGTCAACAGTGGCTATAATTTCTTCTGTATCAAAATCAATTTGAACAATTTTAGTCCAAAATCTTTCATTATTGGCACATACTTTAACAACATGTCCAACTTCTAACTGCATCAATTCGGCTTGTGTTGGAATTTGGAAAGAACCCACATGAATTTTCGAAAGCTCAACAGCATCCTCAAATTTAACATTCTTCATATTTCAATGATTTTATTCATTTTAAAGTTAATAATAATATCTTAAAGCAAGTAGATGTATAACACATTGCTAAACAATATTTTGTAAATTCTTTAAAATAATTATATCATTGGAAAGATAAAATATTTTAATATATTTATAATCATAAAAATGTAATTATGGCAAAGAGTAAAAAAGTAATAATCGGGGATGATTACCAATTGGCTTGTGATGAATTTTTAAAAATAGCAGAGAAAACGGGTATCTTAACGAGGGAAGTCATTGTAGAACCAAACGCAGAAGAAAGAGATACACTTTGGGAGATTACATGTGCCATTAAAAAAAGAATTTACAAATTAGATATTGATGTAAATGCCGATAAGGATGAAATAAATGTGCTTTGTCATTATGCTATTGTGGCACTTCACTGGTGTGATATCTTAATGCAAGATGAAAGATTCAGTTTTGACAATGGTAGGTTTAGACGTGATACAATCGCCTTGGCTGCATGTTTGTTTACTAGGGTCAGTAGAGTATATCAATATTATGATATCCTCTATTTTGGATGGATTAGACCACACTTAAATTTTTCCATTTTACTATGGACGATTAATTCAATTGTAAACTGTAATACGGATAATATTTTTCATAAATTTTCTACAGAAGAAGCAAAAAAAGCTAGTGCACATTTTCAGGAATTAAGTATGGAACAAATTGGGTTTGTCAATACTAAAGATTTGAAGGACAGTAGTCCATTGAAAAAAATATGGCTAGAAATATATAATAGATTCAGTTCTTCTCAGGTACCTTACCAATTTTTGTTAAACTATATCTGGATGAGTGCGGATTTACCAGGGGGTATGGGTCTTTTGTCAGAAGATAGAGAAATGAACAAAGCTTATTTGAAAAAACAAATGATTCATAAGCAATTCCCTACTGAATGGATTTTTATCAATGATATATTTTATATCGGCATTTATTTGGCAAGAAAATCAAATAATAAACTATTAGCAGTTGATAAGAAAAAAATTATTGAGCTTACTAAAGAGTGGATAAAAGATTCATTTAATTCCCAAGAGGAACTTGATACTTTCATAGATGCTCAATTTAAAATATCAGAAAAATGTTATAAAGAAGATGAAGATGAGATAAGGTTTTATTCTGCAATAGAGTCTTTATACAGAACATTGATGACACATTATCAAGGGAATCTAGAAAAAGTTAATAGTCAATGTACAAATTTCTTAAGAGATTTAGTCAAAATTGCAAAAGCAAACGAAGAAATTAACCAAGAGGAAATAAACATTATTGAAAACATTAAAACCTATTTATCAATTGATGTTAAATTATTTGATGAAATGAATTTGGATATAAAGGTAAAGAAAACTGCTAAAAAAGCGGTTCCAAAGGCTAAGCCATCTAAATCTGAAAGCCTGTATTATGATAATTATCCAGGAAATTTTTATTGTCAAAATGAATTATGGTGGAATCAAGGTATTCCATTAAATATCATGAACTTCCCTAATATTATTGAAAACAAAGAAGATGAACAAAAAATCTTTAGACGTTTTACTCAAAAAGAAGTCGATCAAATTGTTAAAAAAATTAAAGCAACGGGCGATCTTATTTATCTAAATTTTATTAGAACAATGATGGAGCGTAAATTTGATTTACGCGGTATGAAATCTCCTTTTTGGTTTATTCCATTCACTGCATATGGATGGAACTTTGGTGGAATCATGTATTTTGAACAAAATGGTATTTATACAAATGTAGAAAGCCCTACCACTATAAAAAATACAGTACATGTTGATAAATGGGATATTGTCTCTTGTGAGAAAGGCTATAATGGTTTAGAGTATGATTATGATTTTGATGCAACAGATGAAAATGTCTTAACCTCATTAAAAATTGAATTTACACATAATGGAGAAGATGGTGTCATTAACGTAGTAGAAACACATGGAGAGCAATATGCATCCACCCTGCCTATAGTAATGGCTATTTGGGAGAATGCTTGGAGCGATGTGGTTGAAATATCAAAAGAAACTAGTGGGTTTCAATTAGGTCCACCACCCATGATGCAAGTGTTTGAAAGTTGGGAGGAGTTAATTGAATGGTCTAAATCAAAATAATTTTTTATTTCATCACTTCAATATATTTATCAGCTAAGGTATTCGCACGAAGACTTTCCGCTTGAAATTGATTTTTTAAAATAGTTACCAAAGAGCCTCTTGTTGTATTGTTAAATTTAGATATTGCGTCTTTAAATAACAAAATGGCTTGATTTAAAAAATCATCCGTATTAAAATTACAGTTGAAGAATAACATTTGTGAACAAGTAAAACTATCATCAAATCCACCAATTAATTGCTCTAAAGGTGGGTATTGTACTTGATTAACAATATCAATTAAATCTTCATCGATGCCAGATAGTCTTAGTGCCTCCTTTCTTGAATTCATTGTTTCTTCACTATAATCAAATAAGGAACTTATAATATTTCTAGCTTTTTCGATATCATCGACTTTTATTTCTAGTTCATTATTTTCTGTAACTAAAATAAATGCGTATAAACCAAGTGCCATTTTTTCAATTTCAGAAAGATTTTCAATTCTCATTGTAAAGCCTGAGAATTCTGGATAAACCATTTCAAATGACATGTTTTTAAATGGTATTTCATAATCATTTGTATTTACTTCTTTCCATTTATTCATCGCATAAAAAACAGGCAAATATCTATCCTGTGCAATCATTTTTTCATTCACATTGATATCTAATGCATTTCCTAGATCAACCAGCATTTGAATAAATGCTTTTTTAAGCTCAATGCCCATTATAATATCTATTGAGAGGATGATATTGGGGATATCTTTAAGGTAATCAAAGTGATTTTCATATTGATCACTTTGATATAGCTTTTCTTGATTTAATTTACACATCAATAAGAATCCGTCCGGATTTGATTCAAATAAAATTTGATTGATTTCATGTTCGTTTTTAATCGCCTCGTCTAATAAATTACCTCTAAAATGATTTAACCATAAATCTTTCAGTTTAAGATCGAATAAATCAAATATTTCTTGTGTTTGTGTAAGTCCTATATAGTAAGGCTTTAGTAAATAGATTTGTGTAACAAAGGCTAACTCTAAATGCATGTTTCCGTCGAGTCCATTTGTTGACTCAGGTTTACGTTTAGCCGCTTTTTTTATTGGGGGAATTGGGTTAGGAGCAATTTTACTTTCAAGATCATTGACTTTTTTCTCATCAAAAGCACCTAAAAAACGATTCTCAGGATCATTTTGCAATCCCCTTACAATATCAAAAATATTGTTCGATCCATACATTTCTTTACTAGATAGCTCTAGTAGTTCATTTAAATTTGCTTTATATTGAATAAGTAATTCAATCACATCCCACTGTTGATCCATAAAAGCCAATCTTAATGGTGTTGCTCCTTTTTTTGGGTGAAAATGATTTGGAATAGTAATTCGTATTGCCGTGTTAGCGCCTGCTTCTAAAAGGAATTTGACACAATTTGCATGGCCTAAAGAACATGCAAGATGTAGTGGGGTTCTGTCATCGTTTCCCTGCATATCTATATTAGCACCTGCGTCTTTTAATAAAGTTAATACATCTAATTTTCCATCCCAAGCGGCAAAATGCGATGCAGTATAGGCATCTGAGTCGACATTCTTAACATTGGGATTCAATCCAAGCGCTAAAGCATCTTTAATTAATTGTATATCATAATTGGTAGCACAAACTAAGAATATTAAATAATCGGTTACTAGCGAACCATCTTGATTAAATTGTAAAAGTGGATATCCACTTTCGACATATTTTGCAACAGCTTCAAGATTTCCATTTTTGTAATTTTCAACCGCTTTTTCAAATTCAACCTTTGCAGTTAAGGTTTTATTGGTGTTGTCTTTTGCAACCGTATCCGATGAAATTTGTTTAGTCGTTGTCTTCGTCGAATAGTCAATGGATTGGCATTGATTTTCAATACACCACTGATTCAATTCATTTAAAGTTCTATCATCCTCTTGATCTGTGTGAATGAGCTGATTATCTTTCTTAAATGCTACTTGAACACGAATACCAAAATTGGTTAAAAACCTTTTTTCTAGCGTACTGATTTTTAAAGACGTAATAATGGATAAATCTTCCCCTTTTTTCCTTCGTATTTCAGATAAAGATTTAGTTGAATCAATTTCATTATTTAAATCGTCTAGAAAGAGAAGGGTTAAATGTGAAAATTTTTCAGTGAACTCTTTTTGAATACTTTGTATTTTTTTTCTTCCGTTCATTGAGATATCTGAAGCCATAAAATTGTGTTTTAATTGAATATAAATTTAATTAGTATTGTGTATTTACAAGAAAGACGTGTTCATTCCAAAAATCTATACAAGTATTTTTTTCGGTTAAACTCATTTCATGATGAGGAATTGGAAGCGCAGGTTTGCCAGGGAAAGCTGTTAAAAAATAAAAGCTGTCACTAGCCTGTGGCTTCAAGATCATTGTCCATTCAGAAGTGGTTGGTAAATTGGCCACATTAACATGCTTTAATGGATAGCCTCGATTTTCACGTAAATAAATATTTTGCTTTTGAGATTGAGTTAGGTAATCCAATGGCACAACAGCTAAAGTCCCGATTGTAAAGGATATATCTTGTGATGTATTTGGAAAGTACAATTGATAATTCCCATTGGATGACAATGTTTTTACATAAGCTTCAGTATTCACTTTTTGGATTATATCAGTTATAGTCGCTGCGAAAGAAGGATGGAATTTAGATCCATATATTTTTAATTCATTGTCAATTTGAACTTGAGTATATCCGGTATTTAACATATTAGATAGATCCTTTGGATTAATTTTTTCAAAATGACGTATCATATGAAAAACAGTATCTACTCCAAATTTGATGGCCTCTTTTTCCATAATTTTTTAAATAACTCAGGAAAGATATAATATATAATTCCAGATATAATTGTAAGGATAATAATAGTAACTAAACCATAATAGATGATTGGTGGCCACTGTAAAAATTGTTCCGCTTGATTTATCATGTCGATTGCCGGAGCTATAGAAGAAAGGCCGCTTAATACTGTGACAATTTGTAGTAAATTATTGGTTTTTGATTCTCTTTCTTCTTGTAGTTGCTTTGAAAGATTATTGATTCTTTCACTAAATGTATTTAACTCTTTTTCTAATTCTAAGGCTTCCCCGGTTTTATTAAACAATTCATTGCCTAAAAAATTAAAGGAGATATGACCGATATTATAGTTGTTTAAAAAGGACTCAAACTGGTCTCTTAATTGAATTGTTTTTGCATCTACTTCATTGATCATTGAATTATACCTATACAAATTATATTTAAAAAACAACCTATATAAGTAAATTCTAAAATAAGTATAGTCCCATGATGTATAATTCATTGAACCAGCTTCACCTAAATTATATTGGCCAACAGAACAGAAACTATCAAATAAACAAACTGCTTCCCAATTGGTAAAAACAGCTATTCTATTTGACATAATTTGATTAAAATATTTTTCATCTGGGGCATAAAAACCCTGGCCAGCGCCTGATCCTAATGGAGATGAGGTAGCTAAATCATATAAATGATTCATTCTTTCTTCTCTTTGATGTTCGAAATCAATTACAGAAAATACTTTAAATTTTGAACCTGAATATTCATCCGAAGAAACATTGCTATTATCAGTACTTCTTAGGGGTATATTTGCCAACATTTGACTACTGATCCAATTATTCCATAAAATTCCGTCTTCTAGTTCGGCATCAAATTTTTTAATAACGCTAATAATATTACTAATATCCTCTAAATTCTTATTTGCTTCTTGAACCTCTATCGAAAGGGAGAATAGACCAATTTGTTCTTTAAATAAATACAATTCTGATTTAATTATACCTATCGTGTACACTTTTCTTTTTTCACCCCAACCATAAACAATTGAAACACTGGTATAATCTGATTTTATATATCTAAAACTATCATCTTTATTATCTCTCAGAAACATAATGTTTCTGAAATTTGGATAAAAATAGTCTCTTAAAAACTGTATCTGTCTATTATCTTTATTTCCTGAAGCATCCACAGGATATAACTCTCGACGATAGCCAGCATCTATAAATTTTTTAAATAATTTATTTGATGATTTTTCTGGGATCTCTCCCAATAAACCTACAATCCTAATGATCGAGGAATTGACTTTCATAAACTATCTTATTTGAATTACGTCTGGATAAGGAATTAAAGCTTCACAAAGATGTCCTATATAGTCATCCATGATCAATGCCAAACCCAATATCAATGCGGCTGAAATCAAAGAAGTAGGAATATTATTAAGTTTAATTTGCTCCCATTCGTTAATCTGTGTTAATTGGAAAAATATAAATATGGATGAAAAAATCACCGCAAAAGTGAATAACATCCCAATTAATATAAATACAATAATATACGTTAAGGACGTAAGAATATTATTTAACTCTACTGTAGAGCCTGTATTTAAAAATTGTACTGCATTTACTGCCGCCGTTAAAACGGATGCCATAATAAAACTAGTAGAAATTAAAATACCTACTTGTAAAATGGCAAAGGCGCTATTTGACTCCTCTATTTGAAACTTCTTCTTCATAAAGAGGTTCATGCTTTTATACATTAAAAACAATGCAGTAAGTCCTGCAGTAAATGCGATTAATACTTGAATGATAATAAGTGCTTTCATATTTAATAGTTGTTGTATACTGTAATATCCCAATTGTATGGGTTGTTGTTTTCAGGCGCAACCATGCCCAGCCTATAGCCCTTAGCTGTTAATTCGACGCCATAATGTTTTATTCCATTTACTGTTTTATAGATTCCATGTCCATTTTGAACACCTACGCCCATTATACTGTGCCCATAGGCTTCACTTACCCAAACAGAAGCTGCAATATTTAATTTTTTCAAAATAGCATATCCCAATAAACTCCTTGTGTCACAATCTCCTTTTAAATTATGTAAAAATTCATATGGCGATTGTACACCACCTTTTACATTTGGCAGACATGGTTTATTTGCAGCGTGATATTCCTTAACAAAACTGTTTCCTGTGGCAACAGACTTAGCACAACTTTCATCATGGACAAGATAATATGGAATTTCTTGTATAAAGGTAATGACCATTTCGGCAGTTTGATTTGGATTCATTTTCTTTTTAACAGCAGAATCTTTAAATATTTTGACAATTTCATTTATTTTACCCTCATCCATTGAATACAAGCCTGCATAGTATTTCGTAAAATATTTAATTGACGAAGTAGATTGACTTGCTACATTATTGATTTCTGTTTGCTCTTTCTGAGACCCTTGATAGCTTCTAACAGAGGTTTCGTATTTTGCCTGATAGTTATAATTAATAAAATCAAACCATTTAACCTCTTTTTCTGTGACGTAATCGGTTAAATTATTACCAGTTGCATCTTTTTTAGGGACAGGTGGACTTATTTTAATATTTCCTGATCTTGTTTTAACGGGCTTTTTGGTACTAGATGTTTTGTAGAAAAATGAAAATATAAAACCAAGTAAAACAACAAGTAATAATAAATTTAAGATCGATTTTAATAAACCGCTATTAAATAATCTTGAAAGCAACCATGACAAACCAGAAAACAATAAAATAGCAAATAATATTTTGCTAGTTGACCATAAACTTATTAAGAAAAGTGCAAATACTAAAAATCCAAAAATTGATCCAAGTCCTTTTAAACAGCCTCCATTGTTTGATCCTAGACCATTATTGGTCGTATTTTGATTGATACTAGTTCCTGAATTTGTGTTATATAAATTGACATCAGGATTAACCCCCCTTACTGTTGTTACACGAGGTTCTGAATTATTTCTTATGATTGTATTTTGAATCACGTTTGTTCCAGAAACATTATTATCAATTGGAACTGCAAAGACAATTGGATCACTATTCTGAGGCTGAACCACTACTGGAGCTGGTTTATTCTCAATCACTTTTTTCTTTGCTGGGGCTTTCAAAGGATTTAATAAAAAATAAATATCTCCTGTTGCCTCAAACCAATCCTTGTATAAAAAATTTGTTTTTTCCTTATTTATTTCAAGGTTCTTAATAAGCACATTGTATAAGCTACCGTTGTAAGCCTCTTCAATATTTTTTGGTATAAGTATATCTGCTTTTGGACGAAACCAATTAAATCCACTTCCTGCAATTTTTTCTTTATACCAATAATCGCCTGTTTTGTGTTTATATGGATCGAACTTTTCAATCTTATTACATTCTGTAATATTCAAGTAAGTCCATTGGATATCTGAAAAGACATAGATACCTGCATTAGGACCAGTTTGTCTTTTAAATAAACCTATAAATTTGGCTTTAAAATATGGATTACTAGAATGCAATTATTTTTGTTTTTTTGATTTTGAGTTGGCTGAATCTTTAGGAAGCTGGGTTCGTTTAGTAGTGACAAATTCTTTATTTGTCAAAACCACTTCTACACGTCTATTCATTAACCTTCCTTCGTCTTTACTATTGTCTGCCTTTGGTTGAGAGTCTCCCATACCTCTAGCGGTTAAACGATCCGGTGATATACCAAGACTTGACAAGAAATTCCTCACACTTTCAGCTCTTCTTTGAGAAAGCCTTAAGTTAGATTCAGGTTCCCCTACATTATCTGTATGACCAAATACGGTAGCATTTAAACTATCATTTTTAACTAGGTATTCTGCTAGTTGTTGTAATTCTTTTGCTGACGAAGGCAATAAGACATCGCTATTGGTATAAAATTGAACATTTGGTAGATTCACAGTCTCATAGCTTTTCTTAGTTGTTGAATCAACAAAAGAAAGCGTATCTGTTTTAAAAATCATTAAGGTATCTAATTTCTCCTTGATGACTTCTATCTCTAAAGTATCATGTATAACTTGAGGAGCAGGTGCATTTTTAGCAAGCCAAGCATTCATTAATAAGTAGGTAAGCAGACCACCTAGAATTAAGCCCAATAAAGTTTTTAAACAGCCTCCATTCCCGGCACCGCCTGCAGCTCCAGGCATACAACCCGGATTACTCGCGCCTCCAGCAACAGAAGGATTCATAACAGACCTTAATGGATTCATAGAACTACCCAAACATCCTGGATTACTCGCGCCCGTCACGTCAGCCACATTTACGATGTTACCATCTGGACCAACCTGGGTATTTACAACTGGCTGATTTTTAGAGAACATACCCAAGCAGCCTTTATTATTTGAGAGCACTGCCGGAACAGGTAAGCCTGTTTTATCAACGACCCTTGTGATCAGATTCGTGTTTGCAACTTGAATGCGTCTTTCTTGTTTTTCAATTGCAATTACTTGAACAGTGGGAATAGGATTGTTATGCTCATCAATATATTCTATGGCTTTTAAATAAGCCTGTCCTTGTATTTTTCCATGTGTACTTTTACCGTAGTTGGCATAAAAATTAGCATAAAATGCATTTTTGCCTTCTTGATGGTAAACATAATTATTAATGTCATGTTCTTTTGTAGTGGACGAAGGAGCGGATTGATTATTTAAAATCAATATAATCTCATCTACTTTTTCAATAGTTGAATGAACATTATCCTTAGGAGTATTATTAAACTCTTTTTCAGATGCAGCTTGATTTAAATTATACGTATTCGAATAAGATTGGTTAAAATAAAATTCTACATCGTATTTACCCTTGTTAATTAAATAGGGTTTTGTTTCTAATTCATTTTCAGAAATGAATTCTTGCTCCTCTATTTCTACTGGATCATATAATCTAAATCTTGGCTCCAAGTGAATGGTAGATTTTTGAGTATAGGTGTTTCCGATCTTCTCTGGTGTAGAAGTAGAAAACTGACAATCTAAAAATCCTTTATAATATTTTATTCTAGTTTTCAATTGTCAATGGGATTTTAGGCGCATTAAAATGGTCTAAGAAATCTTTTTTAGAAATAGTATTTCTTTTCTTGAAAAATGCTCTCTTCTCTGTACAATAAGGCGGATTTAGCCAAAATGAATTTTCCATAAATGGCGTTGCATCATATTGATATTTATCTAATAAATATTTTTTTAGATAAGCCTGTGTTTCATTGTACTCCTTCTCAATAATTTGTTTATATAACTTTGTAGATTCCTTAGGATAAACAAGCAATTTGGAATTTTTTATATTTATAAGTCTTTTATGAGCCATAAATAAAAGATAAAAAACGCCAACGAAGACGAATAAAAAAAATGGGTATCTAACAGCATCATAAAATGTAGAAATTAAAAAATACTTTCCATCAATTTGGTCATTAAAAATTTTAAGTTGTTTTTCATAATCTTCTTCATTTTCGATATTAAAACCATTTAAGTCATTTGTTAGTTTAGCTAATTCTTGTTGCTTTTGTTTCATCAAGCCATTCACCTGATAAACACCAACATTCTGATTTAACTGTGTTTTAATTTCTTCAATATTGTTTTGAAAATGATTTTTCTTTTTATCTAAGTTCTTTCTTGCATCTAAAATAAACCTAGTTTTTATTTCTTCTCTTTTAGCGGCATTTAAATCCTCTACTCTCGAAAAATGTAGTAAACATGTCAATGGAAAAACAATTAATAATCCGATTGTTGAAAGAATTACAATCCTAATAAACATTGCAAAACCAGGTATTGGGCTATCACTTGAAAGTTTAAAATTTTTAAAACTTGGTAGGATTCTAAAATTAAGTTTTTTGAATAAATTTGAAAAAGCATTTGGCTTGCTAGGGGTGGTCGGTGTTTTTGGAGTTGTTTCGGGAAGGACAACCGGTTTAGCTGCCACAAATCTATTACCCTGCATGCCATTATTTAATAAAGGGCTAACTATTTTACTTTTGTAACTTTTTGAAACATCAAATATGGATCTTCTTAAAATTATCAAAGAGAATCGAACAATACTTGATAAAATAAGTGCCAAAATTGTACCCGCAACAATAGTTAATAAAAAAGAGGAAGATATTAGATATAATAAAGCATAAGCGCCTATAAAAGTGCAGACAACAAAGCCCCCATAATGCAGTATTGCATTAATATAGGTTTGTTGTTCTGGCGATTCTAGCTTATCCCAAAGGTCTCGCTCTAGTCCTAGTGCCTCTACAGTTATATATTCTTTCCAGTTACTCATTAAGCATTATTATTCACAGCACTTTCGTCACCTTCTGTAAAATATTTGTTTGGATTTTGAGCAACATCTTGTGTTTTAGATTCACCCCATTTATTTATAATTGCTGTATTGATCTCGTCTTGCTTTTGAGTTTTTGATTCTTTTTCTTTCTTAGCACTCTCCACTTCTAAATAGCGCCATTTTTCCATATGGATAACACCGTTCTTTCCTTCATAAATATAATCTTCTCTATAAATTCCATTTTCCACATTGCGTCTGTGATTATAATTTTCAACCATAAAATCATATACACCCTTTGTCATCATCATTTTAAAGAAGATAGGACCCATCTCAATACACAAAAACACCAACAATATGATCCAAGGAACAATACCGCCTATTTCATGACTAATTTGAATTCTTTTCAACAATCCATCGTAGCCATGGGCTTTTTGCTCGTTCTTTTTATATTCTACCCTTAAATCATCTGCCAACGCATTGATTTTAGTATTCACCTGATCCAATTGTTTTCTCCAACTTTCTACCGAGGACCTCTTTTCATTTACATATTTATCTTTTTCTCCTCGTTTTGTTTCAATATCATTTTGCATTTTTTGGGCAACAGGTCCAAAACCATAAGCACGTTTATCTTGCATTTCTGCTTGTTGCTTAGCAACTAAATCATCAATACCTGTATCAAATGTGCTTAATCCTTTTTCATATTCAGCTATTTTGCCTTCATACTCTGCTTTATCTTTTTCCAGGCCTGTTCTCTTTTGCTTAAATAATAAATCGGTTTGTTTATTTAAGTCTTCAGCATATACTGCTTGGAATTTGCTCAATTCTGAATTAATTTCCGATTCAAGAATTTTAATTTCTAAAGGAGAAGAGATTGCAAAACCCAATATCAATGCAATGATAATACGTGGTAGCGCTTGTAAAAACTCTTTTATAGTAATGGAGTCTGTACCGTCACCTTTACCTGTACTAGAGATAATAAAACGGTCTAAATTAAAAATTACAAGTCCCCATACGACTGCAAAAATCAAAGTGGCAATTTGAATACCTATACTTGCAGTTAGGGAGTAATCATTAGCGTCTCCTTTAGGACCGAATATAGTGTAAAAAGCAAATGCACCAGATACACCGGCCAACAAACCAGTACACAATACGATACCTCCAATCCCCGCATACTTAACCCTATCTTGCATTGGAGAGAGCCTCATAAAATAAGGATCGGCTCCCGCGCACCACCATAAAAATTCAGTAATTCGATTGGGTGTTTTTAAACTGTAGTTTGATGATTCCATTCTTTAAAATTTAATTTTGTTTCAGATACTCAGATAAATCGTCGTATGGTTTAATATTTATTTTATTATTCAGTAGGTTAATTCGTCTAAAATTTTCGTCATCAAAAATGGGTGTGTTAATTTTATAATATCCTCTTTTAATGTCGGGTATCGTAACCGATGTTGGTTGTGCTAATTGGATTGAAATATCCAAGGGTACCACATTCATAAAATTTACATGTAAAACAAAGTCTACATAATTAAAACCTATACCCAATGCAACAAACCTAATTGTTGGTGCGTAGACATTTGTAACACTAGAAAAAGTTCCTGAACTTTTTTGAATTCTGTATCTCTTCAAAACAGAGGCTCCATTATCGTATATAATTATCACACGACTACAGCCATCAATCTCATATTCGAGATCAAAAGGTTGGCCTTGTATCAAATATGAAACTTGGCTATTATTCAATAAAAATCTGGCTTGCAACAAGATGAATCTAATTATTAAAACAAGTTAATATATATTTTTTAATCTATACAAATCTAACAAAATGAATTTAAATATATAAAAATTAATGAATATCTAATTGATTGGGGGATTTTAAAATATAATTTGACACTTATCATTTGAACACTG
The DNA here is from genome assembly GCA_044353005.1 of Sediminibacterium sp. Classification (GTDB taxonomy): domain Bacteria; phylum Bacteroidota; class Bacteroidia; order Chitinophagales; family Chitinophagaceae; genus Sediminibacterium. Next base: position 12,612 of record JBILCS010000009.1, on the reverse strand, counting down.
TTCTGACAGTTGCTGTACGCTATGTTCTTTTAAGTCTGAATTTAGCATTGTTCTTTTTTGTTTTGACAGCTCTTTTAAACGTTTTGCTTCACAAAACCTTCTTAGTTGACTTTCATTTTCTAAGATCAATCCAGGTACAGACAAGTGAATGCCTTGCTCATCTTTTGCTAACATGGTAAAATAACAAGAATTGGTATGTGTGATTTTTCCAGTTCTTGGATTTTCACATTCAATGCGCATACCTATAATCATGGTTGTATTACCCACATAATTAATAGAAGCTTTTACAATAAGTAAGTCGCCTACTTCGACAGGACTTAAAAACTCTACTCCTTCAACAGCAACAGTAACACAATATGCCTTACTGTGCTTTGTTGCACACACATAAGCTACTTTATCCATTAAGGATAATAAATAACCTCCATGTACTTTGCCACCAAAGTTGGTATAAATGGGGACCATTAATTCAGTGATGGTCACTTCTGATTCGCTAATTTTTTTATATTCCATTGAATGCGTCTAATTATGTAAGATACTCCTCCTGTGTTGGATAACTATTTAATTTAATCCCCATGTCTTCTACCACATTCCATATGATCACTGATTCATTCGCAAACTTATCATTTGCTTCCTTCCAGGCGTATAAGTATATGTGGTGTAAAACTTTCAACGCATGTGCACCTTCTTCTCTAATTGTTAATTCACCTTGGTCTGCAATTAAATCAATCTTTGCATTGCTTCCTTCTTCGATATATCTTATGTCCTTTACGCCACTCCAAGAAAATATTGGTTGCATTACTTTTTTATCAATACAGTTACTATGAAACCCATCCATATTGACATATAAGAAGCCTTCCATATTTTGATCACTTATAAAAACCTTAGATAAAAAGAAATTAGCAACATGATTGTCAACATCAAAGTTTTCTTTTTCTAATGCAGTATTAATATATGGAAGATGAGGTAAAATTCTTTCCTGTTTTATTCGATCACATAATTTTTTAATTGTTGCTTCGTTTGTTATATCAAATGCTGATAATACAGACTTCTTCACTGTGGGGGTAGATTTTATAATCGGCTTAACCTCTTCTTCTTCCACCTCCTCCTCTTCTTCAATATCATTTTTTTCAATCTTAGGTTCTTCCTTATCAACTTTATTTAAACTTGATAATAAAGTAGAAAAATCATTCGAATCTTCTTCAGATTCAGTAGGCTCTTCCGTTGTCTCTGACACTTCTTCGGTTGATTCTTCTTCCTCTTCGGGTTCCTTAGTATCAGGTTCTAACGGCTCTTCTTCCTCTTCGGAACTAGCCGATGATGTACTTTTTATTTTAGACAATAAGGAGGATAGCTCTGATTTTTCTTCTGCAGCTGCATCCTCATCTTCATCGATTGCTGCGCTTTCAACCTCAACTGCTTCATTGTCTTCTGGTACTGTAATTTCTTCATCTTCTGCTTCCTCCTCCTCATCGGGCTTATCAACTTCTATCGATTTTTTTATTGGCGCTTTAGTCTCTTCTGCTCTTGGTGGCGGTGTTTTTTTAACTTCATTGAAGCCAGCAAGTAAATCCACTTCCTCATCATTTGGCTTGTACTCCTCTTTTTCCTCTTTAATAATAGGCTTAGGATCTATCTTTATTTCGGGCTTAGGAGCGGAAGGTGTTTCCGCTAAGGGTCTCGTATTAGTTACCTCTTTATGGATTGAATTTAAAATATCTGAGATAAAATCTTTTGCTGCCCTTACTGCCGAATTAGCATCAGAAAATGCTGGATTATCTAAAATTCGTATGCCGTTAGCATAAGATTCTATATTTGAAGCATTTGAAAGTACTTTTAATACAAACTCCTCATCTCTACAATAATAGCCAATTTTAATAACGTCTTTTGCAGTATTAAAATAAAGGTGAGCACCTCTTTTTGGATAAACACTCGGTATAAAAATGTCTAAATGATTGTCCTCTCCAATTTTTTTTGCTTCTGCATCCGGAAAAAGTTGGCTGAACGCAATAAACAAATCTCGCTGCAAACTTGCATCATCAATTGCTGAAACTTTAGTTTCTATAGTAGTATGCGCTTGATTAGAGGCTTTGGTGTTTAATTTTGTGCCAATGATTTCACAACCATTTTGAGCACACCACTCATTCAATTCATTTAATGTTAAGCTGTTTTGTTCAACAGTTTGTATTATTTGACCTCCTTTAATAAACGAAACCTCTACCTTAACACCTATTTCATCTTCAAATTTTTTCTCTAATGAGCTGATTTTCAATGATGCAATGATTGATATGTCGTCACCCTTCGACTTTCTAATCTCAGAAAGTGTTTTCTCCTGATCAAACTCAACTCCATTTGTGTCAAAAAATGACAAAGTCAGGTACTCAAACTTTTCACTGAATTCCTTTTTGATCGTTTCAATTTTCTTTCGACCATTCATTGATAATTCTGAAGCCATAAAATTCTATTAATTAATATAGAATTAAAGTTATATTATTTTTTTTAGATAAGTTTTTATTTATATTTGTTTTTCAACAAAACAATCAATTATGTCAAACGAAATTAAAGTGCCTGCAGACGTTAATTATGCTCATGTGATCACAATGGTATATTTATTTATTGCTGGTTATTCAGATGGTGAATTTAGTCAATCAGAAGTTGCAGTCATTAAAGAAAAAGTTGGAGAGTGGATGGGAGATGACGCATCTAGAAGCGATGTGAATACCATTATCAGTGAAGCGGGTGCTTGGTATGATTCATTAGACGAAGATGGTTTAAAAAATACAGTAGTAAATTCTTTACCAATTTTAAAAGCAAGATTTAATGATGATAATTGTAAAGCATTAATCGTCGATCTTATTGCTATTGCTGAAGCAGATGGAAAAGTTACTAAATCAGAATTTACTAATGTGAAAGTTCTCACTGAAGCTTTAGGTTTTTCATTATAATTTAAAATGAATGAACTAAAAAAAAGGCCAACAATTATGTTGGCCTTTTTTTAATTCTATAATTTTTGCTTTTTCAATTCATCAAGTATTAAATCAATTTTTTGATTCATCTCCTTTATCTGATGATCGTTAGATCGATCTATATTTTTTATATCCTGAATTAATTCTTCTTGTACCGAATTAGTCATTACAGCAATAAAGACATTTAATGTGATCATTGATGTAACAATAAAGAATGAGAAAAAATAGAAGTCCACTACAAAAATGGGAAGATTCGGTGTATCTTTTTCAACTATTCTGATGACCTCTGCATAATCTAATCCGCTAGTAATAAATATAAACAATGCTTTAGAAGAACTGTAGAGATTAGAAAATGAAACAATTTCAAAATTTCGTTTTTCAAAAAGACTCATTCCTAAAAGTGCATACACAAATATGAGCAGTAATAGTAAGGCCCCAAATGTAATCACTGATGGTATGACATGAATAATCTTTTTCTCGATACTCTTAAGCTTGTTTGATATTTCAAATAACCTCAAGATTCTTGTCACCCTAAATAGTCTTAAAACATAAATTGTTTCTGGATGTGTGAAAAAACCTTTTAAAAAGGAAAGGTATCCTAGTATTAATAAACAAATATCAAAATAATACCATACACGTTCAAAGATATCTGTCCTATGACTTTTGTGTCTTAGCATTATTTCATAAGTAAACAATAAGACCAATAAAATATCAACGATATCAAAGAATTTTTGATTTTGAGCAGTTCCAAAAATTATTTCACAAGTAATTAATATAGTCGAAGCCACTATTAATACGACCGAGAAACGTTGTAGTTGTTTTTCTGTATTTATATTTAGTCTATACCAGCTCATAATTTATTTTATTTCTATATAAATAATCTAACTATTGCACCAAAAAGGAACATCATACCGTACGCGAATATATAAATAATAAATTTCGCAAGTATATACAGTCCAAATTGTCCAACAAATTTAAATCCTGAGTTAATATTATCTTCTTTTTGTTCTAGTTTTTGAGCATCAATTTTTATATCGTCTAGGCTTATTTTATTTGTAATCATCGATTGGATGTATTCGTTTATTTTAATAGCACCCTTTTTCGTAATATTCATTTTATAGGTTAAAATAAATAATTCGTTTCCGTTTTTCAAGATTATTCTTATATAATATCTAGGAAAAATTAACGCAATATTATCTGATTTAACTTCTACTGAATTTACATCAATATATTTTATTTCATGTTTCTCTTTATTATCAAACCAAGTAATTGTTTCATTATATAAAATAACCCTGTCATTTTGATTACTTAAAATAACTTTAAACAATACAATAGAGGGTATAAAAATGGAAAACAATAGAAACAATAATACTATATTAGATAAATTGAAAGATTGTAATGCTTCAGGTAGATTGAAAAAATAAATGAACGCAAACAAGTCAATAATTATAATCGGAAAATACAAATTGAGTTCAGTTGTATTAAAATAAACCCCATCTTCATAAATCTCTTTTTTTGTGGGTAGGTTGTGGGTGAGATAATAACAAAGAGCGGTTACTACCATTAACAAAGATGGCATTAAAAATCCAGCAGCTATTCCCGTTAAATAAAACAACACCCCATAAACAGATAATAATATTAACGTACCAATTGTTAAAAGCGCTTTTTGCATATTGATGATTTTATATATTTAAACATAATAAATATTTATCACATATTAAAATAGTTTATATATTTAATTCTTTGATTTGACAAATTCTTTAATAAAAAAAGTATCCGATGGATACATTCGTATGATTTTAAATTAATATATAAATATTTGTTCTTATATTTAATTTGATGGATTTATAAACTAATTATTTTAAATAGGATCCTATGTCAGTGATAGCAATTAAATTAGAAATGGCTGGACTTTCGTTGAAAGCAAACAGAATTGAAGAAGCAGAAAAAACGATCATGGATGTTTTGTTAGATGCTCAAACGGACACCGACTCTCAACATTCAGCATGGCTTGCCCTTGGGTCAATTAAAATGATTCGGTTTTTAAAACAAACTGCCATCTTTAGTGAGGTAGAATACTGTTATAAAAAAGCATATGCAATTAAGTCAGATGAATTAACCATAGATGCTTACTTATACACACTTTCTTTTTTCTTTAAAACCGCAACCGAAGCAATTGAGTTATCAAAAACTAGAATTAAGGAATTACAAATTAAAGCTGGAATTGATTTGCTTATTTCTATTGGCTCTGCCTATGTGTTAAATCAACGTGGTAATAGTTTATTAACAAACGTAGTTGGACTAATTGGTTTAGATTATGGCGTAAGTGGGGTAATTGGTGATATTAATTCAATTGATGATTTTAATAAATTAATTAATAATTTAAACGCTGCTATTGCTGATGTTATTGAAAATTACAACCAATCACTTCCTATAAGCGAAGGGCAATTAAAATTCTTTGAGGAAGAGATTAATAAAAATAAATTGAGAAAATTTTTATCTAATGAATTCAAAGACGTTTCCGAGCAGTTATTAGAAGTACTTGAAGAAATTAAAAACAGTGATTTTAATTGCAAAATTAAAAAGTTTGAAACTTATGAAAAGCTAAGTAAAAGTGAATTTGCTTATGGCGATGGTAAACTTTTTGGAGATAAAATAGAACCTGGTGACGCTGTTTATTATTTTTGGAAATATACTGACAATGTATTTATATATAAAACCTTCGTGACCGAAAAAAATATTTATATCATTAAAATTGAAGGTGTATTTAAACCCGAAATAAAAACATTTTTACACTTAAAACATACTGACTTTAACTGTAAAAACCTTACTACCATTTCAGATGCTGCTTCATGTACACTAATCGTTTACAACACACCAGACATAGTTAGTCATAAACTCATCGGCTTTGAGCGAGCATTTAAAAACTCAACAAAAGAAGGTCAGGTTGGATTTGTTAATAAAATTTTAAATATATATAGTAAGATAGAGGGGGATGAAATCCAAAAAATTGATGATGATACTTATTTTACAAATTTAATTTCTACTATTCATAATTTTGAAAAATCAGTAGTCTCAAAAGATGAGTTTATTGAAAAATATTGGCGCCCAGAATTTGACAACCTGGTAGATAAAAACAAATCATTTTTTGTGTTCAAAGACGTTGCCGACTGGGCAAAAAATACAATTAATATAATACTTAATCCTGATGGATTTGTTTATGTAAAATATCCTGCCAAGGGTGAGTTTCAAATATTGGATAATTTTAAAGTTGATAAAACAGAATTAAATAAAGAAAACTTATCTTTTTCTGACTTTTATAATGAAATAAAATATACAAACGAAACAGGTGTAAAACATTTGATTTTAAAGTATTCGCCTAGTTTTAAAAATAGTACAATTAATCAACAAAAAGAATTTGCAAATAAACTTGTTAATTTCTATTTGAATATTTAATGCATATGAACAATAAACTTGCTACCGCATTTCGAATTATCTATTCCACGGGCTTACCATTCTTATGTATGTTCATTGGAGGATATATTGAAACCGTATATAGCCTCATTGCGTTTTTTGGTTTAATCATGATTTATATATTGACTACGTTTTACGAAAACTATACAGACAAGAACTTGTTGCGTATTCGTGCTTTTGAAATGAGGTTGTCAATTTGGACTTTAAATTTATGCATCGCCCCCTTTATGACAATTAGTTTCTATGGAGCACTTATCTATGTCGTTTTATTCATTATAACCATAATAACTGTAGGAGATAACAATGATCTATTAGATATAGGTGAGGGTATTTTTCTTGGCTTCCTTTCCGACAAGCGTTTTATTGTTATGGCATTATTGTTCTTCGCTTTTGTAATCTATATTTTATTTACTCAAGGTATACAGGGTTTGATTCATTTTCATTTTAATGATTAATCAATAGGTATTGATATAAAATATAAGAATTTAATTATATTTGATTTCCAGCACAAAGCGTCTTGATTTATACTTCTTTTAATTTGAAAACTTATTGTATGATGACTCGTTTGAATTTATCCCATTTAATTCTTGGTTTAACCTTGCTTAGCAGTTGTGATAATATAGACTTGAGAAAACAAAAATCGTGGAGTAAAATTGAGATTTCGGAAAACAGAAGTCGTAGTGGGGATTTAAAATCTTACCGAACCCCTTCTAATTTAACACTACAAGATTTTATCAAAGATTTTGGTCAGCCCATTGATAGCGTTGATTATTCATTTAAGTTTAGAAATGATGTGATTGAGTATGAGGGTCTCCTTGCGCCTAATGTGACAAGCATGAAGGAGTATGAAAGCTATATAAAATTAATTGACCCTATTAGACAAAGGCTGGTAAAAAAATACACCTATGAGGCGGAGACAAATGTATTTAGATTAAGAGAGGCTTATTACAAAAAAATGGCGCAATATGAATTTAAGTATAAAGAGTCTAGACAAGATCGTTTAACAAGAATTAAACAGATGATGCCTGATTGGGATATCGTTTATATTGACAATATGAAGTATAGAGATCTTTATGATTATAATAATGAATATGCTTTAAGTGAAGATTTAAAACATCAAAACTGCATTCGTTATGAATTTGCTTTAGCAGAAAAAGTAACAAAAGAAAGTGTTTATGGCACTTACTCTAATGATACTGATGCGGAAAAATCAATCAATACTTTTGGTTATATTATTGTTGATGCAGATGGAAAAGTTAGAATAATAGACGGATTTTACAGATTCGATGATAATGTAAACAGTGCTGTTGATAAAAAATATAAAAGAAACGCTATATTTTTTGGCATTGGCCTTCTTGGATTAATTATTCTTGGTAGAATAAGAGCAAAAAGAAGATTTAAAAAATTGCAAGCGCAGGAGTTGTTGTTTTTAGAAGAAATTTTGAACGATGCAAGAAACATGGACATTAATAGTGCTAGATCTAAATATCATTATAAGCTTAAGAAATCCCTTTTAGTCAATACTGGATCTGAGGCAAAATATGCCGAAATAGAAATAAGAATAAAGTATACTATTGATTGTACAAAATGTCACCAACCCAATTTTGTTCAGTCTACCATAAAACTCATTGACACTGAAACAGAAAAGTATATGATCAATGGCCGGTACAATAAAGATGGCACCCTAGATAAAAGGTTTAATACAGAGTATAGTTATGATACGACTTATAATTACAGAGCACATTGTGATTATTGTAAAAAAGACTTCAGTTTTGAACGAGATGAAAAAATCTAGTTTTGTTAAAATACTCAAATTATTTGTTCAACTTTGATTTAAACCATTCAAAATCAATATTTTGTAAGCGCACTAGAAAGGTATTGTAATTTAATCCACCTGAAATATTAGGTTGGATACAGGTTGACTCTTTTCTTTAAAATAATTTTTTATTAATATATTATTAAAAGTATATTTATAATACTTTTAATATATGCCGAGGCCTTAAGTAGGTAGCGGTTAAAGAAGTATATTTTACGGATGATAATTTATTCACAATAAAATCTAATCAATATGATCATTCAAAACTGGTGGTTTACTACTTTACTTGAACATAAATACGATGTGTGTCCTCCTTTACAAAAAGACATTGAATGTGATGTATTAATTATTGGTGGAGGCATGAGTGGCATTTCTGCTGCTGCTGCTTTTATTGACAAAGGCCTAAAAGTAGTTTTAGTAGAAAAAAATATTGTAGGTGGTGGAACTAGCGGTAAAAGCGCAGGGTTCATGACACCAGACAGTGAACTAGAGTTAAGTCAGATTGTAAGAAGATATGGCATTGAGAGCGCTCAAGAAATTTGGGAAATTCCTACAAGAGGTATTAACCTTGTTAGAGATTATATAAAAAAATACGACATTAAGTGTGATTACAGAGAGCAGGATAGTTTGTTTTTAGGAATAGGGAAAAGTGGTTTAGCTATAGTTAAAGAAGAAGAACACGGAAGAAAAGAAGTTGGCTTTACAAATCAAAAAGTTTACGACGAGAACGAACTCAAAACAATTATCAATAGTCAAAATTTTTCTGGCGGAATTCGTTACGACGATACATTTGGATTTAATCCTTTGCAATATTTACAAGGCATGAAAAGTGTATTGTTAAAAGCAGGAATGCAAATTTACGAAAGCACAGAAGTGAACTCTATTAACGGAAACACCGCAATGACCGATGCAGGAACCATTAAGGCAAAAGAAATGATTATTTCTATTGATAAGATGCCTAAAACATTTCATGACTTGTCGAAAGAAATTTATCACGCACAAACTTTTTTAAGTGTTAGTGAGCCTCTAAGTGATAAAGTAGTTGCAGAACTCCTTCCTAATGGCGAAGACTTTCAAATGTGGGACAACACCTTAGTTTATTCCTATTGGAGATTGATTGATCAAAATAGAATATTATTAGGTGGAGGAAATGCGGCAAGTACCTTCACTCCGTTTTTGTGGAATCACAATAATGTTATTTCTGGAGTACACTCAAAATTTAAAAACCATTTTCCAATTTTAAAAAATCTAAACTTTATTCAATACTGGCCAGGTATGATTGATACCACTAGAGATTTATTGCCAATAGTAGTGAGAGATGAAAAAAATCCAAATGTTCGATTTATTCAAGGAGCGGTTGGACTTCCATGGGCTAGTTTTTGTGGTGATTTTGTTGCGAGAAATATTTTAGATACCGAAGGGGATGCCGATAGTAAATATTTTGAATACTTATCGAATAGAAGAAGATTCACTTTCCCAATCTGGATGAGAAAAGTGATTTCAAAACCTATCATGTTTGCTTTAAGTAATGGCTGGGCAAAATATTACCAGAAAGATCAAGATTATAAATTGGAGGAAAAAGAAAACGAGTTTTAGTCTGGTTTTTTCCAAAAGTGCTATCATTAAAAAAGCCTTGTAAGTTAAACTTACAAGGCTTTTGCTTTTTAGTGGCACCACCCGGGCTCGAACCGGGGACACAAGGATTTTCAGTCCTTTGCTCTACCAACTGAGCTACAGCGCCATCGGATGTAAATCCATCTAAACAAATTGCTTTGTTCGGGGAGCAAATATAAGCAGACCGACCTTAAATAGCAAAAAATAAGCCTTGTTTATTGAAAATCAGTGTAATTAAGCGACCACTGCCACTACAAAAAAGCTGGCAATGATGAAGGCTAATCCGATCCATTGTTGGATGCTTAAGCGCTCTTTATAGATAAAATAACCAATCAATACAGAGATAATTTGACTGCCAATAATTAAGATATTAATCACCACCACTGGCAGATAACCATAACTCATGTTAATAGCCAAGCCTCCGATGACAAGCAAGGCGCCTAAAATCAAATACGCCTTTATATGAATCAATTTTAAATAGGCGGTTAGCTGATTCATCAGCCCGTCTTTAATCACTAAGACCAAACCAAATAACATGGCTACAGATTCAATGATCAAACTGAAACCAAGTGGACCCCACCATGCAATCGGAAATTTATACAAAGCAAAAGAACTGCCCCAAAAAAAACTTGAAGCTATGCCATATAAAATTCCTTTTTTAAATGTATTGACTTGTTGTACTTCGGCTCTTTTAAAATACAATAAAAATAAACCAAGGGTACTTAATATAAAAGCAATCAAATAATTATTATACCACAGTTCCCCCATGACAAATACGGCTGTAATAATTGTAAATATTTTTAGGGAAGACACAGGTACCACAACACTTACAGGCGCTTTCTGAATACCTTGTAAAAAAAATACAAGTCCAAAAATATTAAATACACTTAATGTAATGGATAAAATAAATTCTTTGTCCAATGCAATATCACGCACCACCCAGTATTTAAAAAAATCTGCTTGGCGAAATCCAAAATATAAAACAGAAAAAATAATGGTGGCAAAAATGCCGCGATAGAACATGCCTATTTGATATGGAATTGTTGCTGTTGCTTTTTTCCAATAAGCATTGCTAATTGCAAAACAAAGCGCACCAATTAATACATAAATAATTCCCATAGACAATAATTAGATTTAACCCTTGCACATTTCGTAGCGCTATTAACAAAAAGAGCGCGAGTGCGCTCTTTTAAAATATTTTTAATATTCACAGTTTTTCGGCGTTCTTGCAAAAGGAATGACATCTCTAATATTGGTCATGCCTGTAACAAACTGCACCATGCGCTCAAAACCTAATCCGAATCCAGCGTGTGGCACTGTACCAAAACGTCTTGTATCTAAGTAATAGCTCATCTCCTCTAAAGGAATGTGCATGTCATTCATTCTGGCTTCTAGCCTATCCAAACGCTCTTCTCTTTGTGATCCACCAACGATCTCTCCAATACCTGGTGCTAAAATATCCATTGCTGCCACCGTCTCTTTACCAGCTTCACATCCATCATTCATGCGCATATAAAAAGCTTTGATCGCCGCTGGATAACCCGTAACAATCACTGGCTTTTTAAAATGCTGCTCTACCAAGTATCTTTCGTGCTCACTTTGTAAATCAATGCCCCATTTTACATCGTAGGTAAATTTCTTTTTCTTATAGTGATTGCTATTTAATAAAATATCAATGGCCTCCGTATACGTGATTCTTTCGAAACTGTTTTCTACTACAAATTTTAATTTTTCAATTAATCCTAAGCCAGATCTTTTTTCAGTAGGTAGTTGTTTTTCTTCTTCTGCTAAACGCGCATCTAAAAATGCTAAGTCATCTGCATTGTGTTCCATCACATAAGCAATTAAATGCTTCATGAAATCTTCTGCTAAATTCATATTGTCTTCGAGGTCATTGAATGCCACTTCTGGTTCGATCATCCAAAATTCTGCCAAATGTCTTGTCGTGTTTGAATTCTCTGCGCGGAAGGTAGGACCGAAAGTATAAATGTCTGAAAACGCCATGGCGCCTAGTTCTCCTTCAAGTTGACCACTTACAGTTAAGTTTGTGCTCTTGCCAAAAAAGTCTTCGGTATAATCAATTTCACCTGCTTCGTTTTTTGGAGCTCCTTCCATTGGAAGTGTGGTCACGCGAAACATCTCACCTGCACCTTCGGCATCGCTTGATGTAATGATGGGTGTATTTAAATATAAAAATCCACGATCATTAAAAAACTGATGTACCGCAAATGCTAAGGCATGACGAATGCGAAATACAGATCCGAACGTATTGGTTCTAAAACGTAAATGTGCTTTTTCTCTTAAAAATTCTAAAGAGTGCTTTTTGGGTTGTAGAGGATATTTTTCTGCATCACTGTCTCCTAGTATTTCAATTGTTGTTGCTTTTACCTCAACTGTTTGACCTTTTCCTTGGCTTTCTACGACCACACCTTTTACTTTTAAAGAAGCCCCCGTGGTGATGCGTTTTAATAAAGCTTCATCAAATTCACCCAAACTAGCCACCACCTGCACATTGTTATTGGTGCTACCGTCGTTCAATGCGATGAACTGGTTATTTCGGAAGGTGCGCACCCATCCCATGACTACTACTTCGGCTCCGACAGCTGAATTAGCATCGGTTCCGCTTAACAATTGCTTGATTTTGACTCTTTGGTTGAACATATTAGTTATTTCGAGGTTCAAAGATAACCCATAAAAAATTGTTTTTTTATGCAAAACTGCTTTACTTTGTGGTAGAAACGAGCA
>JBILCS010000008.1:0-35878 GCA_044353005.1 Sediminibacterium sp. | reverse complement strand
AAGACTATGGTAGGTTTACCTAATGTAGATAATACGAGTGATGCAAGTAAGCCAGTATCGACGGCTACACAAGCGGCATTAGATTTAAAAGCGCCATTAGCATCACCAACATTTACGGGAACTGTTACAGTTGGTTCTGTGACATATCCAAATACTCACGGAACAGCAAATCAATTTTTGACAAGTACAGGAAGTGGAACTTTAACTTGGACTTCTTCAAATGTAATCTCCGGCTTAAATATGAAATCTACAAAAATAGTTGGAAATACTAATTGGTATTTCTCTTCCGCTTCTGGGCCAAATAATAATCGTCATACATTTTACTCATATGATTTACTTTTTGACAGTCAATTTGCATCAGATAATATTGTGGTGCTTTTTAGATCAAATAAAGACGTAACATATTCAAATTTAACTAGAACTGGAATTACATTTACTGCAGATTTTTATGGGTATGTTTCAAATGTTGTGGATGCTATAAACGCGAATGCAGATATTTATGTAGATGCTTTTTTTATACAGCCTGGTGAAAACACAGCAAGTAGTAATTCTATTGTCGATGCTGGCATTACTACAATCAAGCTTGCTGATTTATCAGTTACAGATGCAAAAGTAGCCACTGGCATAAACAAATCAAAAGTGGGATTATCAAATGTAGATAATACGAATGATGCAAGTAAGCCAATATCGACTGCTACACAAACGGCATTAGATTTAAAAGCGCCATTAGTTTCACCAAGCTTTACGACACCTTCATTAGGTATAGCTACCGCAACTTCAATAAATTCTGGTAATTTAACTCTAACTACAGCCTTAAGTGTAGCCAATGGAGGTACAGGGACGTCATCGTTAACGGCTAATAATATTTTATTAGGGGACGGAACAAATGCTTTGAAATTTGTAGCACCTGGGGCGAATGGAAATGTATTAACATCCAACGGTACAACTTGGATTTCTGCTGCTGCTTCTACATCAACAGCTACTAAACCTAGTTATCAAAATAAGTTTCTTAGCACAGGTTCATATACAGTTCCAAATGGCGTGAATACTTTATTAATCGAATTTAATGGTGCTGTTGGAGGTAATGGTTCTGATTTGGAAGTTATGAATCAATATTCTGCTGGATGTGTAAATCCTTATTCTGTTGCAGGTGGTGGGCAATCTGGGAAGGCAAACAAAATAGCAGCACTTTTATTAGTAAATGCAGGTGATGTAATATCTTTTACTATAGGACAAAACGGCTCAAAGCCTACAACAGAGAGAACTCCATGTTATCCTGGCTACACCTATGGTACAGGTTCATACGGAAGTTATTATGCATCAAATGGAAGTGCTGGGGCAGAATCCAGTCTTAGTATTAATGGAAATTTGATACTAAGTCTCTCTTCAAGTGGCATTGGTTCTGGGGCTTATAATCTTCAAGGTCAAACACAAGCAAGAACACCAAGTGCATCCACAGTAAATGGATCCTCTACATATAGCAATAATTTTGATAATTATAGCATTACTATTTTAAGTGATGCGGCATCTAATGAAACAACTCCCTATTTTAAAATCAAACATTAATTTAGATATATTAACAGTATAAGATTTGTTCCTATTGGCAATTAAATTTAGTAAATTTGTTACTTAGAAGTTTTTAATTTATTAAAATATAATTCAATATGACAAAACATGCATTTGTATTCCCAGGTCAAGGAAGTCAGTTTTCTGGAATGGGAAAAAACTTATACGAGTCTAATGAAGCTGCAAAAGCCTTATTCGAAAAAGCCAACGAAATATTAGGCTTCCGCATTAGTGATATCATATTTGAAGGAACAGATGAGCAATTAAAACAAACCAATGTCACTCAGCCAGCAGTGTTTATTCATTCTGTGATTGCTTATTTAACAACGGATCATACAATACCAGATATGGTAGCAGGACATTCTCTTGGAGAATTTAGTGCACTTGTAGCCAATAAAACTTTAAGCTTTGAAGATGCACTGCGTTTAGTGAGCATAAGAGCAAAAGCCATGCAAGCCGCTTGTGCATTAAAACCTTCTACAATGGCTGCAGTATTGGCACTAGCCGATGATAAAGTAGAAGCCATATGTGCGCAAGTTCAAATTGAAACTAAAGAAGTAGTGGTGCCTGCAAATTATAATTGTCCTGGACAGTTGGTGATATCAGGATCTGTAAAAGGAATTGAAATTGCATGTGAGCAAATGAAAGCAGCAGGTGCAAAACGTGCTTTGGTTTTACCAGTAGGAGGCGCATTTCACTCACCACTCATGGAACCAGCAAAAATTGAATTAGCAGCAGCAATTGAAGCCACCACATTTAACAATCCAATTTGTCCAGTATACCAAAATGTGATTGCATCTGCAGTGACAGATCCAGTCCAAATCAAAGCCAACTTAATTGCACAATTGACCGGTGCGGTAAAATGGACCCAATCTGTGGAAGCCATGGTAGCCGACGGTGCAACTACTTTTACTGAATTTGGACCAGGAAAGGTTTTGCAAGGATTGGTGCAAAAAGTATATAAGGAAGCGGTTGTGAATGGTGTAGCCTAAATGCTCTTCAAAATATATAATATTAATTATAAGAATAATATAATATATTTGAAAAATATTATATTATTTAAAATATACCTATTATGAAAAAAATCATTTTATTATTAGTTGTTATTTTGATTGCAACGACTTCGATTGCGCAAGTTTCAGCAGGTTTAAAAGTTGGTGCAAGTTTTGCATCTGTAGAGGCTGCTGCAATGGGAATGAAAGCATCTACTTCAAACAGAACTGCATTAGCTCTTGGTGGGTTTGTAAATTTTAGTGTTTCAGAAAAATTTAAAATACAACCAGAGTTATTGTATCAAGGAATGGGGGGAAGTTTTGATGGAGAAACTTTTAAAAGTGAATATATAAATATTCCTGTTTTAGCGCAATATGCGGTTACTCAAAATTTTAAAATTGAAGCTGGTCCTCAATTTGGCATTTTAGCAAGTTCTAAATCTGCCGGAGAAGATATTAAGGATGCTTTTAAAACTTCTGATTTTCAATTATTATTTGGTGCTTCAATTAATGTAACTGATGCAATTGGCATTGGCGCTCGATACGGAACGAGTATGTCATCTATTGTTGCTAACGCAGATCAAGCTTTTGATGACGTTAATGTTTCTATTAAGAACAAAGCGTTCACTGTAATGCTAACGTATAAAATATTTTAAATTTAATTAGGGTGAATTTCTTTGAATAATTAGTTCACCCTAATTTTAATTATAGTTGGTTTTTCATTTTTAAATTGTGGCATACACATGCCCACGGAAGCACCTATATAAGTTGGGTCGCATATAACATACACGTTTTTATTATCATTAATTTTATCTCCTTCAATATTTGCATTGAATTTTACTGCACATGCCACATGCGTAGAATACTCTAATCCAATTACTTCTAATTTTAAGAGCGACTTTACTAAGTGTGCAAACAAGATAGATCTGTCTTCACAATCTGAATAGGGGTATTCAAATAATTCCTCTGAGAAGAAAAATTTTTCATATCCAAATTGCGCATCATCTGTCTTGTACTCAAATGAATGTTGGACAAAGTCTAATATTACATTGACAGCCTCAAGTTCGTTTTTTCCTTTAATTTTTGGAAGTAGATAATTATGAATTGAATTTTCTGTTTTTGGATCAAGCGATGAATTAAAAAAAACAGACAAGTCTGTCATTGGCATTTGATTGTAAAAAGCAATCAAATTTTTATTGATTAAAACTTCAATATTATTTTCATTTTTACTTGTAGGTACCTGAACAGCCTTGTACATTTCATTTAACTTAGGTGCTTTTGTTAAATTAAGGTCTATTTTTTTATTAGATTTAGAAAAATTCTGTTTAAATGTGTAAATGAGTTCATCATTCTCGTCATTCAAAATATAATATTTTATCCCTTCAACATTAATATATTTTTTAGAATAAATTGTATTATTAAAAGTTGCAAGTAGGATATAAGTATTAGCACGTTTTGCAACTTTTATATTATAATCTAAATGGGTCAACATAAAAAATGTGAATAAAGTTTGTTCGTTTTCTTTTTTATTTATCTGCTGACTTAATTTAGTAACGAGTGTATAGTAGCCCCAGTCATTAAGACTCAATTCGGCTCCAACTTTTTTTATTTGTTGAATTAAATCCTCATAATCGGCTTTACTTAAAGCTTCCCAATAATTACCAACTGCAATTTCATTGATATCTTTTACATCTTGAATCAAATTTTGATCAAAAAAGAATTCAATTTTTGTATTGAAATAATTAATACTACTACCATTTTCATATTTATTCCTCTTTGTTGAATTGCTACTATCAACGATGGGTTCAATATCCTTGATAATAATGTTTGGAATGACTACGATAGGAATTTTATTTATGTCAACTTGTTTAGGTGAAGCAGGAATGACATCTGGTAGTTTTGGTGGTAAAGGCACCGTTTTTGGTTTACTACTAGCTTGAATATCAAAATTTGACCATTTGTTCTTGAGCATTTGTGCAAATTCTTTATCTCTTTTATCCTTAAAATCTGAAAAATTAGCTTTTTCATTAGAAATAAAAGCGTCATATTCCTTTTGCATACTCGATTTAGTAACTTCTTGTCCTTTTGTAATGAATGAACAAAAAAGGAAAGTCAATAGAACATAAAATTTAGAATTATTAGTTTTCATAATAAAATGGGTATTGAATTTGCATAATTAGACGATCAAAAAAAATCCCAAGATAATCTTAGGATTTTTTTTAGTTAAATTTATTTTTCAAAAGGGAAGTTTCTTCCCACTTTTCTCATCATTCTTTCCATTAAAACACCAGCATTTGAGAATGCACTTTCATTCATCTCTTTGTAAAATCTCCAAGCAAGTTCTCCATCTTTTGCACCATATAATTGTAAAATAAGTCCACCACTTGCAACACCTTTGGCAACACCAAAAGCCAATGTGCTAATAATTGCACCTGCTTCCGAACCAGTTTTTTCATATGTCCAAGTAGACTTAATAATTGCATCTACGCCAAGTATCTTACAAATTGAATCAGCAAGTACTTCGTCTAAATTATCAAAAACACCTGCTTTCTTAAGCAATGCATTTGTTCTGTTAATATCTTGAAATGAAACTGAGTAATCACTAGATTTTCTAAGTAAGTAAGTATACATTCCTTCTTGCATTTGAGAGGATGTAATTCTTTCTTCTTCCTTTATATTTTCAAGCGTAACTCCTTTAGGCATTTTTTTATAAGAAATATTTGCTTTGAAAGGAAGAATTGCGACAGTTTTAGTATTAGCAATTAAAGTCTTTAAATTAGGAGAAACAAATTCTTGTTTACTTCCAATTATTTGCGCCAAACTGCTTTTTACAACAAAAAGACTTAAGATTAGAATTAGTTTAGTTTTCATTATTTTCTTTCAAATATAAATAGTTTATTATGTATTTTTTTTTATATGAGACAATAACTTTAAAGTTATTTCAGATTGAGTTTTATTAACTTTTTTTGTTTCATTTCTCTTTTATTTCTCATTTTTCAATCTGACCCATTTAAACTGCCTATTTGAAATGCTATAAACCATTCATTATGAATATTTTATATTAAATAGACTATAGTATATATTTTTTTAATATATACTATAGTATTTGCTAATTGTAGTAATTTTGAAGGCTTTGTGGACTCAGTCTGCTTGGCCCTTAAATTTATACATTTGCGCAAGAGGATTTTACATATAGGATTTTTGATTTGCTTTCTATTTATAGGTAGGATGAGTTATGGCCAGACTGTTTCAATGACTGCACAATCCTCAGTTTGTTCTGGTGTTCCATTTTTTATAACAATTAACTCTGGCAACAGTATAATCTTTTATCGACTTGAAAAAAGAAATGATATTCCTAATTCAACATGGGAAACAGTAGGGCAGGGACCGACTGAACTTAACGGAGGAACATATAGTTATGCAGAACGTGATCAAATTTCAGAGAATACTGAGTATAAACTTACAATTTACACAGACCGCTTTTTTTCTACACCATCATCTGAACAAGCACCTCCAAACAAGCTCATTACTTTATATAATTCTCCTCAGATACGTTCATTTAATCAGAGTGCATTTTGTAGTGGAGTGCGATTTGATTTTACACCATCAAATTTGGGTAATACAATCCCCGATGGGACAACCTATACATGGTTAACTCCCTCTTACAATATAGGAGAACTAAGTGGGGGCTCGACTGGAACAAATTCAGCGACAATTTCCGGCACTTTGGTTAACTCTACTAATTCAATAAAAAGTGCTACTTATACAATAACTCCAACGTCACCTGAGGGTTGTCCTGGAGATCCATTTACTTTAACTATACCAATAAAACCTACTCCGACTATTCAGTCAAAAGAAAGGACTATTTGCAGCGGGGATGAATTTAGAGTTGAACCAGCCAATTTGACTAATGAAATTGTGCCTGCTGGGACATTTTACACTTGGACTGTTATATCAAATCCAGATATAACAGGTGAATCAGCATCTGGTACTGCAACTAGTACTGTTATAAGCCAAACTTTAACAAATACAACAGCCTCTTTAAAGACTGTGATCTATACAGTTACGCCAACTTCTGCTGATGGATGTCAAGGTGCTTCATTTACTGTTACTGTCTCTGTAAAGCCAAGACCAAATATTCCAAATAGCAATCCTCCAGCTATTTGTACTGGAACCTCATTTATATTTACACCTACAGGTATTGTACCTGCCAATATTCAATATACTTGGACTGTAACTGATAATCCAGATGTTGATGGTGAAATCAATGTTTTTACCCCAACAGCACCATTTTCTCAGCAATTAACTAATAGAGGGATAGAACAAGAAGTAGTCGATTATGTAGTTATACCAATCAGTGATGGTTGTGCAGGTCCTTCCTTTAATTCATCCGTAACTTTAATTCCTAATCCTCAAATTGATAATCCAAGAAGAAGGACAGTTTGTAGTGGTGGTGATCTTAGTTTTACACCTCAAAACATAACAGATGGTAAAGTCCCTGCAAATACACTTTATACATGGACTATTTTAGCAAACACCAATATAACTGGTCAAACTGAACAATCGATCCCACAAGAAAAAATAACTGGAACTAGTTTAATTAATTCTACATTAAATGAAGAGGATTTGATTTATAATGTTACCACTTCAACTGCAAATGGATGTGCTACAACAACTTTTCAGTTGATTGTTAAAGTAGTTCCTGTTGCACAAATCAATAATAAAGATTTAAATCCTATTTGTAGCGGAAATTCTTTTACCGTTATTCCAGGTCCGCCAAATTATAGCGGAGATATAGTTGTTCCAGGTACTACTTATACATGGTCCTTTGTTGACAATCCAAATGTAAATGGAGAATCAGGTGTTTTTAGCCCAACAAGTATAGATAAAATTTCGCAGGTCTTAACGAATGTATCAAATACATTACAGACAGTTGTATATAATGTTACCTCGGTATCAACAAACTGCGCTGCCGCTAATTTTACAATCACTGCTAATATTTTACCTAGACCAAGTATAACAGCACAAACAACTCAAACTTGCAATGGGGATAGATTTGAAGTTATTCCAACGAATGATGAGTCAAATATTGTTCCTGCTAATACTAGGTATCGATGGAATGAACCAGTCGTAACTGGAGGATTAACTGGTGGCACAAGTGCAACAGCTGCTTCTACAATCTCAGGAACTTTAACAAATCCAACAAATTCTGTTCAAACTGCAACATATTCAGTCACCCCAATTTCAATAGATGGATGTGAGGGAGCTACTTTTACTGTAACAGTTACAGTAAATCCTAGACCTTCAATACAAGCTAAAATACCTGCAGCTATTTGTAGTGGGGATTCATTTACTGTCACACCAACAAATGGGAGTGGGGATATTGTTCCAGTAGGAACAACCTATACTTGGACAGTTGCAACGAATGCAAGTGTTACAGGGCAGTCTGCTTCGAGTACCTTAAGTGTTACTTCTATAACTCAGCAATTAACAAACACAACGAATGAGGTTCAGACGGTTATATATACAGTTACACCAAAATCAGGTGATTGCATAGGAGGCACATTTACGATTACAGTTACAGTAAATCCTAAAGCGACAATACAAGCTAAAACACCAGCTATTTGTAGTGGGGATTCCTTTACAGTCACACCAACAAATGCCAGTGGGGACATAGTACCGGTTGGAACAACGTATACCTGGACTGTTGCTTCAAATACAAATGTTACAGGAGAGTCTCCATCGAGTACTTCAAGTGTTACTTCTATTAGTCAACAATTAACAAACACAACGAATGAGGTTCAGACAGTCATCTACACCGTTACACCAAGGTCAGGTAATTGCGATGGTGTAATCTTTACAATTACAGTTACAGTAAATCCTAGACCTTCAATACAAGCTAAAATACCTGCAGCTATTTGTAGTGGGGATTCATTTACCGTCACGCCAACAAATGGAAGTGGGGATATCGTTCCATTAGGTACAACTTATTCTTGGAGTATTCCTTCTGTTACTGGAGGAATGACAGGAGGAGCAAACGCAACTAATGTTGCAACTATTTCAGGTACTTTGACGAATCCTACAAATTCGCAAAAAACTGCAACTTATAGTATTACACCATTATCAGGTGCATGTACTGGAGGTACATTTACATTGACTGTAAATATTAATGCTTTACCATACTCGCCAACAACTACTGCAAACACTGTAGTATATAATAAGCAACCTCATGGATTTATTGTTTCATTGAATCCTGCTAATGCAAGTGATGAAATATTAAGATGGTATTTTACCCCAGGAGATTTTTCTACAATTTCTCCAACTCATACTCTTGCAAATACTTATACTATTTCAGTCTCTTCTTACAATCAATTGACTCAATGTGAAAGCGCACAAAAGGTAACTGCTAGTTTAATTATTAGCAAAAAGTTCATTAATGCTCAAGCATCTGCTATTGATAAAGTGTATGATCAAACAAAAACAGCTACAGCGACTGTTACAAGTAATGAGTTAGAAAATGGGGACATAGTAAATTTTGCACATGGTGGAGCAGAGTTTGATAACAAAAATGTTGGAACAGGTAAATCTGTTGCGCTTACTAATGTAACAATTAGTCCAGGTGGGGCTTCCAGTAATTATACGTTAACTCCTACAAGTTCTACTTTATCGACAACTGCATCCATTACAGTAAAACCAATTACAGTTTTAGCTACTGCAGATAATAGGGTATACAATGCAACTGCAAGTGCCACAGTGACTTTATCTAGTCCTGATGTAATTAATCCAGATGATGTTTTATTTAATTATGCACAAGCATTGTTTAATAATAAAACAGCGAATACAGGAAAGGAGGTTAATGTTACAGGAATTATAATTTCAGGCGGGGTAGATGCTGAAAATTATACACTAACTGCAACAACAGCTACTACAACCGGAACTATTAGTAAATCAGAAATTACAATTATTGGAGCAGTAGCATCTGATAGAGTTTATAATGGAACAATAAGTGCTACCATAACTGGAGGGACCATAACAGCTTCTATTTTATTAGCGGATGTGGTTACATTGGATTTAAAAGGCAAGTTCAACGATAGATATGTAGGCGATAATAAGCCGGTTACTTCAATATCTACAATTGGAGGAGCTGAAGCGGCCAATTACTATTTAACTCAGCCAACTGGATTGACTGCATCTATTAGTAAAAAGAATATCAGTGAAATAAGTCCAGTCACACAAAATAAAGTGTATGATGCAACTACTAAAGTGGTCAATTACACCTCTGCATTAAAAACAAAACAAGCTCCTGGAGCTGGAACTGTTTTAGATAGTATACCCTACACTATTGACGATGTAAGTATTGTTTCAACTGCGGAATTCGATAATAAAAATGTGGGTAATTCTAAAAGCATTAGTTCAACCTCAATAATAGATGGGGTGGACAAAGGGAATTATGAATTAGTAAAGGCAATCAATTTAACGCCAAGAAATATTACGAAAAAGACATTAAACATGTCTGGCTTATCTGTCCCAGCTTCAAAAGTATATGATGGCACAACTAGTACTGTTTTAACTGATAATAAATCTTTGCTTACTGCATCTTTGCCAGGGCAGGGTACCGTAACTGATGGAAAGCCATATACTACAGATATCTCCAATCTTAGTATTACAGGAACAGCTATAGGTAATTATAATTCAAAAAATGTGTTAACTGCAAATACAGTTACATTTACTGGTCTTGTTTTAACTGGAACAGAATCTGGCAACTATTCTTTAACTATTCAAGCACCTCAGCCTGCAACAATTACAAAGAAAGAGTTAACAATGAGTGGTTTGTCTGTACCACCTACTAAAATTTATGATGCAACCACAAAAGCGAATGTTATTGATAACAAAATTTTACAAAGTAAAATTACAGCTGGGACAGGGAATAAAGATGATGGTAAACCATATGATCCAGATGATGTTTCATTATCAGGTACGGCAGTCGCTAACTATAACACAAAGGATGTCACAACCGCTATTGTTGTTAATTTTAGTGGGTTGTCATTAACAGGTGCAGATGCAGGAAATTACATTTTAAAGATTCAAAATCAATATAACGCAACAATTGTTCCTTTAGTTAGAAATGTGGTTGCGAACCAACAGTATAAAATTTATGGACAAGTCGATCCTATTTTTACATATACTGCAGATCCTTTATTAGAATCAGATCTTTATTCTGGTGAATTAAAAAGAGTTGATGGAAAAAATGTTGGTTCCTATCCAATTGAAATTGGAACATTAACAGGAGGGTCTAATTATCAATTAAATCTCACACCAAATGTTTTAATCATTGACAAAGCAATAATGTTTATAACTGCTAAGGATGCCATAAGAACATACGGAGATTTACCACTTCAAACACAAACTAATTCTACCGAATTTATTGCAGATGGATTAAAATATGATGAAAAAGTTGGCTACGTAACAATCTCTTATCCGAATGGCCCAGGTTCTGGCAATGCTATTAATGATTCAGTAGGAAAATATTTAGGCGCAGTGAATGCTGTTGATGTGTCTGGAGGCACATTTAATGTAATGAATTATAAAACAATATTTTTTAGAGGGGATCTAATAGTAAAAAAATTACCAATCATTGTTTCTGCTGAATCTAAAGAAAAGAGAGAGGGACAACAGGATCCTGCATTAACATTTAAAACTTCAATACCTTTGGTAGTTGGAGATGAATTTACAGGTTTAATCACAAGAGAACCTGGTGAAATAGCAGGCGCATATCAAATTCAGATTGGAACTTTGGCTTTAAATAATAATTATCAATTAACATTTAGGCCTGCAGTGTTTTTAATAAAACCTGAAGAGCCTACTTTTGTGCTTCCTAAAGCATTTACTCCAAATGGGGATGGTGTTAATGATGTTTTAAAAATTATTCAAGATGGAATTAGTTCTATTAATTATTATCAAATTTTTAATAGATCAGGTAGGCTTGTTTTCCAAACAAAGGACTTAAGTGTAGGATGGGATGGAAGATTCAATGGTGTAGTACTTGATTCAGATGCATATTATTGGAATGTAGAATTTGTTACTTGGAACAAAAAAGTTATAAAAATAAGTGGAACTGTAATTTTAATTAAATAAGTTTGAAAACATACCTCATTATATTATTTGGCATTATTACTTACAATTTATCTGCACAAGATGTTTCTGTATCTATGCCATTTTTTTCTTCCCAATTTTTAAGTCCTGCAAATGCAGGATCTAGTCTTTATGGATCTAGGGTTCAAGGTAATTTAAAGTCACAGTTTACTGGTAACTCAAACTTATTCAATACCATCATTGCAGGTTGGGATACTAAATTGAATAACAAAGAATATGAAGAAAAAAATCATTTGGGCTTGGGTTTCCAAATTATGTCTGATCAGCTATTAGGGGGGATACTTCAAACCAATTATTTAACTACAAATTTCGCATATCATTTAAATTTAAATCAAAATAGAACAAATACTTTAGCAATGGGTATGGGTTTATCAGTGGCTCAAACATCTTATGATCAAACTAAACTTACTTTTGGGGATATGTATAATTCAAACGGAACACAAATTAGTACCGTAAGTCCTAATGAAATTTTGAATAAAAATCCAACAAGTTATGCTGTTAATACTGGGATTGTTTTCTCAAGACATGCTGAAGAAACATTCTTTCAATTAGGTGTAAATAGTTTTTATTATTCAATGCCAGAATTAACAGGAGCATTAAATAAATTAACTGAAGCCACTGAAATGAGGTTCAATGCTTTTTTAAATCTAGAAAAATATATTGCCGGGGATTTTACAATCCTTGTTCATGGCAGTTATGATATTAAAGGGGAAAATAGTAACTATTTTTTAAGTGGTGCTTTTGGCGTACCACTAAACAAAGATTTAGATTATCCAAAAAGATTTTATTTAGGTACTTCTATAAGACAAAATATTTCAATTACTCCATACATCGCAGTAATGAACACGCGTTATAACTTTGCCATTAGTTATGACCTATATAATAGTGGGGCAACGGCTTCTCAAATAAAACAAAACGGATTTGAACTTTCATTTTCCCATTTCTTTTCCAGAAGAAGAAAAGAAATTTTTAGAAGTTTATTAGATTAAATTCAATATTTTTTTAATATATTTAAAACCAATTGATTATATATTAATATTATTTCAAATATTAATTAAAAATTAATATAAGATTTACCTTTTTTATAATATATCCCAAATTATATATATTATCTTTGTAATATCCCCTTAAATTATTAAAAATCATAAGTTCAAAAAATTAAAAAAATGAGAAACCAAATTTTAACTATTGTATCTAGTGTTGCAATCCTTGCACTTGCATGCGGTACGCCTCAACAAATGACAATCCAAGAAGCTACAGGAAGAGTTGAAGTATCTACTCCTTTTTCTGAGGCAAAATTCAGAACTGATAAGGATTATTATAGAGCATTCCAGTCTTACAAGCACCCGAATGAGAATACAGCTAGATCTTTTTCTGCTGTTGCTGCTAGAGCTGAATTACTTGCTCAAGTAAAAGCTGACATTTCTAATTTCGCTAAGAATTTTGAAGCAACATATGCTAAAGGAGATATCCAAGACGTATCTGGTGTTTTAAACACAAGAGTTGGTCAATTAGCAGAAGAAATTGTAACTGATGCAATAGTTGTAGATAGTAAATTATTCAAAGAATTAGATGGCAGATACAGTTGTTATACTTTGGTTGAAAAATCAAGAAAAGCAGTTGCTAATGCAGTTTATGATAAAACAATTGCTGAAGACGATAAGTTGAAAATTTTATTTGATAAGAAAAAATTCGAAGAAGAATATGAAAAGTGGAAAACAGACCGTAAAAACTAGTCGCTTTTTCCTACTTATATTAATAGTATCAATCACTAATAACATTTTTGCTCAAAAAAATGTTATTAGTGTTTTTGGGATTCAAGGATCTGCATATATTAATGAAAGAATAACACCTAAAGAGGCCATGCAGGAAGCTATTATTGATGCAAAAAAAAATGCATTAATGAAGGCTGGCATTGGGGAGTATTTAAAGTCCAGTCAATTGCTGATCTCGTCTTCTGTTGATAATAAAAAAAGTGCTGACTTTATTAATTCAGAAGTTCAGTCACAAATGGAAGGAGAAATTTTAAGCTTTGTTGTTCTAGATACAATTACAAATGTTGTTGGGAAACAAATCCAATACATTGTAACGATTGATGCTAAAATCATTAAATATCAAGTTAAACCTGATCCTAATTTCAATGTCAATATTTTAGGTATTAAAAATGTGTATAATAGAAATGACTTGTTATATTTTTCAGTTATATCTTCCGTTGATAGTTATTTGAATTTATTTACTTGGACAGATGAAGAAGTTTCATTGGTTTATCCGAATTCTAGAGAAGACCAAATTTTACTAAAAGCAGGACAAACCTATTTATTTCCTTCAAAGAGCAATAACTACATAATGAGTACTGAAAATAAGGAATACGAGGAGAGTAAATTGGTTTTTATATTTACTAAATCACCAATGAAATTTATTCAGTTTAATTCAAACGGCATTAGTAAACCAGAAACGGTCATCTCCTGGATCAATGCTATTCCGCTTGACCAAAGGAAAAAAGTTAATATTCCAATATTAATTCAATAACAACTATGCGTTTATTTATATCATTATTTTTTTTGTTAACGATTGGCGGCAAATTGTCTGCTCAAAATATTGAAAATGTCGACTTTCAGCCATTTGAAGATCATATTTTAGTGACTTATGATTTAGTCAATTGCCCTTTAAATACTGTATTTGATTTAACATTGGTTTTCGTAAAGCCAAATGGCTCTTCTATTTATCCAAAAAACCTTTTTGGAGACATTGAATCAGTTAAACCTGGCTATAAGAAAAGCATAAAATGGTTTTTCAGAAATGATATCGAGGATTACAATGGAGAATTAAAAGCTGTGTTATCCATCAAGGGTTTTAATTTAGTAAACCAGTCTACTTTAAATAACTCAAATAGTAATTCAAATAGTTCAACTTCTCCTATGATTACAAATTCCAATACTACATTGGAACAAGTTAAAAAAACGAATAAGCTTGGTGGAGGTGCAGATAATGTAATACTATCTATGTTGCTTCCTGGTTTTGGAGATCACTTTGTTAATTCAAATGATCATGTAACGCCACTTTTGATTTCTGCCATTTTTATAGGCTCAGTTTATACTGCATTTAGTGCAAAAAAAAGTAGTGAAGACTACTATGCTATCTATTCTAAATCAAGAGTCCAGTTCGAAATGGATGAAACTTTTACAAAAGCAACTGACTTTAAAAATAAGTCAGATATTGCGCTTGGTGTTGCTGCCTCTGTATGGTTATTAGATGTCATTAAAGTTGCTATTCAAGGCAGCAAAAATGACAAACTAAGAAATAATGGATATGGTAAAATTAAAATGATTCCTAGATATATACCAACAAGACACAGTGACGCATTTCAATTAACATTTGTCAAGAATTTTTAAATGAATCGTCTTAGTTATATAAAATATGTTTTACTTGTAACCTTGGCTATCCAAGGTTGCGCAAAGTCTATTGAAAGAGATAATCCTTTAGATGGTAAGACTTTACCATTTGTTACAACAGTAACTCATTCAAATCCCAAAAGTACAAGTGCAACGATTGGAGGTAATATTACCAATGATGGTGGATTAGCAATTAGTTCTAAAGGTATTATTTATAGTAAAGCTCCAAATGCGCCTGTTCAATCAGCTGAAAAATATGAAGTTGGACCTGGGTTTTCAAATTTTTCCATTGAATTAAATGGTTTAACGCCCGCTACTACTTATTATTATAAATCTTATGCCACTAATTTACTTGGTACAGCATATGGAAATGAAATGAATTTTAAGACTGCCAATGACAAACCATCAATTACTACGAATCCTCCATCTGGATTTACTTCCTCTAGTATCACTATTGGAGGGACAATTGTTGGAACTATTGCAGGGACTATCATTTCAAGTAATGGGTTACCTGTGACCCAAAAAGGTGTTGTAGTTAGCACAACCAATTTTGTTGATACAAACTCAGCTAAAATTTTTGCTCCAGGTCAAAATATAGTGAGGTATGATTTAACTTCAAGCACAACTTTTAGCGTCAATGTACCTAATTTAACCGAAGCTAAAACTTATTATGTCATGGCTTTTGCTGGAAACGCACTAGGAATTAAATTTGGGAATATTGTGACTGTTACAACTGCTGCTAATAAACCTACCATCGAGACAACCCAAGTAACTAATAATACAGGTAAATCTGCAAAATCTGGAGGTACAATTACAAGTAACGGAGGCTCGTCTATAACTGCTAAAGGTATTTTATGGAGTACTACTAAAGATGCTAAAATTGAAACAACCACTACTACATCCACTAGTCAGGGTCCAGGACCTGCAATTTTTCCGGCTACTTTTACTTCTGACTTAACCAATCTAGAGCCAGGTAAAACTTATTATGTAAAGGCCTATGCCAGAAATGCAATCGATATAGCCTATGGTGCTGAAATAGAATTTAAAGCTACTCCACTTAATCCAGAAATTGCTCCTGCCAGTCTTGTAAATTCATTTGCAAATTCGGTTCAAGTAAGATCTTCTATTATTTATGATGGTGGTTCACCAGTGCTTGATTTTGGCTTTATTTATCATACATCTCCTAATCCTACCTTGTTGACGAACGGAGTAACTAAAGTACCATACGGGGATAATACAAACGGCATATCTAGAAATATTAATTTTAGTAGTTCAATAGAGAACTTACAAAGTGGTGTTCCGTATTATATTACATCATATCTTAGGACAAAAGAAACTTCTGTTTATGGAACTCCAGTATTACCTTTCACTCCAGCATCCACTAAGCCAAAGGTTTCAACACTAATTGCTTCAGATATAGGATTTAATAGTGCAAAGATAACTGGTTTAGTAGTCGACAATGGAGGTGCTACTGTGATAGAAAAAGGAGTAGTAGTTGGAGAATCAAATAATCCAACCTATAGAAATTCTGGTAATTTTACATTTCCAGATTTAATTTTAACAGATTTAGTTAAAATATCTGTGACTGCGACTAATTTAAAAGCAGGCACAACTTATTATGCTAGAGCCTATGCTAGAAATTCTGTTGATATTGGATATGGCGATGCAATTAGTTTTCCTACCAAAGATTCTAGACCAGTTTTAGAAAAAGTTACTAAAAATAATCCCACAAGTAATTCTATTAATGTGAATGGTACCATAAAAGAAAGTTTTGGGTTGCAAATCCTAGAGAAAGGATTTATTTGGAGCAAGTTGAAAACATTAGATATCAATAGTAATAATTATAGTGGTAAAGAACCTCTTGGAACTGGACTTTCTTCATTTTCTCATATAATTCCTAATTTAGAACCAGGTACTTTATATTACGTAAAATCATATGCAAGAAGTGATGCTGGAACCGGGCAAAGTGATACAATCTCATTTACTACTCTTACTTCAAAGGCTTCAATTACGACTAGTCAATATTATTTTTCAAATTCTTCAAGTGCGACGCTTAGGGCGGTAATAACAAGTGATGGTGGGTCTAAAATTATTGAGGCAGGTTTTATTGTAAGTAGAAGTAGAAATCAAGCTCCAAATAGCACGAATAAATATCGTGTCCAAAATCCAAGTGTTGGCGATATCTCTACTAATCTTACTGGATTAACGAAAGGTACATATTGGTTTAGAGGATACGTTGAAAATGAAAATGGCATAGCTGAAGGTTCAGAATATTCTTTAGTTATACAATAATTATCAAATAGTAAATATGAAATATTTTTTAGGCATTTTATTTTTTATTGTAGCATCTGCATCTGCTCAAACTTCGTCAAGTAGTTTTAAGAAGGTAAATTTATTGGCCGTGCCCAAGCCACAAAAACCTGCTAATTTAATTATTTCAGATATTCAGTTCGCTGACAACAAAGAAGGGAATAATAATTCAAGCTTAGATGCTTTAGAAAAAGCAGAAATTACATTCAATATTGATAATAAAGGGGAAGGCAATGCCTATTCTGTAAAATTATTGATCAATGATAGTTCAAATATTAAAGGCATACAGTTTAATAAAATAATTAATTTAGGTGTGATTGAAGCAGGAGCTAGTAAAACTGTAGTTGTTCCAATTTCTGCATCAATGGAATTAATGAATGGTACTTCTAATTTAAATATGCAAGTCAAAGAGGGGAATAATTTTGATGCAGATCCATTTGCAGTCTTATTTAAAACTGTAGAATTCAAAAAACCAGAATTATTAATTAAAGAAGCTGTTTTTTTAAATAAATCCTCTTCTGATGATGCTTTGTCGGTAGGATCATTGATACAACTTTCAGTATTGGTTCAAAATAATGGGGAGGGTATTGCTAATAATGTTCAAGTTGAGTTTGTTAACCCAGCATTTATTTTTCCAGTAGACATGTTTAAATTCAATATTGAAGATTTAGGGCCAGGTGAAATGAAGAAATTAGATTACGAGTTTATACCTAATAAACAATATATAGCAAACAATATCACCATTAAAATCAAGGTCACAGAAAAGTCAGGTAAATACGGGATAATTGAAAATAAATCAACACCAATTCAGATTAAACAAGGAGAAAAAATTGTAGTTAATACCACTTCAGTGACTGCTCCTAAAGCTGAGTACAAACAAATTTCATTGATTTCTGATGTGGATAAGAACATTCCTATTAATACTAAAAAATTCAATAATAGGTATGCGATTATTTTTGGTAATGAAGATTACAGTTCTTTTCAGCCAGATTTATCTAAAGAAGTAAATGTTGATTTTGCAGTCAATGATGCAAAAATATTTAAAGAATATTGTGAAAAAAC
Source organism: Sediminibacterium sp. (assembly GCA_044353005.1). Lineage (GTDB taxonomy): Bacteria > Bacteroidota > Bacteroidia > Chitinophagales > Chitinophagaceae > Sediminibacterium. The sequence goes on along the minus strand of JBILCS010000008.1, from coordinate 17,403 downwards.
ATTAGGTATTCCTGCTATCAATATCAGATATGTAGCCAATGCTACCTATGGTAAAATGAAACAAAATATAGATTGGATCAATAAATTAATGAAAAATTCTTATGGCCAAATGGAAGTTTTCTTTTACTATGCTGGTCACGGTCTGCCAGATGAAGTAACCAAAGAGGCCTATTTGATCCCAGTGGATGTATCAGGCACGAATCTACAGTCTGCCATTAAATTACAAGATGTATATAAAGCATTAACAGAATATGAGTCTGCAGGTGTTACCGCTTTTATTGATGCATGTTTTAGCGGTGGTGCTAGAAATCAAGAAATGGTGAAAGCAAGAGGCGTAAAAGTTGTTCCAAGAGGTGATTTTATAGAAGGAGGCATTGTTGCATTTAGCGCCAGTAGTGGTAATCAATCTTCAAATGCCTTTAATGAGCAAAAACATGGCATTTTTACATACTATTTACTAAAGGCACTTCAAGAATCTAAAGGTGAGATGAATTATAAAACATTCTGGGAAGGATTAAAAAGGACTGTAAGTTTTGAGTCCATTAAAGTCAATAGTAAAGAACAAGATCCACAAGTGATGGTGGGGAAATTATTAGAAAAGAACTGGGGAGACTTGAAATTTATATATTAAAATACAATCGAACAATTCACCCATTCAGGATCAAAATTGGCATTGTATTTTTTGTAGAAGTTAATGGCTGGCTCATTCCAATCTAGTACCTGCCAGTTCATGCCTTTGAATCCTTTTTCTTTTGCTTCTACTATCAAAGCGTCCATTAATTGGCTACCAATTTTTTGTCCACGCATATCTTCTGTGACTAAAATATCTTCTAAGTACATTCTTTGCCCTTTCCAGGTAGAGTAGCGGATATAATACAATGCCATCCCAATTACTACACCTTGCGTCTCCGCTACAAAGGCCCACCATACTGGATTAGCGCCAAATCCGCTTTCCTCAAAATGGGAGAGGGATACAGTCACTTCGTCTGGTGCTTTTTCGTAAGTAGCTAATTCTTGGATCAATTCCATCATGCGTGCACAATCCTTACGAACTGCTTTTCGAATTTTTATTTCCATAAGAATAGATTTAACGCCTAATGATTTAATGGTTACACATGTAAGTATAAGAAACTAATTTGAAGTAAAATAAGCGAAAATTATATTAAACTATAAAGACGCTTTAGCCAGAGCCTGTGCTAAATCTGCTTCTAGATCTTCTATGTTTTCAATACCTACACTCATTCTAATCAAACCATCAGTAATACCATACTTGATTCTTTCTTCTTTTGGTATAGACATATGGGTCATACTTGCTGGATGCGATACTAAGGTATCCACAGTGCCCAATGATACCGCACGTGTGCATACTTCCACAGCGTTAATGAATTTTTTACCGGCTTCAATACCACCTTTTAATTCAAAACTAATTAAAGGTGCATGTTGCTTCATTTGTTTTTTTGCAATCTCGTGTTGTGGATGTGTTGCAAGTCCTGTATAATTGACATGTGCAATAGCAGGGTGTGCTGCTAAAAAATGAGCCACTTTTGCTGTATTGCTACAATGTCTTTCCATTCTAACTTCTAAAGTCTTCATGCCTTGTATTAATAAATAGGCATCAAAGGCGTTGCTATTACCACCCATTAAGGCATGCCATTTCCAAGCTTTTTTATTCATGAATTCCAAATCCTTGCCTAACAATACACCATGTAATGCAGATCCGTGGCCGTTTAAAAATTTTGTTGCTGAATGAAATACAAAATCTGCGCCTAAAGCAAAGGGTTGCTGTAAGTAAGGCGTAGCAACGGTATTATCCACCGACACTTTAATACCATGTACTTTTGCAATGGTACATATCGCTTGAATGTCCACACATTGTAATGTAGGATTCGCAGGTGTTTCTAGATGAATTAATTTGGTACTTGGATTGGCTTTAATGGTATCCAATAAAATTTGTTCATTGTGGATATCAATCAAAATAATTTTCACGCCTGCTTCTACCAACACTTTTTGCATCAGTTCTTGAGAGCCTCCATATAAAGAATAATGTGATATTAATGTATCACCTGCACTTAGGTTACTAAAAAATAAAGTGGTCATAGCAGCTTGTCCACTTGAATGCAATAATGCTTTTAGTTCCAAAGGTGCACCTTGCTCATTCATTAAACCATGGGATTCTAATGCTGCAATGGTCTGTTCTGCTGCAGTGAAAGTTGGGTTGCCCCATCTTGTATACAATCTAGTTTTATCATCTCCTTTAAAACGTTCCATGCCTTCCTCTGCAGAATTAAATGTAAATGTAGAAGTGGCATAGATAGGTGTGGTATGCGAAAAATTATCATTGTCATGTCCCGCAGTATGCAGTGTTACTGTACTAATTCCTTTAAATTTCTTTTGACTCATAATGCGTTTTTAAAAATGATATAAATGCGACTATCTAAAGATACAATTAATAGGCCCATTTTATCCATCCTGCTCCCCAAGTAAATCCTCCTCCAAAAGCCGCTAAGATTAAATTATCACCTTTTTTTAACTGAGACTCCCAATCCCATAAGCATAAAGGAATGGTAGCTGCTGTGGTATTGCCATATTTTTGGATATTGATCATGACTTTTTCTTTTGGTAAACCAACTCGGTCAGCTGTGGCATCAATGATTCTTAAGTTCGCTTGGTGAGGTACTAACCAAGCAATATCATCGCCTGTTAATTTATGTTTTTCCATTAACTCAGCACTTACATCGGCCATCCCTTTTACAGCAAATTTAAAAACTGGTTGTCCGTCTTGAAAAGCATAATGCTCTTTTGCCATCACAGTCTCTATTGATGCTGGTTTTAAACTTCCACCTGCTTTAATATGTAGATAATCCCTTCCGCTTCCATCACTTTTCAGGATGGCATCCTGAAATCCATTTTCATCTGCACTTGGCTCTAATAATACGGCACCAGCGCCATCTCCAAAAATGATACATGTTGCTCTATCTGTATAATCAATAATTGAACTCATTTTGTCCACGCCAACTACAATCACTTTTTTATATCTTCCTGTTTCTACAAAACTTGCACCAGTAGTTAATGCAAATAAGAAACCACTACAAGCTGCGCCTAAGTCAAATCCAAATGCGTTTTTTGCACCTATTTTATCTCCAATGATATTGGCTGTCGCAGGGAAAACCATGTCCGGAGTCACCGTGGCACAAATAATACAATCAATCTCTAAAGGGTCTAAATTCTTTTTTCTCAAAATCTCTTCGATCGCTTTAACAGCCATGTCAGAACTTGCTTTACCTGGTTCTCTTAAGATTCTTCGCTCAGAAATACCTGTTCTAGTTCTGATCCACTCATCGTTGGTATCTACTAATTTTTCCAAGTCAAAATTGGTTAATTTGGTCTCTGGGACATAGCCTCCAACTGAGGTGATTGCTGCTTTCAGCTTTTGGGACATAGTTTAGTAGTTTGTTTGGGCTACAAATATCTTAAAAAATGCCTAAGAATGACCTAAAATGGCCATTTTTCATTGTGTAAACCTTAATTTTGGTTCAATTATGATTGCATTTTTACAAGGAAATTTTGTTCAATTGACCCCAGCTAAGCTAATAGTGGATGTTGGAGGCGTAGGCTATGAAGTTAACATCAGTTTGAACACCTATGAATCCATCTCTGGTAAAGAGAAGGGGTTGCTCCATACCTATCTACATTTAACTGAAAATTCCCAGGTACTTTTTGGATTTTTTGGGCAGGATGAAAAAGAGCTTTTTATGCAACTCATAAGTGTATCAGGTGTTGGTGCAAGCACTGCTAGGATGATGTTATCTGGGATGCGACCAGACGAAATTATTCGAGCAATTGTGCAAGGAGATGCACGTCAATTAGAACAAATTAAGGGGATCGGCAAAAAATCAGCAGAGCGTTTGGTGCTGGAGTTAAAAGATAAATTGGCAAAATTACCCATTCAGCTATCTGGGGGTTCTACTTTTAGTAAGTCTACACCACATCAAGACGCCATTCAAGCATTGGTTTCACTAGGAATTCAAAAAGCAGTTGCTGAGAAAGCGATTGATAAAGCAATACAATCAGAAGGGGCGGATGTCTCTTTAGAAATTTTGATCAAACAAGCCCTCAAAAATTGTTAATCAGTCATACTTAATGCTTTATTCTTGAGATTTTTTCACACTGTCATGTTATTGTCTGGTCTTCTTTTAATGAAGCAGACTAGTCATGCCCAAGATACAAGTCAATTAAAATCGCCATTTAAAGACACGATCACTAAAAAAACGGCTGATACTTTGTTAGGTAAACTAAGGTATCCAATTGCAGATAGACGCGCTGATTTTTTATCTCAGCCAAGTAATAATCCTTTTGATATTAGAGATTCAAGTGTACTTAAGCGAAAAGTAGATTATGATCCGGATACTAAGCAATATTATATTACAGAGAAACTGGGTGCTGGTTATAATCGTTTTCCTTCGACATTGAGTTTTGACGAGTTTTGGAAATTAAAAATACGTAAGGATGAACAAGCCTATTTTATGCAGCGTGCTAATTCACTAGGTGTATTAAACCGAAAAATTACGAGACCTAAAACAAAAGTATTTGATAGTTATTTTGATCGTTTATTTGGGAAGACAGGCTCGAATTTAAAAATTGATATCAAACCTGTTGGAGAAATTAATATCAGAGCAGGATACCAAGGGCAGAATGTAAAAAATCCAACCTTGCCGGAACGTGCACGTAAAAATGGTGGATTTGATTTTGATGCCAATACCAATTTTAGTTTGAATGCAAGTATTGGGGATAAGTTGAAGTTCCCAATCAATTTGAATTCATTGTCTAATCTAGGATTTGATAATCAGATTAAGTTAAGCTATAAAGGAAAGAAGGATGAGCTGGTTAAGTTTATTGAAGCAGGAAATATCAATTATATTTCTAGAAGCACTTTGATTCCAAGCACTCAAAATTTATTTGGTGTGAAGGCACAACTACAATTTGGAAAATTATTCGTGACTGGTGCCATTGCCAATCAAAAATCACAACGTCAGTCTATGGCTTTGCAGGGCGGATCGTCTACGCAACGATTCCAAAAAAGATTAGACGATTATGAAGAAAATAGACACTTTTTATTAGCACAGTATTTTAGAAATAATTACAATAAGGCAATGAGTAACTTACCGGTGATTAATTCTCAAATACAAATTAAGCGTATCGAGGTTTGGGTCACCAATCGGAATGGACAAACAACGAATGCAAGAGATGTGGTTGGTTTAACAGATCTTGGTGAACCAGTATTAAGAACTGAAAGAAAATCTCTTGAAAGCAATCCAAATAATCCATTCCCCGACAATAGTGCTAACAAATTATATACAAAAATCATTAACAATCCCAATGCAAGAAATCCAGCTGGCGTGTCTGCTGTATTAGCGCAAGAAGGATTGAGGTCTGCAGAAGATTATGAAAGAACTTTTGCTAGAAAACTAACTGAGAATGAATATTTTTTCAATGGACAACTTGGTTTCTTGTCTTTAAATATTCCACTTCAGGCAGATGAAGTGTTGGGCGTAGCCTTTCAGTATACTTATAATGGTAAATTGTATCAGGTGGGTGAATTCTCCGAAGGTGTTGCATTGGATCCAAATAAAGGGGTGCAACAAATTTTATATTTAAAGTTGTTGAAAGCAACTACGCAAAGAACAGATTTACCTATCTGGGATTTGATGATGAAAAACGTTTACTCATTGGATTTATTCGGCGCTATTCAACAACAAGATTTTCAGTTGAATGTATTGTATGAAGAGCCAAGTGCAGGACTAAAAAGATATCTGCCAGTTACCAATAAGGCAAACGAAGGACTTTCATTGATTAAAATTTTACAATTAGACAAGTTGAATAATCGAAATGACCCGCAACCAGATGGATTATTCGATTATGTAGAAGGCTATACGGTTTTATCCAATATGGGTAGAATCGTTTTTCCTTTATTAGAACCATTTGGTAAAGACTTACAAGACATTGCATTTGCGGGAATTGATTCTTCAATTTCAAAAAAATATATTTTCAATCAATTGTACCGCAATATCAAAGCGGAAGCACAAACCTATGCCAACCTGAATCGCTTTGTGATGGAAGGGCAGGTGAAAGGCAGTGCGGGTGGTTCTGAGATTAGTTTAAATGCATTTAATGTACCACAGGGTTCGGTGAGCGTTCGTGCTGGCGGACAAATTTTAAGAGAAGGAATTGATTATATTGTTGACTATGGATCAGGTACGGTAAGAATCATCAACCCAGGTATTTTAAGTTCTAATATTCCAGTGAATGTTTCTTTTGAAAACAATTTGGGTTTTGGATTTCAGGAACGTGGATTTAGAGCATTGCGAATTGATTATTTAGCGAGTAAAAATTTCAATTTTGGTTTATCCACTTCACGTTTAAATGAAAGACCATTTTTCACGAAGACTAATTTTGGTTCTGATCCAATCAAAAACACAATGTATGGTGTTGATTTTAATTATAAAAAAGAGCTACCTGCTTTAACAAGACTCTTAGATAAGCTTCCGTTTTATAGTACTAAAGCAAAATCATCTATTGTCGCTTATGGAGAGGCTGCTATTTTAAAGCCTGGTCATGCGCAACAAATTGGTAAGGGGGCGGCAGGTTTGATTTATTTAGATGATTTTGAAGCCACAAGAACTAATATTGATCTAAGGTTTCCATTCAATGCTTGGACATTGGCTTCTACGCCTTTGGATCGTTTCCCAGAAGGTGCATTGGTAGATTCTATTGACTATAATAAAAATAGAGCAAGATTAGCTTGGTATACAATTGAACCCAATTTACAAGATCGTAATAGTTCTAATAATCCATTGGCTAATAATGCAGCTTCATTAAGTGATCCAAGAATCCGTCAAGTATTTACGAATGAATTATTCCCTCAAAGAACAACCAATATTACAGATGTACAATTACCAACTTTTGATTTAAGTTATTATCCAAAAGATCGTGGCCCCTATAACTATAATTATAAAGATTTGGATGCTAGTGGTAGAGTTAAAAATCCAACAGATAAATGGGGCGGTATCATGCGTGCTTTGGATCAAACAGATTTTGAAACAGGCATCATAGAATATGTTGAATTTTGGGTGCAGGATCCTTTTATTAGATCTGCTGCATCAAAAGGTAAATTGTATTTGAATTTAGGAAATGTAAGTGAAGATATTTTGAAAGACGGCAGACGTTTTTATGAAAATGGGATGCCTACTCCTACAATTCCTGCAAGTATTGATAGCTCTACCTGGGGAAGGGTACCAGTGAATCCAATCCAAGTGACCAATGCTTTTAGTAATAATCCTGAAGATAGAAAATTTCAGGATGTTGGATTCGATGGATTAGGAGATGTGGATGAGCTTACTAAGAAAGCCTATTTGATCAATCAAATTGGGAATAGTACTATTGCACAACAATTCACAAAGGATCCTTCTGCAGATAACTATGTATGGTATCGTGATGCTAGTTATGATGCCATTGGTGCAAATATTTTAAGTAGGTATAAATATTTCAACAACCCACAAGGCAACTCTGCCTTGGCTGGAAATAGTCAGTTTAGTAGTGCTGCCACTTTATTGCCTGATAATGAAGACTTGAATAGAGACAATACTTTAAATGAAACAGAAGCTTATTTTGAATACGAAATTGATTTACAAAAAGGAAGGATTGGAGTCAATACAACTAGGTATGTGACGGATTCAAAAACAGTCAACGTGACCTTAGCAGATGGGTCTAAATCTATTGAGAACTGGTATTTATTTAGGGTGCCAATTAAATCTTTCTCCAATAGAATGGGTGGTATTCGTGATTTTAAATCGATCCGTTTTTTAAGAATGTATTTAACTGGATTTGAAGACTCCATTACATTGCGTTTTGCTAAATTAGATTTAGTGCGAAATCAGTGGAGACAATTTGCTTATGAAATAGATAATTCAGGGGAGTATAAATTGATTACACCAGAAAATAATACTGCCACAGTGAATACCATTGCGGTGAGTTTGGAGGAAAATGGAAGTAGAACGCCAGTGAACTATTTAGTACCTCCAGGCATTGAGCGTGTGCAGTTGTTGAGTAATAATGGGGTGAATTTATTGCAAAACGAACAGGCATTAAGTGTTCAGTTAAGTAGATTAAAAAAGAACACCACACCAAGAGGCGTATTCAAAACAATGAATATTGATATTCGTCGTTATGGTAGTCTATCTATGTTCTTACATGCTGAAAATAAAAATCAACCAGATGTGATTGAAAAGGGTGTCGTCACAGCCGTACTTCGTATTGGGCAAGATTTTCAAAACAACTATTATGAAATTCGTATTCCTTTAACAACCACTAAACGAAAAACTTATTCTATTGCAGAAGTTAGAGATGTATGGCCATTAGAGAATGAAATGAATTTAAGTTTAAATGATTTAGTGAAACTTAAAATTGATAGAGATAAGCAGAACTATAATTTTAATAGTAAGTTTAGTCAAATACAAGCCAATAACCACACTTATTCCGTGATGGGGAATCCTAATTTAGGAGAGATTCGTGGAATTTTAATTGCCTTTGAAAATACATCTAGTCAAAATGAAATGGATGCAGAAGTTTGGGTGAATGAGTTAAGACTTTCAAACTTAGATGAGCGAGGATCATGGGCAGCATTGGGTCGCATGGATTTAATTTTAGCAGATTTAGGAACAGTAGCAGTCTCTGTTAATAATAGAACTTCTGGTTTTGGTAGTATTGAACAAAAAATGAACGAAAGAGCTAAAACTGGATTCACGCAGTTGGATATTGCAACAAATTTAGATGCAGGAAAATTATTGCCTAAACAAGTCAAAATTTCATTGCCTGTATTTGCTGGTTTAAATAAGACCCAAGAAAATCCAGAGTTTGATCCTTTCAATAAAGACATTTTGTATGCCGATAAAATAAAATCTGTCTCAGGCGCTATCAGAGATTCAATTAAAAGAGCTTCAATAGATGAAACAGCTATTAAAACTTTGAATTTTACCAATGTCAGGTTCATGCCTGGTTCTAGAAATACCATGCTGAGTATTAGTAATTTAGATTTTAGTTATTCCTATTCCCAATTACAACAAACCAGTCCTTTGATTGAATTGAATCAGATTGTAAAGCATCGTGGATCAATTGGTTATACCTTTAATAATACGGGAAAATCTTTTCAACCATTTACAAAATGGATCAAAACAAAATCTCCTTGGCTGTCTTTAATCAAAGATTTTAATTTTTCACCTGCACCTAGTTTAATTAGCTATCGTACTATTTTTGATCGTCAATTTGGGGAGTATACCCCAAGGATCGTGAATTCATTTGATGGTACAACAGAAAAAGTGGAGACGACTTATGATAAATATTTTACTATGAGTCGCATCTTTAATCTTCGTTGGCCTGTTACTAGGTCTCTTAGTTTAGATGTAGTTGCAAATTTGAATTCAAGAATTGATGAACCAGATGGACGTATAGATACCAAACAGAAAAAAGATTCCTTAACAAGAATGTTGTTAAGAGGTGGTCGTAATACTTTGTACAATCAGCGATTTACAATGCGTTATGATATTCCAACTAGTAAATTTCCATTGACAGATTGGATATTGGCAAGTTATAATGTCTCCACAAATTATAATTGGATTGGTGCAAGCAGATTGTTTACATCACTTGGTAATACCATTGAGAATACCCTTTCGCATCAATTGAACGCACAATTTAATTTAAATAGTTTTTACAATAAATCAAAATTCATTCGATCGGCATTATCTAATAATAATCCTACTTCAAGTCAATCTAATCCTTTATCAAATCAATTAGTCATTAAAAAGCAAGATGCATTAAATGGACTAACAGGCAAGGCAAGAGATTCGGCATTTAAAATATGGAAGGAGGCAAGGAAGCAGGAACGTATTGCCATGAGGGTGCTTAAAGCAAATGAAGTATTAAATATACCTAAACCAATAAAGTCTCTTGTTGGGTTATTGACAATGGTTCAAAATGCTAGTTTAGATTATGCAGAGAATTACAATAGTCGTTTACCAGGATTTATGTCTGGGGTTCAGTTTATAGATAAAGATTTTAATGGTCTTGCTCCTGGCTTTGATTATGCCATGGGTAAGCAGCCAGATAGCAATTGGCTAAACACGCAAGAACGTAAAGGTTTATTTACCAAAGATGCCAATTTTAACATGTTGTTTAGGCAGGGATTTGATCAAAAATTGAGTGCAAGAGTGATGCTTGAGCCAATTAAAACTTTAATTATTGATTTAAAGTTTGATAAAACATTCACAAAAGAATATTCTGAATTGTATAAGGATACGAGTATAAATATGAATGGGTATCGCTCACATAATAATCCATTGTCTGCAGGTGGATTCAATATTAGTTATGTTGCGTTAAAGACTTTCTTTGATAAACATGACCCAAATATGATTTCAACACAATTTAAAAACTTCCAAAACTATAGATCCATTATTTCTAATAGAGTAGCTGCTTTAAATCCTTATTGGAATCAAAAGAAAGACCCTAATGGGTACGCGATTGGTTATGGTAAGTATGCACAGGATGTGTTGATTCCTTCATTTATCGCTGCATATACTGGGAAGGATCCCAAAAATATAGCATTGCTCAACCAAAACAATTCAAGTATACGTTCCAATCCATTCTCGGGTATGTTGCCTATGCCAAATTGGAATTTATTATACAATGGATTAGCAAAAATACCTGGCTTGTCTAATTTATTTTCCAATATCTCTTTAACACATGGCTACAATGGTAGCTTATCTATGAATAGCTTCAATAGTTCATTATTGTATGCAGACCTCAATCGACTAGGTGCACCGTCGTTCTTAGATACAGTCAGTGGAAATTTTGTTCCTTATTTTTTAATTCCAAATGTGACCATCAGTGAAAGGATGGAACCATTGATAGGATTGAATATTACAACTGTTTCACAATGGTCTATCCGTTTTGAATATAAGAAGAGTCGTTTATTGGCTTTGAGTTTAGTAGATTATCAATTAAGTGAAAATAATAGTACAGAGTGGGTCATTGGAACAAGTTATCGTATAAGGGGATTAAAATTACCTTTTACCCTTCCAGGTTTAAACAACAATAAATTAGCCAACGATTTAACATTTAGGTTGGATGTAGCGAAGCGTGATATTTACAATAGTAATAGCAGATTGGATCAAACCAATGCCTATGGCACAGGTGGACAAAAGGAAATCACATTGCAGCCATCTGTAGATTATGTATTGAATAGTAAGATCAATTTGAAATTCTTCTTTGATCAAAGAAGAGCGACGCCATATATCTCTTCCGCTCCTCCAATTACCAATACAAGGGCAGGGGTGAATATCCGTATTGCACTATAATCTAGAAATAAATAAATTTATTTCACAAAATCTAAGATTTTGCGAACTAGGAAAATATTTCACAAAACCTACGAAATAAATAAATTTATTTCACAAAACCTACGATTTTGCGAATGCCCATTTGAACATTTCCTTCCAGGTGACTTTTTTACCATACATTAAAATGCCGGTTCTATAAATCTTAGCACTTAACCAAGTCGTTAATAAGAATCCACCAATCAATGTCAACATACTCAATGCTAGTTCCCAATAAGGTACAGTGGATGGCACGCCATAGGAAATCCTTGCCATCATCACCATCGGGGAACTAAATGGAATCACACTAGCCCAAAAAGCCATTGGTGTATTTGGATTTTGTATCACTACATTGGTAATAATATAAGAGAAGATAATTGGCATGGTAATAGGGAACATTAAACTTTGTGCATCCTGCGGATCTTCATTCACTACGCTACCAACAGCTGCAAACAAAGAAGCATAAAACAAGAAGCCACCTAAGAAATAAAATAAGAAACAACCAATAATTAATGTCCAATTGGTGGTTACTAATGCATTTTGGAAAGCGTATATATTTTTTGCTGATTCACTTGCTTGTGCCATTCCTGCTGCGCCCATCTGTCCACCAGATGCTTGTAATTGTTGCACTTGACTTTGCATATCATCTGGCAATAAACCCATACCAACGCCAGTCAATGTCACCACCACAATGATCCACATTAAAAACTGCGTCAATCCAACAGCGCCAATGCCAATAATTTTACCAAGCATCAATTCAAATGGTTTTACACTGCTTACAATTACTTCGGCAATGCGATTTGTTTTTTCTTCCATCACTCCACGCAATACCATGGTGCCATAAATAAACATGGTAATATAAATTAGTAGACCACTCGCATATCCAATACCCATCGCCAAAGCTGCATTACTTTCTTTACTTTTTTTACCTTCATCTTCATAGGCCTTTAATTCTGCTATTTGTGCAGATTGATGAATCGAATCCAATATACTTTGTTGGATACCCGCTTTTTCTAACATTCGGTCTTCAATCGCTGCATTAATTTTGTTGCTAATAGTTTCTTGTAAAGTAAAGCCCATAGACTTTTTAGACCTTAAGATATAATCTGCTTTTTTATCTCCTTCAAATAATGGCATGAGTAAAATATCGGTATATCCTTTTGCTTGATAGTTACTTGTGTCAACATCATTTGAGAATTCAAATTTTAATTGCTTACTATTTTTTAGTTTATCCTTAAAAAAGCCATTTGGATCCACCACTGCAATTTTACGTTCTTCGGTACCTTTAAATGAAAAATAGGCAGATCCTACAATCAATCCTACCATTAAGATGGGGACTAAAAAAGTGACCAATAAAAAGCGTTTATTTTTTACCCTGCTAGTGTATTCTCTTTGTATGATGATCCAAATCTTATGCATAAAATATTTTTTGAGTATGAACTAAGTTATTTTTTAATAATCTAAGTGGATGGTATTTAAATGTTTTGAAAAGCCCTAGCTTTTGCGTGGGTATCTTCTACCAATTGTATGAAAATATCGTTTAAGCTAGGTAGCACTTCATTGTAACTGATAATAGGAATATTTTGCTCAATCAAGTATTTTAAGACCTCATTGGACGCAACAGCATTGCTTAGTTTAACTAAAATCTTATTAGGATTTTTATCTGCTTTGTCTATAATACTGAATAGGGCATTGTCTTTTATTAATTCAGGATGACTGGTTTCAATGGAAAAAATGTATTCTTTATATTGTTGCTTTATATCAGCCACAGTGCCATCTAAAATTTTCTTTCCTAAGTTTACAAGTACAATATGGTCACAAATTTCTTCTACCTGTTCCATACGATGGGTACTAAATATAATGGTTGCCCCTTTTTTTGCTAAAGCATAAATTTCATCCTTAATTAAGTTAGCATTCAATGGATCCAACCCGCTAAATGGTTCGTCCAAAATAATTAATTTAGGCTCGTGCAATACCGTGATGACAAATTGCAATTTCTGGCTCATTCCCTTACTTAAATCTTCTACTTTTTTATTCCACCAGCTTTGCATTTCAAATTTCCCAAACCAGTATTTGATTTTTTCCATCGCATCTGCTTTGGATAAACCTCTTAGTTGCGCCAAATACAAAGCTTGTTCTCCAATTTTCATTTTTTTATAGAGGCCACGTTCTTCTGGCATATAACCAATCTCACGGATATCTAATAATGGATCAAAATGTTTGCCATCTAATTTAATCTCCCCGGCATCTGGGTAAAAGATGCCCGTGATCATTCTTAGTAAGGTTGTTTTACCTGCACCATTGGGCCCGAGTAGGCCAAAAATGCTGCCTTTTTGAATGTCGAAACTAATATCATCCACCGCTTTTTGATCGGCATAATGTTTCACCAAATGGGATAAACTTAATAATGGCTCCATGAAATTTAATTTGACATAAAATTACAATGATTTAAGAACTTCAAAGGCCTCATTTATTACGAACGGGCAAAAGGGGGCCTTAAGCGAATATATGCTCGGGATATTGGGTTATATTTGTCTAAATATTTAGATTATGTACTCAAAAAAATCGGTGCTCAATGTTTTTTTATTAGTGGCCTTAGTAGGTCTTTCAAGCTGGGGATTCCTAGTACACCGAACTATCCATCAGATTGCTGTGTATAATTTACCAGAACCAATGCGTAGCTTTTTCTATTCGGATATGGACAATTTAGTGGCGAACGCACCGCGTCCAGATATTAGAAGAAACAAGGACAAAACAGAAGATACCAAACACTTTATAGATTTAGAAGCCTATGGTCCAAATGCTGCAAATGAAATGCCATTTGAATGGGAAGCTGCTGTAAAAAAATATGGTAAGGATAGTTTAATTAAATGGGGATGGGGTCCTTATAATGCGATGGTACAATTAGACAATTTAACTGCTGCATTTAAATCCAACAATAAAGACAGTATTTTATTTTATGCTGCAGATCTTGGGCATTATGTGGCAGACTTACATGTGCCTTTGCATACCACCATGAACTATGATGGACAATTGACTGGACAAAAAGGATTACATTCTTTGTGGGAGACTTTTATTCCTGAAATTAATTTAGACCAGTTTATGTTGTACAATCCGCATCAAGCAAAGTATGTAAAAAATCCTGCTCAAGCACTTTGGATAGATATTCGTAAAGCACATTTATTGGTACCACAAATGTTAGCGATCGAAACAGAAGTCACAAAGCAATTTACGCCTGAGACCAAGTACCGCAATCAAATGCGTTATGGCAAAGAAGTGAAATCTTATACAAAGCCATTTGCAGAAGCCTATGCAAAAGCTTTAGGTAATACAGTGAATGTTCAATTAATTGCTTCAGCGAATATGATTGCCGATTTTTGGTATACTGCTTGGGTGAATGCAGGCAAGCCTCAACTCAGTTTATCAAGAGATGTAAATGGAAACTTGGCTAAAGAATTGGCTTCCTTTAAACAAAATAAATTAATACAAGACGGATTATTGATTAGTAAAAAAGACAAGCCAGAAGATTAATCTTTATACAATCTTATTTCAATTGCGCCGCAATGCTTTGTGCTAGTTTCTGGCCATCCATTGCGGCGCTTACGATTCCGCCTGCGTAGCCTGCACCCTCGCCACATGGATATAAATTTTTAATTTGAGGATGCTGGAAACTATCTGCATCTCTAGGTATCCTAACTGGGGAAGAGGTTCTACTTTCTGTTGCCACCACAATGGCATCGTTTGTATAATAGCCTTTCATCTTTTTACCAAATGCCATAAATCCATTTTGTAAAGTTTCGTGTACAAATTTTGGTAACACATCACTTAAGTCAGCGGCGTGTAAGCCCGGTAAATAACTTGCATCAGGCAAATCACTTGATAATTTATGGGTACAAAAATCTACTAGTCTTGCAGCAGGGGCCACTTGCAATCCGCCACCACTTTTAAATGCTTGATGTTCTACATATTGTTGAAACTCCAATAATATAAGCGGATGATTTAAATCCACATCTTTTTTAGTAGCCTGCTTTAAAAATTTTGCTGCTGTAGGTAAATCTATTTGTACCACCATACCACTATTGGCGTATGGATTATTTCTTTTACTAGGGCTCCATCCATTCACCACAATTTCTCCTGGTGCGGTAGCTGCAGGCGCAATGATCCCACCTGGACACATACAAAAACTAAATATGCCGCGATCATTCACTTGCTCCACCAAGCTATATGCTGCAGGAGGAAGGTTGGGGTCTCTTGTCAAGCAATGGTATTGAATCTGATCAATTATATTTTGAGGATGCTCCACGCGCACCCCTAAAGCAAAAGGTTTTGATTCAATCAGCACTTGCTTTTTATGCAACAGTTCAAAAATATCACGCGCCGAATGGCCTGTTGCTAATAAAATGGCTTCCACTTGATAATCGGAACCATCTGCACAATGAATGCGATGGATACTGCCATTTTCAATATCAAAATCAACCAATTTTTTTTCAAACAATACCTGCCCACCAGCTGCTTCAATTTGGAGCCGCATGGCGGTGATAATTTGAGGTAGTTTATTGGTGCCAATATGTGGATGGGCTTGATACAAAACTGTTTCATCTGCACCAAACTGATAAAATAGGCGTAAGATTTTTTCGATACTGCCTCTCTTGTTGCTTCTGGTATATAATTTACCATCGCTATAAGTCCCTGCACCTCCTTCACCATAGCAATAATTACTTTCAGGATCCACAATGCCTTCCTTATTCAATCTTGCTAAGTCCCTACGTCTAGAACGCACATCTTTACCCCTTTCTAAGACAATTGGTCTTAAGCCTAATTGAATACATTCTAGGGCTGCGAATAAGCCCGCAGGTCCAGCGCCAATAATATGGACTTCTTTCGCATTTTTTGGAAGGATAGGGAAAAGAAAGGGTTCGATGTCTCGATCGGAAATAGGCTCATCTATGAAAACCTGAAGCGTTAAGTTCATCCATACCTGTTGACGGCTTCTAGCGTCAATAGATTGCTTCAAAATATGATAGCCATTGATCTGGCTAACTGAGCGACCGAGATCCTGTGCTATAGCCACTAATAAAACCGACGCATTGGCTGCGTCGGCTGGCGTTATTTTTAATTGTATCGTTGTTTGCATAGGGGTTAGGTGTTTATCCTAAAAAAATGCTTGAGACTTTTATATAGGTCTACACTATTCTAGAAAGGCAAGTCGTCGCTGCCCTCAGCTGGATCCCCAGCAGGCATATCAAAATAGGCGCCAGCATCAGAAGGAGCCACATTACCACCTAGGGCAACTGCTTCCATTCTCCAAGCATCTAAATTGGTGATATAATTGTCTTTTCCGTCCTTGTTCCACTTAGAACCTTTGATATTAAAAAGGACTTTCACCGTATCCCCGATATTGAATCGGTCAGGCATGGCAGTTCTGTCTTGAACACATTGAAATTTTACGTAATTCGTGATGGTTTTGCCATTGATATCTTCTGACTTCTCAATCACAAATTCTCTTGTTTTAAAAGTCTCTTTTCTTTGTATTGTCTCGTATTTGGCAATCAATTTGCCGACTAATTCGTAGCTCATAGTATGATTTATAGCTCTAAAGGTAGTCATATTTGCTCATAACTGTTTGGGGCTGAATCAAAACAATTCCTGGCCAGGAGCTAGGCCCATATTTTGGGTCCTTTTTTGAAAAAAAATAAGTGGATAAAAGACCCATTGTTAAGAAAAAGTATCTACCTTGAACGCCTGACTGAACGGATAGAAGACCCCAAGTATAGGCGTATTTGAGACATGTAAAAAAAACGGAAAAAAAAAGTTTTTTTTTCAACAGAAACATCTCATATTCGCATACCGGTTTACTAGAAATTAGTCTACGGAGAAATATTATCACTTATTCACGTTTAAAGGGTTAGATTTAAGAAATGGCTAATAGTGCAGATTTAATTTGGGCAAATTGTTTAAAAATCATCAAGGATATTGTTGAATG
>JBILCS010000057.1:0-11419 GCA_044353005.1 Sediminibacterium sp. | reverse complement strand
ATTGGTCCGCGTTCATCTCACCCAGACCCTTATACCTTTGAATTGTTACAGAACTATCATTTCCGCCTCCTAATTTGGTTACCAAGCCTTTTCTTTGCTCCTCGGAGTAAGCATATTCTTGATCCTTACCTTTTTTTACTAAATACAATGGCGGCTGCGCAATGTAGACATAGCCATTTTGAACCAATTCTTTCATATACCTAAAGATGAATGTAAGAATCAATGTGGCGATATGCGATCCATCCACATCGGCATCGGTCATGATGATTAATTTATGATATCGTAATTTAACAATGTTCAATGCTTTTGGATCTTCAGGAGTTCCCACTGTCACGCCCAATGCAGTATACATATTTCTGATCTCCTCATTTTCATAAATCTTATGTTCCATTGCTTTTTCTACGTTCAATATTTTACCACGCAAAGGCAGGATCGCTTGAAAAGATCTTTCACGACCTTGTTTAGCAGTGCCACCTGCAGAGTCTCCCTCGACAAGGTATAATTCACATCTTTCAGGATCACGCTCAGAACAATCTGCTAATTTACCAGGCAAACCACCACCAGAAAGTACCGTCTTTCTTTGTACCATATCACGTGCTTTCTTAGCAGCAACGCGGGCTTGAGCAGCAAGTACAATTTTAGAAATTACGTATTTTGCTTCCTTCGGGTTTTCTTCTAAATACGCTTCTAAAGCACGAGCAACCGTTGTTTGAACCACACCACTCACTTCGCTATTTCCTAATTTAGTCTTGGTTTGACCTTCAAATTGTGGCTCAGGTACTTTCACAGAAATGATCGCACTTAAGCCTTCTCTAAAGTCATCCCCTTCCACAGTGACTTTTGCTCTTTCAAATAAACCTTCTTTGTCACCGTAGCTTTTGAACACACGTGTTAAGGCAGTTCTAAAACCAGTTACGTGAGTACCACCTTCAATGGTATTGATATTATTAACGTAAGAGAAAATGTTTTCTTTAAAATCATCATTATAAGTCAATGCAACTTCTACCATGACATTGGACGCCTCGTCTAAACCTTCTACATACAAAGGTTGAGAGATAATTGGATTTCTATTTCCGTTCTTATCCAACATTTGTACAAATTCAATGATACCTCCTTCGCTATAAAAATGGCTCACATAAGGTGCGCCTGCTTCATCTAATTCTCTTAAATCGGTCAATGTGATCGTAATGCGCTTATTCAAATAAGACAATTCACGTAAACGACCTTCTAAGATTTCTCTACGGTAAACAGTTTCTTGGAAAATGGTTGTATCAGGCCAGAAGTGCACTCTAGTGCCAGTCTTATCGCTTGTACCTACTTCTCTTACTGCATATTGTGGCGCTCCAATACAGTATTCTTGCTCAAATATTTTGCCTTCACGTTGAACTGTCACTAGTAATTTTGTACTCAATGCATTTACGCAACTTACACCCACACCGTGCAATCCACCAGACACCTTGTAAGTGTTTTTATCAAATTTACCACCGGCGTGTAATACCGTCATAACCACTTCTAATGCAGACCTTTTTTCTTTAGTATGCATCGCAGTTGGGATACCACGACCGTTGTCTTGAACACTGATTGAATTATCTGTATGAATAGCGACTTCGATATTAGAGCAATAACCAGCTAAAGCTTCATCAATAGAGTTATCTACGACTTCATATACTAAGTGGTGTAAACCTTTCATGCCCACATCGCCAATATACATGGCAGGACGTTTTCTAACGGCTTCTAATCCTTCTAATACCTGGATACTATCGGCGCCATAGTTCTTGTTTTCGGCCGAATCTGGGTGTTGTAAATCTTCTGACATAATGGATGCGAATTTTTTGTTTTGTAGGGCGTTTTGAACGCATACAAATTTAAGAAATTTATCTTCTTTTAAGCCGTATTTAAGCCGCTATAGTTATCCCCATAAAGATGCTTAGGCTCATTGTGCAGCGTCCAAAAATGAGGCTAAAAATGGCCTTTAAATCGATTTCAAAATAGGATTGACTAGGGCAATATAATTTTTAAATAAGGAGTCAATTTTGGGGCTTATTTTGCGTCATTTTAAGGTCATCTTTTGAACCTTTTTATTCCATTTGTTGTTTATAGTTTAAATTTGCATTTCAATGATGGTAGCCAACGACATATTAAAACAAGTGAACCAGCCCAACGGCTTTGCTGGCATGGCTTTGTTGTACCAAAAAGAACAGCTCATTCCTGGCTCTACACAGTACACCATCCATCGTTATTATTCACAGGCACCTGCAGAACTAGAGGATACTGGCATGTTCATATATCACTACAATGCAAAACGTCCTACTGATAATTATTTAGAACTTAGATTTTGTATTTCAGGGAATCGTTATTGTGAAAATAAATTATGTGGTAATTGCAGTCAATTGCCAACCGAAGATTGTGCGGGTCCACTCAGAACCGTGGATGTTTTTTCATTTCATTTTACTTCTACATTTTTACATCAATTTGTACATAACGTAAAGTTGAATAATCGCAAAGATGAAGTGCTTGCTTTCAAACATCCTAATGCTTTTGTAAAAACATTTCCATTGTGTATGCGTAAGCGCGGTACATTGGATTCATTGTTAAACTATAGCTACACAGGATCTTTGGAAAATATTTTTATCAATGCAAAAATTCATGAACTCCTTTTATTTAGTCTAGAATGCATCGTAGATGAAAAAGAAGAAGGCTTTGCATGTAAATTCTTATCAGATGATCGTGGTAAAGAAAGTATCTATTTAGCAAGAGAGATTTTATTACAACATATTGGAGATCCTATTACCATTAAGGAATTGAGCCGTAAAGTAGCCATGAACGAGTGCTATTTAAAGAAAGGCTTTAAAGAGGTTTTTGGTACCACCATTTTTGATTTCTACCAACAGCAAAGAATGGAGCATGCAAAATATTTATTGTACGAGAAATCTTTGAGTGTGACTGATGTGTCTGCTTTATTAGGCTACTCATCCATCTCCCATTTTTCTGCTGCCTTCAAAAAACATACAGGTCTTAAGCCTTGTGAATTGTTGAACTAGTTTTATTTCCTTATTTTTATTATTCTAAATTAAATCCCATGCGTCAATTATTTGCGATTGCCATTGTTGTATTATTCAGTTCATGTATCAATCAAAGAGTAGACTTAGTCGTGCACCATGCACAAATTTATACAGTCAATGAAAATTTTGCAGTCGCAGAAGCCATGGCAGTGCAGGATGGCAAAATTGTAGCAGTGGGTACCAACGACGATATTTTAAAAAACTATCAAGCCGATAGCGTGGTGGATGCAAAAGGCGCTGCAGTGTATCCAGGTTTTATAGATGCGCATGCGCACTTTCTAGGATACGGTCAATCTTTATATGCAGTAGACTTAATGTTTGCAAATTCATGGGAAGAAGTGTTGGATCGTGTGAAAGCATTTGTGGCAACACATCCGGGTAATGGATGGATTCGTGGAAGAGGATGGGATCAAAATAGATTTCCTGGCAAAGCATTTCCTACCAATGCGGAATTGAATGCCTTATTTCCTGATCGTCCAGTGTTATTAGAACGTGTGGATGGTCATGCAAGTATTGCCAATGAAAAAGCATTCGCGATTGCTGGGGTACAAGCAGGTCAGACAATGGAAGGAGGCGACTTTGTAGTAGCAGGCGGAAAGCTGACTGGTTTATTAATAGACAATGCAGTAGGCGTGGTAGAAAGAAATGTTCCAGCACCAACAAAGGAGGATTATAAAAACTGGTTGACATCGGCACAAAAAAATTGTTTTGCAACAGGATTAACCACCATTACAGATTGTGGATTAAGTCCAAACGATATTGATATGATTGATACTTTGCAAAAAAGCAATGATCTAAAAATGCGCTTGTATGTCATGTTAAGTGACAAGCCAAGTTCTTATACTTCTTCTTATTTTACCAACGGTGGATATACTACGGATCGTTTAATGGTGAAAGGCGTGAAAGTATATGGAGATGGCGCACTTGGTTCAAGAGGCGCCGCATTACTAGCGCATTATTCGGATCAACCAGGCTGGGGTGGGTTCTTATTGAGTAGTCAAGCGCATTTTGATTCAGTGGCAGCTAAATTAATCAACACAGATTTTCAGATGTGTACCCATGCCATTGGAGATAGTGCAAACAGAGTTGTTTTAAAAGTGTATGAGAAATATTTAAAAGGGAAGAATGATAAAAGATGGCGCATTGAACATGCACAAATTTTAAATCCAGCTGATTTTGATTATTTTGGAAAATACAGCATCATACCTTCTGTGCAACCTACGCATGCGACAAGTGATATGTATTGGGCTGGGGAAAGACTAGGTGCTGAGCGATTAAAAGGTGGCTATGCTTTTCAACAATTATTGAATCAAAATGGATGGTTACCATTGGGTACAGATTTTCCCGTAGAAGAAATCAATCCATTCAAAACATTTTTAGCTGCGGTGGCTAGACAGGATGCCAAAGGATTTCCAACAGGTGGATTTCAAATGGAGAACGCCTTAACGCGCGAACAAACCATTCGTGGAATGACCATATGGGCCGCGAAAGCCAACCGTATGGAAAAGCAAGTAGGCTCTTTAGAAGTAGGCAAGAAAGCCGACTTCATCTTACTCGATAAAGACTTAATGAAAGTCCCTACAGATAGTATCTTACAAATTAAAGTCTTGAAGACCTACTCTAACGGAGAAAGAGTACACTAAGATTTTTTGTAAAAAAAGTAGAATATATACTTATTCCTAGCTCTCTAAAAACGATCGCTGCGGAATAGTATATATTCTACTTTTAAAGTATTATTAAAATATACTTATTCCTTGTAGGCTCTGAAAACTAAATAGTGGTAGAAAATATACCTATCCCTAGGCTCACTAAAAACGTTCGCTACGGAATAGTATATTTTATACCACTATTTTAATAGGTCCAAATTCTTTGCTCTACAATCCTACCATGTCTTTCGGAATCACCCAAGCGTCAAATTCTTCTGGAGTAACGTATCCTAATTTCACAGCCATTTCTTTTAATGTAGTACCTTCTTTATGTGCTTTCTGTGCAATCTCAGCAGATTTATAATAACCAATCTTCGTATTGAGTGCGGTCACTAACATCAAACTATTGTTCACATGCTTATTGATATTCGCTTCGATTGGTTCGATGCCGATAGCGCATTTATCATTGAAGCTAACGCAGCCATCTCCAATCAATCTTGCACTGTGTAAGAAATTATAAATCATCACTGGCTTGAATACATTCAATTCAAAATGCCCCATCGATCCACCCACATTGATGGCTACATCGTTGCCCATTACTTGAGCCGCGATCATCGTCAATGCTTCTGATTGAGTAGGGTTCACTTTACCTGGCATGATGGAAGAACCTGGTTCGTTGTCTGGAATAAAAATTTCTCCAATACCAGAGCGAGGTCCAGAGGACAACATGCGCACATCGTTGGCAATTTTCATTAAGCTTACAGCAACTGTTTTTAATGCACCATGCGCTTCTACAATCGCATCGTGTGCTGCAAGTGCTTCAAATTTATTTTCGGCAGTTACAAATGGCAATCCGGTAAGATGGGCAATATGCTTAGCAACATTTTCTGAATAACCTTTTGGTGTATTGATACCTGTTCCCACAGCTGTTCCTCCAAGGGCCAATTCACTTAAATGATCTAATGTATTGTGAATGGCTTTTAACCCATGTTTTAACTGGCTTGCGTATCCACTTATTTCTTGTCCTAATGTTAAAGGAGTCGCATCCATAAAATGGGTGCGACCAATTTTAACAATCTGCATATAAGCTGCGCTCTTTGCATCCAAAGTATTTTTTAAAGTAGTGATACCTGGGATGGTCACTTCTTTTAAAATTTGGTAGGCTGCAATGTGCATCGCAGTTGGGAAAGTATCATTAGAAGACTGTGATTTATTCACGTCGTCGTTAGGATGTAAGAATTTCTCTTTATCATTTAAATTGCCACCTTGAAGCACATGACTACGGTAAGCAATCACTTCGTTCACATTCATATTGCTTTGTGTGCCACTGCCTGTTTGCCATACTACCAATGGGAATTGGTCGTCTAATTGACCTGCAAGAATTTCATCACATACTTGACCAATTAAATCACATTTTTCTTTAGGTAAAATACCTGCATCAAAATTAGTCAAGGCAGCTGCTTTTTTTAAATAAGCAAATGCTTTAATAATTTCTTTAGGCATCCTGTTGATGTCTTGTGCAATTTTAAAATTCTCGATACTTCTTTGCGTTTGTGCACCCCAATAAACATGAGCTGGTACATTGACTTCACCCATGGTGTCTTTCTCGATTCTATATTCCATACTTGCAGATTTAATACCGCAAAGGTATGACAGCAATTATAAAATTGGGTCAGTTAGGACTATTAAATTCAGGTAAAAAAGGGGTTAATGCCCTGTAAAATGCGGTTTTCTTTTTTCAATAAAGGCTTGGATACCTTCCTTGCAATCTGCAGTGATAAAGCAATCGCCAAATAAATTGGCTTCCACTTCATATCCATTGACAGACTCATCCCAGGCAGCATTGACAGCTTTAATAGAGTTAGCGATGGCTAATGGCGCTTTGGCATGTGCAGCAGCTAGTAAGGAGAATGCTTTGTCTAGTAATTCGGCTTGAGGCACTATATAATTCACTAAGCCATATTGTAATGCCTGTTCGGCTTTGATATTGTTACCTGTAATCACTAGTTCCATAGCCCTGGCTTTACCTAATTTTTGAGTCAATCTTTGAGATCCGCCATAACCTACCATAATGCCTAAGTTCACTTCGGGCTGTCCAAAAATAGCATTGTCTGATGCAATGATAAAATGACAACTCATTGCTAACTCGCATCCACCACCTAATGCAAATCCATTCACACAAGCAATTACTGGCTTAGGCGAATTTTCGATTTTAAAAAACACATCCTGCCCTCTTTTAGCCAAGGCGGTTGCTTCGGCCTTTGACAATGCTTCAAATTCTTTGATATCTGCACCAGCCACAAAACTCTTTAGTCCCGCACCTGTAATGACTACCGATTTGATTTCTGGAAATTTATACACTCGATTAAATACAGCGTCTAAGTCTTGAATGACTTGTTGGTTCAATGCATTTAATTTCTCTGGTCGATTGATGGTAATGATCAAAGTATGATCTTCCATTTTAGTAAACAAAGTTTGAAAAGACATAGACGTTAATTTTTTATGAATAAAATTGTAATGAATTAAAATAAATAATAAAAAAGAGCCTTAGGACTTTCTGTTTTCAGCAACCCATTTTTTAATGTAGGCTGCAATATCTGTCGTGTTGGTGCCAGGCGCAAATAAATGACCAATACCCATATCTTGTAATGCTTTATTGTCTTCTTCTGGAATGATACCACCCCCTGTAAGTAGTACATCTTTCAATCCTTTCTCTACCATCAATTGATATACTTTAGGAAACACGGTCATATGCGCGCCGGATAAAATACTAATACCAATGGCATCTACATCTTCCTGTAAGGCTGCTTGAACCACCATTTCGGGGCTCTGTCTGAGTCCAGTATAAATCACTTCCATGCCTGCATCTCTTAATGCAGTGGCAATGACTTTAGCGCCACGATCATGACCATCCAAGCCAACTTTAGCGACTAAAACTCTTATGGGTCTTTCTGTTTGCATCTACTACAATTTACATTAATTTTTTGACAACAAATCCAAACAGTATTGGATACGTTTTGCTGCATCTTGGGTTTCAATATTGGCTACGATATCAAAAACGCCTGGGCCAAATTTACCGCCAACTAGCATGATCCTGAATGGCAACATTAAATCACCAGGTTTAAGGCCTTGTTCGGTTGCCAATGTTTTAAAATGCGTTTCCAATAAAGTTGTGTCATTGGGTATCGCCTGATTTCTATATGCATCCATTACCGATGTAAAAAATGCTGTTTTTGCTGGATCCCATTTTGGCAGGATGGATGCCGTATCTATTTCGGTTGGTGCAGCAAAGAAAAAGGATGATTGAGGAATGAAGTCTGATAATAACTGACAACGTTCTTTCACGAGTCCTATCACTTTTACCAAATAACTTGGTTCATGGATTTCAATTTTTGCAGCTTCAAAATAAGGCGCTACTAAATTTGCTAAATAGGCATTGTCGGATTGTTTGAGCCACTCTTGGTTAAACCATTTCGCTTTTTCGTAATCAAATTTAGCACCTCCTTTGTGCACTCTATCTAAACTAAATTTTTCAATCAAACTGTCTAATGAAAATAGTTCTTGGTCTGTTCCGTCATTCCATCCCAACATGGCTAATAAGTTCACAAATGCTGCTGGTAAGAATCCTCTTTCTTTAAATCCAATCGTGGTTTCATTGGTATTTGAATCTTTCCAATCCATTGCGAACACCGGAAAACCTAATCGGTCCCCATCACGCTTACTTAATTTACCATTGCCATCTGGTTTTAAAATCAAGGGTAGATGTGCCCATTGAGGCATCTTATCTAGGCCAAATAAATTTTTCCAAACTAAAATATGAACAGGCGCACTAGGCAACCATTCTTCACCTCTAAAGGCATGGGTAATTTTCATTAAAAAATCATCCACCACCACCGCTAAATGATAAGTGGGCATTTCATCCGCTTTCAATAAGACTTTATCATCCACCATGCTGGTGTCAAATTTCACTTCGCCACGAATCAAGTCTTCAAAAACTAGTTCTTCTGAATCTGGCATATTAATGCGCACTACATTAGGGATATTTTCATTGAGTAAACGCGTCACTTCTGCCGCAGGCAAACTCAAAGAATTTTTCATGCCCATTCTTGTGGCACGATTGTATTGAAAATTTGGAATCTCTTTTCTTTTTGCATCCAATTCTTCGGCCGTATCAAAAGCAAAATAGGCATTACCTTGTTCAATCAATTGATTGGCATATTGTTTATACATTGGTTTGCGCTCACTTTGTCTATAAGGACCATAAGCGCCACCATGAATAGGACTTTCGTCTGGCGTCATTCCACACCAAGCAAGGGTGTCTAAAATATATTGTTCAGCGCCTGGAACAAAACGAGACTGATCGGTATCTTCAATTCTTAATATAAATTGACCCTTGTATTTTTTTGCAAATAAATAATTGAATAAAACTGTACGAACGCCACCTAAGTGTAAACCACCGGTGGGAGAGGGGGCGAACCTAACTCTTACCATTTGATCAGCCGAATTTTCCATGTGCAATTTATTTTTACAAAGATAAGTTGCAAACGGGCAAAAGAACCATTTATCTTTGGGTATGTATTTCATTAAAACACCCTTTTGGATAAGGCTTATTTATAGGTCTTGTATTTGGCGAAAGCCCAATCAAGATAGGGTGCTTTATTTAAGTTTTGACGATGGCCCTCATCCCGAAGCCACGCCATTTGTACTGGAACAATTATCAAATTTCAATGCTAAAGCAAGTTTTTTTTGCATTGGTAAAAACGTGCAATTGTATCCCGAAATTTATGATGTAATACTTGCAGCAGGCCATGTGGTTGGGAATCATACACAAAACCATATGAATGGTTGGAAAAATAATACCGAAAATTATATCGCCGATATTCGAGAAGCAACAAAGGTTATAAATTCCAATTTATTTAGACCGCCTTATGGTAGGATTTCTTTTTCGCAAATAAAAGCCTTGCGTTTAGATCCTGCTTTACCGCAGCAAATTATGATGTGGGATGTGTTGAGTGGAGATTTTGATACCACCATTACGGGTGAACAATCTGCGCAAAATGTGATTCAACATGCGGGACCGGGATCCATTGTTGTTTTTCATGATAGTGCAAAAGCGATGGATCGATTGCGTATTGCATTGCCTAAAGTTTTGGCACATTTTTCCAAACTAGGGTATCAATTTAAAGCTTTATAATTGCCATAAAACGCTTTTAACAAAAAAGCCAGGGTAGAAACCCCGGCTGTATAATCCGTACCCTATAAAAAACAAAGTTTACATCCAATAAAGGGATGGGTTAGTAATTTCATTCATAAACGCATAAATAATGTCTTTTAGTATGTGGTTCATTAAAAAAGTCCTTTTTTTGTGCTTTAAACCAGTTGATTATGCATTTTATTGATACACACGCACATGTTTATGCGGAGGAATTAACTTCAGATTTAAATGTAGTTATAAAAAACGCTGTTTCAGTTGGTGTCGATAAAATTCTAATGCCCGCAATTGACAGCACCACATTGGATGCGATGTTGAAAGTGGAAGCAGATTTTCCAGCACATTGTATTGCCATGATGGGCTTGCATCCATGTTATGTCAAGGAAAATTATAAAGAAGAATTAAAGTTAGTGGAAGATTGGATTGGAAAAAGAAAATTCATTGCCATTGGAGAAATTGGTTTTGATTTTTATTGGGATAAAACTTTTGTAAAAGA
The DNA here is from genome assembly GCA_044353005.1 of Sediminibacterium sp. GTDB lineage: Bacteria > Bacteroidota > Bacteroidia > Chitinophagales > Chitinophagaceae > Sediminibacterium. Next base: position 1,003 of record JBILCS010000057.1, on the reverse strand, counting down.
GCAACAATTTGTTTTTGAAACACAAATGCAGTGGGCAGTAGATTTGCAATTGCCAATTGCGATTCATACAAGAAATGCCATGGGGGAAACAATAGAAGCGGTAAAGCCTTTTGCAAAAAAAGGATTGCGCGGCGTCTTTCATTGTTTTAGCGGTAGCAAGGAATCTGCAGAACAAATTATTGGTATGGGATTTCATTTAGGTTTAGGTGGTGTATTGACTTACAAGAACGCTGGAGTAGCTGAAGCAATAAACGATATCCCTATGGAATACTTAGTTTTAGAAACCGATGCGCCTTATTTAGCCCCAGTGCCTTATCGAGGTAAAACCAATGAGCCAGCTTATATGCTAGAAGTAGCCAAGAAATTAGCAGAAATAAAGTCACTGCCTTTACATGAGATTGCAGCTATCACAACAAGCAATGCGGAAAAGCTATTTGGATTGAGTAATCTCTAAAAAACCAATTATTTATTTTACATTTGCAATCCTCAAAGAGAGGTGTCCGAGTGGTTTAAGGAGCACGCTTGGAAAGCGTGTATGCGGCAACGTATCGGGGGTTCGAATCCCTTCCTCTCTGCAAAGCCTGTCACGAAAGTGACAGGCTTTTTTCATGCGGACAGGCGTCAAGAGCTCGCTCTTGTAAGCATGGGCGTATGAAAAAAGCCAAAAGAATGCGAAGCATTTTTTTGAAAGGCTTTGGTAAAAGAGCACATTAGGATGACGGCGAAGTGCAACGCAGCCGGCTATCCAATAAGTTTTAGTAAAAGAGAAATTTGCAGGATGACGGCGAAGCCATCAATCCTGCTTTTTGAGAATTGCTAGAACGAATTGAGGGCGGGGCTAAGTATACATTTTTTTTGTATATTTAAATTATTTACTATATATTCATATTCTATTTCCCCCAAAAAATAGTGGTAGTTTTTAGGACAAAATTGCCCAATGGAGACCAGCAACCATTCAAACGGGGTGTATCTGAAAAACCAAAGAGTAAGGGAAAACAAAATG
>JBILCS010000056.1:0-11429 GCA_044353005.1 Sediminibacterium sp. | reverse complement strand
ATTATTCCTATCTGCCCTTGAGGTTTAATACTTTATATTCAAATCCGTTCTTATAGCAGTCACCATACCACTAGCTGTGAAAGGACGGCAAAAATAGGGTTTTTTTTGAATTTTTAAGCTAAATCTGTGTGATTTGCCGCAATTTTTTGGCCAAAGAACAAACTTCCTTGTTCCTCAAAGCTTGCAGGATTGTCTGTAGTGAAAAACTGTAATTGACCATTTTTGCTGCATTTTTGATCCATTTCGGGGTGATTTTGCAAATAAGTAGCTAAACTCTTTGCGACAATATCCCCTTGGGTCACTAATTTGACATGTTCTGGCAAAAAGCTTTGGATCTTTTTTTCCATTAATGGATAATGGGTGCAGGCAAGCAATACGGTGTCAATTTTGGAGGATTGGGCAAATAGTTGGTCAATGTATAACTGTACAAAGTAATCGGCACCTGGGCCATCTTGTTGCCCATTTTCGATCAATGGTACCCACATAGGGCAGGCTTGTTGGAATATGGATGCCTCTGGTGCAAATTTTGCCAACTCAATAGGATAACTCTCGCTCTGAATCGTACCTGTTGTTCCTAAAATACCAAGGTGATGCGAGAAAGAATAAGTACCTAAGATTTCTGAACTAGGTCTGATGACACCTAATACCCTTTTATCTGGTGCCATATGAGGCAGGTCCAATTGTTGGATATTCCTAAGTGCCTTAGCAGATGCTGTATTACATGCTAAAATAACTAAGCTACAACCTTGTTTAAAAAACCATTCAACTGCTTCTAATGTATAATGGTACACGGTATCAAATGATCTTGTACCATAGGGTGCACGAGCATTGTCTCCCAAATAGATATAATCATATTGAGGCAATTGCTGCTTCAATTCTTTTAAGATGGTTAGACCACCATAACCGCTATCAAAAACGCCAATGGGTGCTTGCATAAAATTTGTGTTCCCTGTTTTCGTAAAACTAATACACCCCGTTGTAAAACAACGAGGTGTATTAAACTATTTTAGTTAAAATATTATCCTTTTTTAGCTGGAGTCGCTGGCTTAGCCGCACCACCTGTCGCAGCCTTGAACGCATCTTCGATATCCTTTGGAACTGGAAGCTTTAATCTTAAAGCGACACGGATTGTTAAGTTATCAGCGATAGATGGTTGAGCATAAGGAGACAAAGCGTCTGCCTTCAATACCAAATTGTATTTTTGTTCTGCAACTACTTCACTCAATGCTTGAGCAATTTTTTGTCTGTAAGGTAACAATAAGCCTTCTTGCTTTTGCTCCATCATCTGTTGTTGGTACTGTTGCCAGTTGATCAACTTGTATTTTAATTTATTTAAATCGTCAGTCGCCATTTGTAAAGCCTTTGGTCTTTTAGACAAATCAACTGAATCTCTTCTGTAGATACTATCTTTTACTTGATAATCCTTTAAAGTGTAGTTGTACTCATCTTGTAAAGAATCCTTAGCATAAGAGTTTAATACTGTATCTAATTTTTCTTGGATACCAGGAAATAAAGCGATTACGCTTTGGTCATCGAAATAACCAATTTTTGTTTGTGCAGTCGCACTGTTACCGAAAGCAAATGCCACTAACAAGATGGCTGCAAATAAAACTTTCTTCATGTCTATTTTTGTTTGTTTGTTTAATTATTGATTACCCCTAATTCTTTTAAAATATCGTCGCTTTTATCCAACTTAGGGTCTGCAAATATAATGGTAATTCCTTCACTTTTATCTAAAATGAAGTCATACGAACGGGCGGTAGCCATTTTTTGAGCTGCATTATAGACCCTGTCTTGTATAGGCTTCACTAATTTTTGGCGTTCCTTGAACAAATCCCCCTCATAACCGAATCGCTTTTTTTGCAGATCACGCAAGGCCTTTTCTTTCATAAACAGCTCATCTTCACGCTTTTTTCTCAAATCTTCGGACAACATAAACTGCTCTGCTTCATAGTTCTTGTACATTTTGTCCAAGATCATTTGTTGCTCATCAATTTCTTGTTGCCATTGATCACCCAAGGCTTTTAATTTCTTATCCGCTTCCTTGTATTCAGGAATTCTGTCTAAAATATACTTGGTATTGATCACTGCATATTTGGATTGTGCTTGTGCAGTAAAGGATAACCCAAGGAGTACAACACCCAATAAAAACAATTTGTTATATTTCATAATAGAGGTATTTATTTGTGGCAATGGATTGATATTATTCAGGTTCAAATCCTAACATAAAGGTGAATCTAGCTGCATCCTTCAATGAATTGGTTCCATCTAAACGATCTAGACCAATACCATAATCAAATCCAAGCAAACCAAACATCGGTAAGAAGAAACGCATTCCCACACCAACCGATCTTCTCAATTTAAATGGATTGTATTCTTTCATACTATACCAACCATTGGCTGCTTCAAAAAAGCCCAATGCATAAATGGTACTACTTGCTGCTAAACTTAATGGGTATCTAATTTCAACCGCATACTTATTAAAAATGGTAAACTTTTGTCTTGAAGATTGTTGATCAGGATTGATTTTTGGATTAGAGGATTCGTAAACAGGATAACCTCTTTGTGCAATGATATCAAAACCTAATAATGCAAACTGATTGCTTAAACCTGCGTCTCCCACCTGGAATCGCTCAAATGGAGAAATGGCTAATTCAGAATTGTACCTTCCTACGAAGCCGTATTTTGCAGCAAACTTCAACACGAATTGTTTGTTACGATCTTCCCCAGCTGGTTTACCTAATGGCACAAACCATTCTCCATTAAAACGCCATTTATGGTACTCCAATAATTCGTATGGATTTTGCTTTAAAGCGAAATTTGGATCAAACATAGAATATGGAGGCGTCAATTGACCGCTTAATAAGAAAGTAGAACCTGTTCTTGGAAACAAAGGTTGATCTACAGAAGTTCTTTGTAAGGCAATTCTAAGGTTTAAATTATTGACAATACCATTGTCAAAATTTGGCAGGTTAAATGGATCAATCGCATAATTCTTTAAAGTATAACGTGTGTAGTTCACGCCCATACTTAAAGAGAAAAAGTCATCTGGCCATGACAATTGACGACCAAAAGAAACCGTCGCACCAGTGGTCGAAATATACCTTGAATTAGCTGCGTTTGGATCATACATTCCTGTCAATTGATCAAAGGTTTGTCCAAATTTTGTATTATAAACGCTTACTGTTAAACTATTACGTTTGATACCACCAAACCAAGGTTCAGTGAATGAGAAATTCGTAGATCTAAAAGCTTTACCATTACTCTGAAAACGGATACTTAATTTTTGACCATCCCCCATTGGCAATGGATCCCAAGCCTTCTTAGTAAAAATATTTTTTGACGAAAAGTTATTAAAAGTCACCCCCAATGTTCCAGTCAATCCAATAAAACCACCCCATCCAGCACTTAATTCTAATTGGTCACTTGATTTTTCTTCTACACCATAATTGATATCTACTGTTCCGTCTTCTGGATTAGGAATAGGATCAATTTTAATTTTCTCTTGATCAAAATAATTTAATTGAGAAATCTCACGCTGAGAACGAATCAATAATGAACGACTAAATTTATCACCTGGTACTGTTCTGATTTCTCGACGTACAACAAAGTCTTTCGTTTTTTCGTTACCTGCAATACGAATGGTTTTAATAGTTGCTTGAGGACCTTCTTGTATTCTTACTTCAAAATCGATTGTGTCATTGTATACAGCAGTCTCAATTGGGTTGATGCTAAAGAATAAATAACCATCATCTTGGTAAATACCACTAATATCTCCTCCTTCTGCTGTAGGCGTTTTACCTAATTTATTAAAAAAGGTTTCTCTGTTATAGATATCTCCTCTTTTAATATTCAATATACTTGATAAAACAGAATCAGGATATTTTGTATTGCCTCTCCAGCTAATATTACCAAAGAAATACTTACGTCCTTCTTTGATTTGCATATCAATATTTAAATGCCCTACCGCATTATGGTAAATTGTGTCTCTTTCAATCACTGCATCTCTAAAACCTAAAGAATTATAGTAGTTCAATAGATTATCCTTACTCTCGTCGTATTTTTTGATATCATACTTTGAAGAAGAAAAACCAATTCTTGCGTACGGGTTTAATATTTTTTTTGTTTTTGAAAAAGTTAAGTAACCGCGTTCTTTTAAATATTGATCAAAAGTATATGGCGAGGTTTTTACAATGGCAGGTTTGTCATTCACCGGAAATAAGGTTAAGCGAGATTTTTCGTGGATCTCTTTTAAGCTTTTCTTTAATTTAGTTTCTTCAATTAGATTACCCCCAAAATTGATATTATTGATTCTTACTTTTGGTCCTTTGGTTACAATAAAATCAAGTACTAATTGATTTTTACGAACTGAGTCTTTTGTTTCTTTAATACGAACACTCGCATCTTGAAAACCTTTTTCTGCATAGAATTTTTTAATGCCTTCGATCGCAGTGATGCGCATATTGTCAGTGACAACTCTATTAGGTGTCAAACCAGTTTTACCTGAAAGTTCTTCTGTCTCTGATTTTTTAATGCCTGTGAAATTAAATCGAGACAATCTTGGTCTTTCCACCACATTGATTTCTACATCAATTTCAATCCCTTTTACATCTGTTAAATAAACACTTACATCACTGAAATAATTTTGATCCATTAATTTTCGAATGGCTTTGGCAAAATTATCTCCCCCAGGCAAAGTCACTTCATCCCCCTCATTTAGCGTGGATAAGGATAACAATAAGTTTTCGTCAAAGAATTGGTTACCAACGACTTTAATAGCACGAATCTTGTACTTAGTAGGTGTTTTTTGATTTAAGATCCCCAGCAACTTAACATTGATCTGGCTAACTGAATCCTGCCCTTTTTGGTCTTGGGCAAAACTAGAGGTGGATAAGATAAGTAAGGAGAGAATTCCTATAGTAAACTGGGTCAATTTCTGCATCTGCTAGTGGGCTATATATGTATAATTTATAAGAGGCGCAAATTACTCGTAATATTTCAAAGTCTTTGTTAAAAGCCAAAAAAACAAGTTAATAATTTTATATATCTAGGTTGATTTGAGCACTAGTTTTACCAAATCGGCGTTCTCTAGACTGATAAGCCATAATCGCTTCAATAAAAGCATCTTTTCCAAAAGCTGGCCAACGCGTTTCCGTAAAATAAAGCTCAGCATAGGCCAATTGAAAGAGTAGAAAATTACTGATTCGGTACTCTCCGCTGGTTCTGATCATGAGTTCAGGATCTGGGAAGTCTTTGGTAGACAGAGATTGCACAAAACAGGCTTCATCTATCTGAATTGGATCCAATTTGCCTGCCTTAACCTGCTCAGCAAGGGACTTAGCAGCCTGGATAATTTCCCATCGGCTACTATAGCTTAATGCAATAACTAATTGTAAACCAGTATTTTGTGCGGTTATATTGGTTGCACTGGCTAGGGCCTGGCGTGCTTCTTCTGGCAATTGATCTAAGTTGCCAATAAAATGTAGCCTAATATTATTTTGATGTAAATCTGGTACTTCCTTACTTATTGTATCTACAAATAGGGACATCAAACCAAGCACTTCAGCCTCTGGCCGATCCCAGTTTTCCGTACTAAATGCATATAAAGTAAGGTATTGAATGCCTATTTCAGTTGCCGCCTCCACCACTTTGCGAACACTGATAACACCATGATAATGACCATATAAACGATCCTGCCCCTGTTCCTCGGCCCACCTGCCATTCCCGTCCATAATAATAGCAATATGTTTGGGAAGTCTATGTAAATCCAATTTGTCCATGTTGTAAAATTAAGAAAATCAACAGGTTATTTACGCTTAAATTTGAGTGTACTAAAAAACCCGGGCTTTTTTTCGCTAGATCCCTTCTCTTTAAGGGCAGCTGATTTTGATTTTTTGCCCGGCTTCCATTTTTCTTCTCCATAAATTTTTATCAAATTGTAAGAGATTCCACCTTTTAAAGAGAAAAGCTGATCCTTCCCTGAACGACTACCCTGGTATTTATATACATCGCTTCCTGTTGCTACTTTTTGAGTATGGATTAGAATTTGGTCATCTGGAAAGAAGTCCAATGCATCTGTTAAAGTAAATCTATACATCGCTTCTACAAAAATATTCCACCGTTGTGTCAAATTATATTTAAAACCAACTTGAAGGGGCAAATAAAGGACTCCTTTGCTTGGAGTAACTATTGGAAAAATAACAGAGTCAATTTTTAAGGGAAGTAGTATTGAACTTAAACTATCCATTCCAAACTTTGAAGCTTTAGATTCAAAAAGATAGCCGGCTCCAATGCCTAAATAAGGAGTGAATCGATACCCTTTTCTGTCTGGTAAAAATCTTGAAAAATAAAATTCGCCAAGTAAGCTTATATCATGAAAATCACGCGAAAAATACATCCCCCTTCTTTTCTCATAAATATTTGCAGAGAGCGTATCGTTTGATCCAATTTTTATTTTCTCATAATTTAATCTGACACCCGCATAATCATTGTATTGTTTTTTATAATACAACCCAGCCATATAATAATTGGATAAAATATCAGGAACAAGATCCCCAATATAACCAGAACGTCCTCCAAACACGCCAATCTCCCCTCTATTTTCAATCAATTGAAGGTGCTGTGCTTGAGTCGTTTGAATCATGGCAATCAAAAAACAAAAAATATAAAATTGCTTTAACATACTTAATTTCTTTTATCTAAACCCCAAGTTAATTTAGTTCTTAAGGTAGACAAATAACTGTTTTCATTTAATCTAATAAAATGCACAGAGAACGCTTCTCTCTTAACTGCTATTTGAATGCCAATAGGCACAATTTCTTTTCTTGCATCTAAAGCGCAAATCAATTCCTCTGTTCGTCCTTCAATTTCAAATGAAATCACCGAACTGTCTGGAACTACTACAGAGCGTACATTTAAATTATGCGGCGCTACTGGTGTAATGACAAAACTAGACGAGTCAGGAAATAAAATTGGGCCATTGCAACTCATGTTATAACCGGTTGAGCCAGTAGGTGTAGCAATGATTAATCCATCTGCCCAATAAGAATTTAATAATTCTCCATTTAAAAAAGTGTGAATCTTGATCATTGGAGAAGTATCACGTTTATGAACTGCAAATTCATTTAATGCAAATGGTGCATCCTTAAAAATTGGTAGGTTACTATCAATATGAATTAAAGATCTTTTATCAATGACATAAGAACGATTTACTAAAGCCTCCACCATGATAGCTAGTTCGTCCCTAGAAATTGTTGCTAAAAAACCAAGGCGTCCATAATTAATCCCTAAAATTGGAATCAGGGTATCGCCCACTAAAGTAATGGCATCTAAAACTGTTCCATCGCCACCTAAAGAAATTAAACAATCAATATTATTATGTAGATCAGATGAATGTTCAAATACAATAAGTGATTTTTTATCTGCCGCAGTCACCAAATTAAATTTTTGGATCAACCCAGCATAAATATAAATGGTGAAGTCATGCTTTTGTAATTCAGCAATCAAGTCATTTAAAGACTGTTGCTGGTCCAAGTCGACGCCTCTACTGTAAATAGCTACATTCATGAAACAAAGTTAAAAATTAATTCCGCCGTGCAAATATAATCCTTTGTCCCCCAATTGATTGATACTATACTCCATATTTAACACAAAATCATAGATACTAATAAGATCTACGCCAATGCCAGCTGTTCTTAACAAACTATTAGCCAATGGATTCGCCTTATTTTTTTCGGAACTATAGACATATCCTAATTGCGTAAAAGCCTTTATCCAAAAAGTATATTTAACAGATGGGAGGAATTTTTTTGTCAAAGGATTAATGATCGTATAGGACCCAATTCTTTGATGTATTGCAGCTTTAAATAAGGTTGCTGCGTTGCCATCCACTACATAATAATCTAACCCATTCATTTGCATTAATCCATACCCCATTAATTTTCGATCAGAATAATTAGATTGTTGCATCGTTCTTCCAATAGTCAAAGATTCCGCTAAAATAAATCTATTAGGTGCAATAGGCTTTGCTACGATCTGTCTTATTTGAATAGCAGATAAATTACTTTCTTTTGAAAATCTTTGAGATAAAGCAATTTCAGTACTAGCTCCCTTGGTAGGATAAGCATTGTAATCGAAACGAATTTTTGAATAGGACCAATTAAGATCTAGATAAGAAAATGATTTTTTATGATTCGGTAAAAAATTGGGCGCAATCGCAAAGGCAGAATCTGATATGGATTCATTGCCTATTCCAACTTGCAATGCATGTCTTTCAAATAAATTGGGACGATAGGTTAAATTTGTATTTACCCTATATCCTTTACGTATAAGATCTTCTGTTCTTAAAAAAACCTGTTTATTTCCTACAGTAGCGTAATTCAATTCTCTTTGATTGAACTGTGCGAAACCCAACCCCATGCCATATTTCAATTGCTTGTCAATAAAGGGCAATTGATACCTAATTGTAGTTTGATGTGTATAGCCTGTAATATAGCCAATCGTTAACTTATCATTGTTGCCAGTCGCATTGGCTTGTCTAAAATTGATACCATAGTTCACCCTATCTAAACTTCTTTTTTGTTCGGTCCACCATTGGTTAAAATTTCGATCTACCCATCTAAAATAAGGTAATGGGAAAAGATACCAACGTTCTTTTAATTGAATGTTAATCTTAACCGAACTGCTATCAAGTATTTCAGAAGACACACTGGTCTCTAAAAAAAGTGCCGTATTAAATAACTGCTGTTGCGCAACGATATTGAGTGAATCGAGCTCATTCTTTTCCAATAGGTCCCCAACCTTATAAGGCAATTCTCTTTTAATAATATAATCTCTAGTTTTTTTATTGCCTATAATTTCTATGGTACTGATTTTAACTTGCGCGTACCCAATTTGACCAATGAAAATAAAAATAAGGACTAGGCATTTGAAGCCAATAGATTTAAACATCTAAATAATTCATTAAATGATGGTAATGCGCTTCGATATCATTGTGCAAAGGTGTTTTACCAAAATATTGTACTAATTGATAATCGTAACGCTGGAAAGTGGCAATGATAGCCTGCGCCTCATCTTTATTGATTTTTAGAGTGATGATCATGGCCCCATTTGTTTCGTCAAAATAACTATTCAGCTGTAAAATTTGCGCATTATTGGATTCTACCAATCTTGACATTTCAGCTAGTGAATATTGGTATGGTGCAACAGATAAAACGATAATAGCACCAGGCGAATCAACCCCTAAAAATTTAGCCAAGGCATCGTTTAAACTTTTTTGAGGAATCATTCCAATGCATTCCAGTTGCTCATTCATTACGGGTAAAATACTCAATTGATGTTTTGCAAATAAGTCTAAAGCAGTTAAAAAATGTGCTGTATCTGCAATCATAATTTTTTTAAGCTGATCAGATAATACCATTAAAGAAGCTGCTTCATCTGTATCCAATAAGTCTGCTTTTTGAACGATCCCTAAAAAATAATCCTCTTTCACTACCGCTAATTCTTGCACATCAAAATCCTCCATACACTGTAAAGCAAAACTCACCTTATCTTCTAAATGAAGCAGGGGAAACCCTTGTACAGTAATGGTTGCAGCTAGCATAAGACTAATTAAGCTTGTGCTTTTAAGAATTGCTCTAAAATTTCATTGAATGCATTAGGCACTTCCATCATTGGCGCGTGACCACATTGATCAATAAAAGCTAGTTCACTATTCGGAATCAATTTATGAAAATCTTCTGCTACAAATGGAGGCGTAACTTTATCATTTTTACCCCAAATTAAAAGTGTAGGCACTTTGATCTGGCCCAATTCTTCGCCTAAATTATTACGAATGGCGCTTTTTGCTAAAGCAATAATTTTGATCACTTTAATTCTACTATTCGTAATTTCAAAAACTTCGTCTACTAATTCTTTAGTGGCAACAGCTGGATCATAAAAAGTTTCAGCGGTCTTTGCTCTAATGTATTCGTAATCTCCTCTTTTTGGATAAGAATCACCCATGGCATTCTCAAACAAACCACTACTCCCTGTTAAGGTCAATGTTTTAATTTTTTCTGGGTGGCTTAAGATATAGACCAACCCCACATGCCCGCCTAAAGAATTACCTAACAAATGAATTTGATCATAGCCCTTATGGTCAATGAATTGTTGCACATGTTTAGCCAATCCTTTTACAGTGGTATGCAAAAGATCAAGATCGTATAATGGCAAAATGGGAACGATTACTTTATGTGTATGTCTAAAATGTTCTATGAGGTCAGAGAAATTACTCAATGCGCCAAATAAACCATGCAAAAGCATCAGTGGTTGACCCACTCCTACTTCTACATATTCAAATTTGCCCTCTTTGTGTATTTCGTATTCCATAAAATTTTAACTATTAAGTAGTCGCTATAAAGATACTTATTTCAGATTAAATCAGCTGATTATGCCTTTTGTTGTATTTGATTGGAAAATTGACCCAATGTTTGTTTGATAAAAGGCAGCCATTCGCTCAATTTAGCCATAAAATAGGGCCACCATTTGGCTAAATAGCTATGACTCATAGACGCTTCCATTGTGGGTTTTTCGACAATCCCTAGTAAAGTCATAAAATAGATGAATGCGCTTAGAATTGTGCCATATATTAAAATATACAGGACCATGCCTAGTAGTTTATTCAACCAGCCTAGCATTAACCAATCAGCAGTTTGTTGTAAGAGCCCAGTCATCCATCTTAAGAGTAACATGACCCCTAGCAAAACAATTAAGAAAGCTATAAATGGAAGCCAATAAGAAGTGATTTTAGTATATATTTTTAATTGGCTAGCTACAAATCCTGCAAACTGAAAAGCAAGCACCACGCCAATCATTAAAGAGCAAAACGAAATAATGGCTTTTATCAAACCATTTCGATATCCTTGCAATAAGGCTACAATCAGGATCGTACCTGCTAATAAGTCTAACCAGTTCATTAGTTTGTCAATGCATTTTTAGCAACCGCTGCAATTAATTTACCATCTGCTTTACCAGCTAATTGTTTAGATGCGACCCCCATTACCTTTCCTAAATCTTGAGGACCAGTGGCACCCAATTCTTTTATAATAGCTTCTACAGCAGCTTTCACAGCTTCCTCGGTCATTTGAACTGGAAGAAACTTTTCGATCACTGCAATTTCTTCAGCTTCTTTATCAGCTAGATCAGCGCGATTTTGTTCTTGAAAAATAGCCAATGAGTCCCTTCGTTGCTTCACTAATTTTTGTAATAATTTCATTTCTGTATCCTCTGAAATAACCCCGTTGGCCCCTGGTTCAGTTTTTGCTTTAATGATTTCTGCTTTAATAGCACGAAGCCCTCTTAACAATGCTTCATCTTTATTTTTCATTGCGTCTTTCATTAAAGACATCACTTCTAGTTCTAAACTCATAAGATTAAAATTTATTTTTTGA
>JBILCS010000055.1:0-11512 GCA_044353005.1 Sediminibacterium sp. | reverse complement strand
CCAATTATTGATTCCATTTAATGTTGGCGAAAACAGGAGTAGGACTTGGATATTAACGAAGGTGAAAGACAGAATCGAGCTTAAACACGATCATCGACACGAGGATGGAACAAATGACGCCATAACCATGTACGGAGGAACAACTACAAATAGTGGCTTGCCTGGCATCGCAGTTTTTCCCGCAGACCAAATAACAGTCAAAACAATACCTGCAGCATCTACAAATGTTTGGTGGATCACAATTAATAATTCAACATTCACCTACAATTTGCGTCGCATTGGTTCCGATAGATTGTTCACTGTTACATTTGATATCACTAAACCTATTGAAAAGCCCCTGCCTTCATGGGGCTGGGAGAAATTCAAACCATAGCTGCTTTAGTTCAAGGACTATAAATCACAGAAACCTCACGCAAAAATAAAAAAGGACCCACGATTTAACGTAAGTCCTTTGTTTTCATGTAGAGAGACCGGGATTTGAACCCGGGACCTCAGGGTTATGAAGATTTTTTGAGAAAATGAAAGCGTTGATTTATAGTTAGTTATGTTTTTAGAAAACCGAAATCAACCGATTTTGACCGATTTGAGGGGGTGTTTTCCTCACGCAGTCAATTGAGGTGAAATATATAAACGTAATTATTAACTCTCTATTTTCGGTGCTTTTGCTTCTAAAATTCCTCCTTCATATTGTACATCTAGACCATGTGATACGACTTTAGTATTTTCATAAACATCAAACTTAACTGCTTTCCCCCATTTTAAAGTTATAAAATGAACACCTTTATTTTCATAAGGTTCGCCATTTAATAAGTAACATGTGGCAGTCCAACGTGCTATTACAAGTGTTTTAGCAGGACCTCCTTTTACTTGAATATCTGTAATTTCAAATTTAAGATCTGGTAGAACAATATTTACTCTTTTAAACCATCTCAATAAGCTTACCTTATCGTGACGCGTACCACTTAAGCTATTGTCTCCTGCAAAGCTATGTTCTAAAGTATTGTCAGAAACTCCTGACATAATTTCTTCAGGACGATGTTCTTCAATAGCTTTAAAGTTACTTATTACTAATTTTTTTACGATGTTATGGTAAATGTTTAATCCCTGTGCATTTGCAACTAAACTTGAGACAGTTAATACAATTAAAATTCCTAATGCTTTCATATTTATATTTTTTATAGATATGAAAAATACATCACAAATGGTATTAAAAAAATGAACCTATGTTAAGAAATACTTTTTCTTATTCTACTTAAAGATTGAGGTGCAATACCAATATAAGAGGCAATATGCTTTAAAGGAATTAGTTCTAATAAATGCGGTTGCTCACTAAATAAATCTAGGTAACGTTCTTCTGCTGATTTAGTTAAGAAGTCTAATTCTCTCTTTGATTTTTTTAGATATTGGCCTTCACTTGCTAATCTTCCAATTGTATTTCCAGTATCAGTTTCAGTATATATCTCTTGTAAGTCATCATAAGAAATACTCCAAATAATGGTATCTGTAATAGATTCTATTTGGTAAGAAGAAGGCTTTTGGGTTAAGAAAGAGTCATAAGCAGTTACAAAATTACCAGCAAAAGCAAAGTCTATAGTTATATCATCAAAATCTTTTGGGATATATTTTCGAATAATCCCTTTTTCAATGAATGATAAAAAGTTTTCTTTTTCATTAATTAATAATATAAGTGACTTTTTATCAAACACCCTTCTAATAAGTTTCGATGAAAAAATTGCCCAATCATGATCAGAAAAGACTACCATTTTCTCAAAGTAATTTCGTATTTCAATCATGTTGGAAAGGTAGTAATTTATTTAAATGATTGTTTTTATAAATAAAATGAAATTCCATAAAATCAAAAAAGCAGGCCGTTAATGCCTGCTTTTTTAGCTCCTATATTATTCTTAAGAATAACACTGTAGCGAGACCGGGATTTGAACCCGGGACCTCAGGGTTATGAAGATTTTTTGAGAAAATGAAGGCATTGATTTGTAATGCGTTATGTTTTCACAAAACGGAAAACGACGGATTTCAGTCGAATTCAGGGGGTGTTTTCCTCACGCAAGAGGATTAATAATTGAAGTTCAATTCATTGTCGGTTCCGACCTAGCAATTTAATAAAAACATTTTTTGGTCCAAGTCCCGATAAACTGGTAACTCATAATATAAGGCCATTTTATTCTTTGATTTTTGTCCGCTTCGCGGACTTTATAAATTGTCAAATAGTTAAATGGTTAAAAAGCCCTAATGGCGCGAACATAGTATGTGTAGTCCTTACTGGCGCGGTACTGAACGCCATTGCCGAAATACTGGAGCCACGCGAGGAGGTTGTCGTCCTCCGAAGAACTCCAATAGAGGCCATCCGCAAAACCACCAAATCCAAGCAGTTTCATTGCATAAAGTTTAGCCAACTCATTCTTACTTGGAAGATACCAGTCGGTGTATCCTCCTCCTTTATATGCCCTTGCTAATCCTGCTGCATAACTAGTAGCTGTTGGACCTTGACTTGAAATAATTGTATTAGTATTGGATAAGCCCGTTCCTATTGCAGTCCCTGTTGCTCCTGTGATGGTATAAGTACCATTATACCATCTAATTCCTGCACTTTGATCTGATGTTGCAGCAATTAATCCATGTTGTGTATTTGCATCATACCCAGGATCTCCAGACACTAAAATATAAGCAACTATACCGCCTTGAAAGTATTGTCCTATAGTTGGTACTTGATCTGATGTTCCATTCATATTAACCCATAATGAACCATTATAAACCTCTAGTTGAACATAGGTAGTATTCCATATCGTTAAACCTGCAGCAGGACTAATGATTGCATCTCTTTGAGCTTTTGTCATTCTTGGTGGTAAAAAACCTTGTGTGGTTGAACTAGCTTCTAATACTGCAGAGGCACTAGCTGCCGATGAAGCGCCTACTATTACTTTTCCACTGTTGGTAATTGCACCTGTGGTTAAACTTGCAATAGTCCCCACACTCGTTAAACTAGAACCCGTTATTGTTGATTTTAAAGTAGTGCCTGATAATGTGCTTGCATCTATTGTAGTCCAAGTTAAAGTTCCACTACCTGTAGATGTTAAAACTTGACCATTATTACCAGCACTTGTTAATCCCGTTCCTCCCTTTGCAATAGCTACCGCAGTCCCACTCCATACACCACTTGTGATTGTTCCAACTGTAGCTAAATTTGATAAGGAAATTAATGTCGTATTTGTCGTAGCTGTTATATTTCCCGCGGTTGTTGCTGTAGCCGCATTACCCGTAGTGTTTTGGTTTAGTGTTGGAAAATTAGTTAAACTAGCAGCACTTCCTGTTGGTGCTAAATAATCCGTTCCTGCAACTAATGGTGCTTGTACATTAGTACCTATTTCTAATCCTAAATTTGTTCTTGCTGCACTTGCTGTTGTAGCACCTGTTCCTCCCTTTTCAACTGCTACCGCTGTTCCACTCCATACTCCAGTTGTGATTGTTCCAACTGTTGCTAAATTTGACAAGGAGGTTAATGTCGTGTTTACCGTTGCTGTTATATTTCCCGCTGTAGCCGCATTACCCGTAGTGTTTTGGTTTAGTGTTGGCACATCTCCAATTTGTATAGTAGATAAGGTTGCATTAGTTCCATCACTTCTTAAATATCTTCCAGATATTTGTGTACCAGTTATCGCATTAATTGCAGTTTGCTGCGTAGTTGCTCCCGTTCCTCCATCTTCAATAGATTTTACTGCTGAAAAAGCCCTGATGGCGCGAACATTGGCCGGGTAGCTCTTACCGAGGTTCTCCTGATTGCCAAAGCCGAAATTCTTGAGAATCGCGAGGGTGTTGAAGATCTCCGTAGAACTCCAATAGTAGTCATTCGCAAAACCTCCGATAGCAGTTCTATTTAAGTATAATTTATTTAACTCATCTTTACTTGGTAAATACCAATCTGTATAACCTCCACCATTATGGGCTCTTGCTAATCCTGCTGCATAGCTTGTAGGTGTTCCACCTTGAATTGTAATAATGGCAGTTGTATTAGCTGACCCTGTTCCTATTGCAGTTCCTGTTGCTCCTGTGCTGCTGGCATCAGAACCATTATACCATCCAATTCCTGTGCCTTGATCTGAAGAAGCAGCAATGATGCCTTTCTGAATTGTTGCATCAAACCCAGGATCATCTGCTTGTAAAATATAAGCTACTATACCCCCTTGATATACGTCGCCAATTGAAAGTAATGGAGTAGTTGATTTCCATACTAAGGTTCCACTACCTGTAGATGTTAATACTTGACCAGCCGTTCCTGCTGAAGTTAAACCCGTTCCTCCCTTTTCTATAGCTACCGCTGTGCCACTCCAAGTTCCTGTTGTAATAGTTCCAACACTCGTTAAGTTAGATAAAGTTGTTAATGTTGTATTACTCGTAGCTGTTATGTTTCCCGCTGTGGTTGCAGTTGCTGCAAGTGTTGCTGTTACTGCATTGCCTGTTATATTCCCAATTACTTTTGACCCACTCACTGTATTTATCTTCGCATCTGTTACTGCACCATCTGCAAGTTTAATTGTTGTAATTCCGCCATCTGCAACTCCTCCTGCTGAATTATTAGCTGCTACATAATCTTTTACAGCTTTTTGTGTAGGAAATAAAATATCACTTGGAGATGTTCCACCTAAATCAACAGCTGTAGATTTATTTGAAGCGTTTTCTTTTAACAACAAACCAGAAGTCATATCAGAGCTATTAGCTTTTAAATTAATTCTAGCAGATAAATTTAGAGTATCCTTGCCAATACGATTGCTTAACATACTAGCGGTATCAACTAATTTTAATTTAGTAATTAGTGCAGAATCCGCATAAGTTTGTTTTACATACTTTAATGTATCAGCGGCATTTAGTTTTAAATCCAAGGCCGTTTGGGTAGCTGTGCTTATGGGTTTAGAAAGGTCTGTTGTATTGTTTACATTATTTAAGGTCAATGCCGTCTTTAAACCTGTTAAACTATTCACACCTGTTCCTCCTAATGTTACAGGAACAATACCTACTATATTTTCAGCATCCACACTTTTAGCAAACTGCGCATAGGCCACATACTGAAACTGTGTGGTACCCATCTTAATAAAATTAGTTCCCGCTGCTGCATCCATTTCTATTTTTAAAAACTTAGGTGAATTCTTCCAATTAATAGTCGTAAAATTTCCTAAAGTACTAATTGCTCCCGTATCTCCAATCACTGCTGTAAACAAACCCTGCGCATTGGTGGTGACTCTTCTTGTTTCAACATATTCTGCAATACCAGAAGCACTTCCTTGTAAAATACTTAAACGTAAACTGATTGGCTGTGATGCCAATATAATATTATTGTTTGTTCTTGCTACCCCCTGAAAATTTAATCCAGTTTGACCATAACCATGAACCATTACGATTAAAAATAATAGTATAAAAATAGAGCGATTAAAAAGACGGTAATTTTTCATGTATAATTATAATTTCACGATTTTAAAAACTCCAGTTTTGGTTATTCCGTTAGTAGGTTTAAAAAATACTTTGATATAAAATATCCCAGATGGGTAATTGTGCATGAAAATGTCCTTTTCATAACTAATTATATTTGTTCCAGCTTCATGGGTTAATAAAATGGATGATTTTGAGTCAATTACCTGAAAGGATAATCTACCCATTTGGTTAAACTGCCCTTTTAAATGCACTAAGTCTGTGGTAGGATTTGGGCTAATGGTAATTTGATGACCATAAACAACTGGACCATACTCATTGATAGATGTGACAACATTGGTTAATGGCTGTAATAAACCGGTATTTAATAAGAAGTTAGGGGTAGTAAAATTCGCTATAGAAACGGACTCGCCAATACTCCATTCAATGGATGAAGCTGAACCGCCCCCATTATTGAAAGTATAGGGTGTAATCGATTGGGAATATAATTTAGTGGTAAAGCAAAAGGAGCATGATATAAAAAAATACCAAATCGTTCGGTAAGAGTAAAAATTCATGCTTTAAATAAATAACATCTTTCAAGCATACTCTGAAATTATAGATATTTCAGATTTAAAAATTCGGATATTTTAAAGAATTAATAGGTTATTTCTTATAACTAATGAGGATTTTTTAGCTTTTAATGCTTTAACTTAATTAAATAATCAGATGGTGTACAGTTTTCAATTTTCTTGAAAGCAGCTATAAAAGTCGTTAAATTCGAAAATCCTGCTTCTGCAGATAAGCTACTTAGAGTATAAGAATCAAGGTATCTTTCATTAATTTTTTCTTTAATGTATTCAACCCTGTATTTATTTGTAAAATCATTGAATCTCATCTCAAAATGTTGATTTATGATAAATGAAATCAACTTTGCAGGAATATTTATTTCCACTGCCACTTGACTAATATTTAAACCCTTAGTTAAATAAGGTTTCTTTGTTTTAAAATAACTTTTAATTATTTCAATTTCGGTTGAGTAATCTTGTTCTATATAAGGTATAGAATCGGTCTTGTTAAGGACTAAATTAGAAGCAGTTTCTTTATATTTTATAAATGGGAGACCTGAAAATATGGATGGATGTGTAAGTAAATAGGTACTAATTATAAAAAAACAACTTGCAAAAATATAATCTGGCAAATGATAAATAAATCCATCTGCATAAATATTATTAAAAACAAGTGCAATTGTTGCTAATAAAATAAATGCAATCAAGGATATAGTTGAAAGAGATGTAAAAATTCTAAGCCATTTTATTACATTATTTATTTGCTTTTCGACTGCATTGTTTTTATTTTTTTTATTAAAGGTTATAATTAATTTCCATTGTAAAATTAGATAAATTAAATTTTGAAAAATTCTGAAAATATTAAATACATATTCGGATAAATAACCAACTTGATTTTTATATGAAGTGTTTATATCTCTTAATAACTCTTGTACAATTTCTTTTTTATCACTTATAGGTAAAAGATAAAATGATAAATAATTTACTATAACTAATATGAATGGAATTATATGTAAATAATCGAAGGTGTTTAACTTTTCTTTGTTGAATAGAATAGCGCGAACATATAAATAGACAATTGGGGGAAGTAGAAAGTTAATAGGAGCAGAAATTTTATATAAATATGGTACATCAATTATCCATCCATATAAAATCAAAACATAGACTGATAAACAACAAATTTGAAAAATAAAATAACTTGCTAACAAATAGTTAGCAAATGTTTTTATTGCGTTTTCATTATATAATAAAATATAAATAGTAACAATAGAGCAAAATATACTACCTATATAAAATATTCCTACCATATAAATGTAAAATACAAAAATTTACCGCTTTAAAGGTTCGTGTATTCGGTATGAAATGACAAAAACCTCACGCAAACCTCACGCAGAAACAACAAAGGACCCACGATTTAACGTAAGTCCTTGATTTTCATGTAGCGAGAACGAGATTTGAACTCGTGACCTCAGGGTTATGAAGATTTTTTGAGAAAATGAAGGCGTTGATTTGTAGTTAGTTATGTTTTGATAAAACGGAAAACGACCGATTTGGACCGATTTTAGGGGGTGTTTTCCTCAAGGCAGTGGAAATAGGTTAAAAATAGACTAATTAACAATAGGCATTACAAGCCTTAAACCCTGGTTGGACATACCTCCATTTTCATTTGAACGGATATAATCTACTCTTATCACCTTAAAAATATTCTCTAAGCCTAAAAAGTATTCATAATAAAACCTATTTGATTCCATTAGCAAACTATTTGTACCAGTTACTAAAAACCAATTAAGTTTTTTAAAACCTGGGATTTTGTTTGTAATAAGACCATTCAAATGATACTCAATATGCGCTGTACCATATAAGGATGCTGTATTACTGAATTTATAATAAGGGGCTAGTTGAAAAGTTTCATTAAATGGGCCTGCAAGTAAAACTTGATTCCCTGTAAAGTGTATTTGATCAGGCTCAAAAACTTTGTCTTTTTGTAAAAAGCCCCCTACTGCAAAAGCATAATTCAACGCCCCTGTTAATTTTAAATCAACCTCATCTGATAAACCAAAACGCCATTTAGTATAATTGGCATCTGAACCAAAAAGACCCTTTATTGCTTTAGTTATCAATATATCAAAGGTTGGAAAATCAGAACCTATATTCACCTTACGGTCAGGGTATTCAATATATTTTGCACCAGGTAACCAAGATAAGCCAGCACTAATTATAAATGCCTGGTGACCTAACATTGGACCTGAACCAAATTCAATTGGATGATTTGGGGTCAACGCTTGCTTAGGAAGTTTATTCCAAGAAGCTATATCTGACAAATTTGACAATGCTTGCCTATTTTGGTATTGAATAGTCCCAGAAAAATCTAACCCATTTCCTATACCAGTATTATAATTCAATTTAAAAAAATCAGCTTCATAAATTTTCATAAAATTTTGTGCACGCGTGAGTGTATAATAAGTATTGATTACTTCACTGATTGGTGCTTCATTATTAAATTGAAATACTTTTTTTCCTCCTGCAATATTAATTGATTGTGAATACTTTTTACCAAATGTATAGTTTGTACTTATAGAAGGATTGAATCGGTTATTTGCAAATCCATAACGCAATGCTGGTCTAATACTAATTGATTTTTTGCCCTCCATTTCTTTAACCCATAATGGTGCTAAATTAATCACCGCACCTTCCACTGAATTATAATTGATTGTTCTAATGAGTGGTTCTATATTTAGACTCGTCTTTGTTTTTCTTTGACTAAAATTTTTTCCAGTTAGTAATAAATTACTTATTGTAAATTTATTTCGAATTTTATCTAAAGAATCCAAGTACGCAGGAGAAGATTTTATCTTTGATAAACTATCTTTCTTTTGATAATCTTTAACTTCTTCGAGTAATAATGGCAATGGTCTTATACTATCCCAGTATGCTGTTGGTTTCTTATTAGAACTATCATAAAATTTTAATATAGTGTTGTTAAAAAATTTAGATTTAAACTCTGGTGCGATATTAAACTTGCTATATACTTGTAAAAAACTGCCAAAAAAATCAAAACCTAGTATTTTACCATAAGGATAAATTACTTGCTGTTTAATTACCCAATAGGAATCTGAAGGTATGTATTGTTGTTGCAGCACTAAAGAATCAAGTAATTGCATTTGTTGTTTACGTAATAATTTAAGGTCAACACTTTGGATATGCCAATCATTTTCAGTGATATGAATATAACCAGTAAATAAAGGCTCATACGCTCGCTTTGGTATTACCTTAATTCGGCTTATTTCTTTACCAAATTCATAAAACGTACCCTCAAATTTATATTTATAAAAATTCAACGCATTATCAGCAATTGGTGAGATAAATCCTCTAGGATTTAGACCGTTTCCAAGAGATATAAAATTATCATAGAAAGAAATAATTTGGGGACTACTAAAGCCAAAACCATCATTTTGGCCACTTAGCTTAGTCGAAATCACTTCTATTTTACGCTGATTTGGTTCTTTTACTGAATAATTAGCAATCGTCTCTGACAAGAGTAACATTTTTTGTTTACTAGTGTCGCCGTCTTCAAAATCAACTTTTTGACCAAGGAATTTCTTTGGGTAATCTCGAAGTTGTAATTGTCCTTTAATATATACTTGTGCGTTGTATTGTTTTATCTCCTTCAAGTGAGATGCACGCGAAGCAATTGCTTTTCGAATAATGCCATATGCAGGGTCTTCGCCACCAGATTTTACAATCACTTCGTTTAAATTATAGTCTTGTTGCGTCAGTTGAATATGAATGGTTTGATCCGCATTGGTAACAGATACAGTTTGTTCGCAAGATTGATATCCTATATACTGATATACTAAAGTGTAATTACCAGGTTCTAAAGAAATGGTATAAAAACCTTTATTATTTGCAGTTACCCCCTTAGTAGTTCCTTTTATAAGTACAGATGAGAATGATAAAGGAGATCCATTCTGTTTAGATTTAATTGTTCCGGAAATAACTCCTCCATATAATGTTGAATTTACAAAAAGCAACAAAATGAATGTCAAGCCATTTTTAATAATATTAGAGAATTTAAATTCTTGCATGCTTGAATATAGTTATTTAACTGAATGAATCTTGTTTGAGGTTAGTATATACAAACAATATTCAAAATTAAACATAAATATGGATTTGAAAAAAGATACATATGAGTTGCATATAAGATTCATATAATGATAATAAACTTTATAAATATTTCCTATTCTTCATTAAAAGAGAAAAGAAAAACGAGCATAAATTCAATTAGAAATGATATACTCAATACACTTTTGAAATAAGGAAATTTTAAAAAATATACTTTAAAACATTGTAATTTTGTGCCGAAAAAATATATCTAATCATAACTAGTTAAATAAAAAAGGTTACACTATAAAAATATAACCTTTTTATCATTATTACTCCCCTTTTCAACGAAAGATGCAACTATAATGCGATGATTGAATATGTGACTATCAGGAAGTTAAAGGGTTGAACTTCGTGCAAGTTTAAAGGAAGTTCATATTCTAATCCATTTATATTACATATAAATAATTTTTTTGCCTTCTGTGTATTTTCTTGATTTCTATTTAATAAGCAGTTATTATTTTTGAATATTAAATTTATTTTTTTTGATGTTGTTACATCTAGCCACTTCTTAAAAGACCATAAATGAAAAAAAGATTACAAACTATCTCCATTTTAGTTGTTATTATATTGATTATAATAACAAGAACATTTGCCTCATCAGTTTTAGGTCATTCATTTTTTGGTGATCCAATTACAAATTTGTTTACCGAAAAAGAGAAACCTAAGCAATTATCAGAAGGCGATTTAAGATTACTTAAAAACCATATTTATCCAATTGCTAAGGATGACCTTAAAAACGATAGCTCAGAATTTGTTTTTTTAAATGAAAAATTAAAAAATGCAGAAGTAATTGGCCTTGGCGAAGCAACTCACGGAACAAAAGAATTTTTTGAACTAAAAAGTAGAGTTTTTAAATATTTAGTTCAAAACCAAAATGTTAAACTATTTGGAATTGAAGCTAATTTTGCAGCTTGTTATGATATAAACAAATATGTTCTGACTGGAGAAGGAAATGCAAAAGAAGCATTGTCAAGGAATGGATACTGGGTTTGGCAGTCGCTAGAAGTTTTAGATTTAATAGAGTGGATGAAAAACTACAATAATGGAAAATCTGCAGATCAAATGATTCAATTTTATGGATACGATATGCAAGACGCAACCTCTTGTGTTATTTGGCTTGACAAATACCTGAGCAAATACATTACCAACTTTGATAAGAGTTTATTACCGGAGAAAATTGAGGAAAACAAAATTGCATTAAGAAAGTTAGACGATAAGGCATTAGATGAAATGCAAGAAATAAATTTAAATAAGTTAAATAAACTTGAAGAATTTGTCTTGAGTAAAGAAACAGAATTATTTAAACAAGATTCAACAGACTATAAATTCGCTAAGCAAACAATTGCTGTACTTCGTCAGAAATT
>JBILCS010000111.1:0-3439 GCA_044353005.1 Sediminibacterium sp. | reverse complement strand
ACCAATCGAACGAATCGAAATCTTCATTCATTTCAAAAAAATCTCACCCCATGCTTTTGAAAAAAAAATTGAGTTGTCAAATGGGTATTTTTCAAAACAATTAAAACATCTAGGTTCTGTTGGATCAGATATCTTAATTAGAATCCATGAGACCTATACTGATCTAGATATCTTATGGGTTTTAACAGGAGAAGGACAAATGCTAAAAGAGGATATGCTACATAGTCAAAAGATAGATAATTCAATTTTGGAAGATTTCACGAATAAATACACCAATGAAAATAAAAAATTGAAGAAACTCGAAAATGATTTTGATAAATTACAAACTTCATTATCTGATAAGGAAAAAATCATTGGCTTATACGAGTTTATGTTAAATGGGAATCCTCCTATTACCAGTACTAGCAGCAGTGTTGTAAATAGATTGGACGCATAGGTAGAAGAATACTTAAATGAATTAGTATAGCTATGTTTGGAATAATTAAAAAGAGCCGCTTCAAATGAAGCGGCTCTTTTTATGATTACTATTTTGTAATTACTATTTCTTACTTGCTATTATAATTATGCATAAGACGAAACTGGCTCACAAGTACATACAAGGTTTCTATCACCATGTGTATTGTTCACACGTGCAACAGTTGGCCAAAATTTATTTAGCGCAACATAAGGTAGTGGGAATGCAGCTTCTTGTCTAGTATAGGCATGTGCCCATTCATTAGCACAAATGACATGTTGTGTATGTGGGGCATTTTTTAAAGGGTTGTCTACCTTGTCAAAACGGCCAGATTCAATGGCTACAATTTCTGTATGGATGGCTAATAATGCATCACAGAAACGATCTAATTCTGCTAAATCCTCACTTTCCGTAGGCTCAATCATGATGGTACCTGCTACAGGGAAACTCATGGTAGGTGCGTGGAATCCATAATCTATTAAACGTTTTGCCACATCTTCTGCTTCAATCCCTGCAGTTTGTTTAAATGGTCTAAGGTCAATTATAAATTCATGTGCACATGTACCATTCTTGCTTGTGTATAAAATCGTATAGGCTTTTTCTAATCTTGATTTCATATAGTTCGCATTCAAAATAGCATAGCTAGTGGCTAATTCCAATCCTTTAGCACCTAACATTTTAATGTAGGCATAACTAATTAATAAAATACTTGCAGATCCTATAGGCGCACCACTTACAGCATTGGTAGCATCTCCGTTCTTAATATGACCTGGTAAGAAAGGGGCTAATTTATCATTCACACAAATTGGTCCAACGCCTGGTCCACCGCCACCATGTGGAATTGCAAATGTTTTATGCAAATTCAAGTGACAAACATCCGCACCAATATTTCCTGGACTAGTTAATCCTACCTGTGCATTCATATTGGCACCATCCATATACACCATACCACCATATTGGTGAATCGTATTACAAATATCCATGATGGTTTCTTCAAATACACCATGAGTAGATGGATAAGTAATCATCAATCCACCTAAGTGATCCTTATGTTGAATTGCTTTTTCAGTTAGGTCTGCTACATCAATATTTCCAGCTGCATCACATCCCACTACCACCACTTTAAATCCAGCCATGACAGCACTTGCAGGGTTGGTACCGTGTGCGCTAATTGGAATCAATACAATATTTCTATGTGCTTCATTTCTTGCAGCATGATATGAACGGATGGTTAACAATCCTGCATACTCACCCTGAGCACCACTATTCGGTTGTAAGCTACATGCAGTGAATCCAGTCGTTTGACATAAATAAGCACTTAACTCTTTTACAATTTCTTGATATCCGATGGTTTGACTTGCTGGCGCAAAAGGATGTAATCCGCCAAAACAAGGCCAGCTCACTGGAATCATTTCTGTTGCAGCATTCAATTTCATGGTACAACTACCAAGACTAATCATGCTTGTATTTAAAGAAAGATCTTTATTTTCCAACTGCTTGATATAACGCATCATTTGTGTTTCACTATGATGTGTATTGAAAACAGGGTGTGTTAAATAATCGCTTGTTCTAACTAATTTTGCAGGAATGGCTGGGTTTTTGATATTTGCATTGTATGCATTCGCAGTTTTACCGGTCAATGTTTCAAACAATTGTACAATTGAATGAATGTCTTTTACAGAAGTGGTTTCGTCAATACTAATGGACACTGTTCCGTTCGCAAAATAATTAAAATTGATAGCTTGCTTAGTGCCAAGTTCATATAATTTAGCCGCATCAAAACCTCTTAGGTGTAAGGTGTCGAAATAATATTCATTTACTTGTTGAATACCTAAGCTTTCTAATTGTTGCGCTAATCCCTGAGCCAATGCATGTACTCTTGAAGCAATGGACTTTAATCCAACAGGTCCATGATACACTGTATACATCACCGCCATGTTAGCAAGTAAAGCCTGTGCAGTACAAATATTAGAAGTTGCTTTTTCGCGTTTAATATGTTGTTCTCTTGTTTGCAAAGCCATTCTTAATGCACGATTGCCTTGTGCATCAATACTCGCGCCAATCAATCTACCTGGCATCCCTCTTTTGAATGCATCTTTTGTTGCGAAATAAGCAGCGTGTGGTCCACCAAATCCCATTGGAACACCAAATCTTTGTGTGTTACCAACAGCCACGTCTGCGTTTAATTCGCCTGGACTTTTTAATACAGTCAATGCAAGTAAGTCGGCCACTAAAATTACCATGCCCCCTAATTGGTGGACTTGGTCAATAAAGCTGCTATAGTCTTGGATGGCACCATTGGCATTTGGGTATTGAAGGATCGCGCCAAAGAAAGTATTGTCTAATGCTGCAGTTTTAAAATCGCCAGTCACTAATTCCACACCAATTGGCGTAGCTCTAGTTTGTAAGACAGATTTTGTTTGTGCAAAAATCGCTTCGTCTACAAATAATTTAGGTTGACTAATTACATCTGACTTATTGATATGGTTAAAGATCATCGCCATTGCTTCTGCAGCTGCAGTAGACTCATCTAATAAAGAGGCATTCGCAATATCCATTCCAGTTAAATCGGTCACCATCGTTTGAAAGTTCAATAAACTTTCTAAACGTCCTTGTGCAATTTCTGCTTGATAAGGCGTGTATTGCGTATACCAACCTGGATTTTCAAATATATTTCTTAGGATGACAGAAGGTGTAATGGTTCCATAATAACCTTGTCCAATAAAATTTTTAGCTACAATATTTTTTTCACCGATTGCTTTAAGGGATTGTAACATCTCAAACTCCGTCAATCCTTCTGGAATCTCCATTGGTTTTGTTAAACGAATATTTGCTGGTACAATTTTGTCAATTAATGTTGCTAAATTATCAACACCAACTGCCTTCAACATTTTTGCACTATCTACTGGATTTGGACCAATATGTCTTTGGATAAATTCTGCGCCACTTTGATTCATTTCGACGGAATTGAAAAGGTTAAAAATT
>JBILCS010000110.1:0-3530 GCA_044353005.1 Sediminibacterium sp. | reverse complement strand
TACCATCTGCATTTCTAGCAAAATAAGTACCATAGAAAATACCGATTGGTTGACCTTCAACGATACCGATTGGTGTACCAGAGTTTGTAGAGAATAGGGTTAAAGCTTGTCCAATTTTAGTTGCTTTGTTTCTGTTTCTATTATAAATGGTCGTCATCTCCCATTTCAAATCTTTATTCTGAACTGGAACTAAGGTTAACATCACCTCATAACCTCTGTTTTCTAAAGCACCAAAATTATCTAACAAACTAGCAAATCCATTGGTTGGAGATAATTGTCTGTTGATTAATAAGTCGGTTACTTTTTTATTGTACACGTTTACTGTCAATCCAATTCTGTTATTCAACATACCTAAATCAAGACCATATTCAATCTCTGATTGTCTTTCTGGTTTTACATTTTCATTTGCAAGAGTTGAACTTGAGTTCAATGCGCTTCTGCCTAAGAAAGAGTTAGAGCTATAAGTATTGAATCTTGAATAAGCGCCAATACCAGTTAAGTTTCCACTTTCACCATAGGCTAATCTAACTTTTACTAAATCAAATGCTTTAGCAATATCTAATTCATTCCAAAAGTCAGTACTAGAAATTACATAACTCGCACTTGCTTTAGAATAAATTTGATTACGTTGGTTCGCACCAAACACACTAGATGCATCACGACGTACAGCACCTGTCAAGAAAAATTGATTCTTGATCTTAAAGTTTTGTTGGATGTATAAACCAGAAATTGAAATTTCACTACGATCATCTACACCAGGTAATGGTGTACTAGCACCGTTTACTGTCTCAATGAAAGGCGCAAAACCTCTACCTTGAATTAAAGCGTAGTTGCTTTTTTCATACTGTTGAGAAAAACCAACCTGTGTGGTTGAATTAAAGTCTTTAGTGATCTCTACTGTGTAATTTCCAGTTAAATCATGGTTGATTTGGAAGAAATTATTATTACCAACACTTGAGTATCCATTTTGAGTTGGATCTAAAGTTGCACCACCGCCAAAGAAACCAGGGCTTGCATTGTATGCAAATGGAGGAATATAAGTCGTTCCGTTTTGAGCATAATTATCAATACCCATTAAATAGTCAAAAGTTAAACCTTTTGCAGCTTTCATTTTCATACCAAAACTTCCAATCAAACGATTAGTAGTTTGTCTTTGTTTGATATCTTCTATAACAGAAACTGGGTTTACTCTACCTCTTTCACCAACTGCTTTGATGTTACCATTGGCATCCCTTGTCCATATATCATGGAAGTTACCAATAATGGTCACTGAGTTAGTAGGAGAGAAGAATGATTGTCCATCAGGCTTTTCATTCGCAGATGAATTGGTATAGTTTAAACCCAAATTCATACTCAACCACTTATTGATTACTTGATCAATATTTGATCTAAAGCTAAATCTTTGAAAATCTGTATTTTGGATAATACCTTGATTGTAAAAATAAGAACCTCCAAAATAGTATTTTGTTTTGTCAT
This sequence comes from Sediminibacterium sp., assembly GCA_044353005.1. GTDB lineage: Bacteria > Bacteroidota > Bacteroidia > Chitinophagales > Chitinophagaceae > Sediminibacterium. The sequence goes on along the minus strand of JBILCS010000110.1, from coordinate 2,054 downwards.
TTCCACCACTCACAGATACGGTATTATCTGTACCAGAAGCATTACGGAAAATATAATCTTGGTAGTCATAACGCTTTACATCCGTATAATTAGTTAAAGTTGGCGCTAAGATATCTTGAGTCAATGCACCTGGACCATCTGTAGGGCCACCAAATTTAACTGGAGAATTATTGACGTCTAATTTCTTTCTTAGGCTGCTATTCATGTAAGTAGTTGAGAAACTTACTTTAGCTGCACCCGATTTACCTCTTTTTGTGAAAATTTGAATCACACCAGCATTCGCTCTACTACCATAAGTAGCAGCAGCTGCAGCACCATTCAAAACCTCAATTCTTTCGATATCGGCAGGGTTGATGTCCACCATTCTGTTTTGGCCAATGCTTCCAACAAAATTACCACCATCATAGTTGCTCGAAGTGTTAGTCACTCTATTAGTTGCGTTGTTAATGATAACTCCATCAACAATGTACAAAGGCTCAGAAGAAGAAAGTACAGAACTGATACCTCTTAAACGAACTGACATACCACCAGCAGGATCTCCACTGTTTTGGATAATTTGCGCACCCGCAGTTTTACCTTGTAAAGCAGCTAATACGTTTCCAGTAGCACCTTTCGTTAATTCATCGGCATTCACACTACTAATATAGCTTCCTAATTGACGCTTAGTCGTTCCTGCAGACGTACCAGTAACAACTACTTCATCTAATTTTGAATATTGTTCCGTTAGAACAATGTTCAATCCAGTAGCCATTTTGCTAGGATCTACATTCAACTCTTGTGTCTTAAAACCAACTCCGCTGGCTACCAATGTAACTGCATTATTGTTATTTAATTTTAAAGTGAAGCCACCCACGTTATCTGAATAAACACCATTTCGTGTTCCTTTGATAACGATTGAAATCCCTTCGATTCCGCTGTTGTCTTTTTGATTCGATACTTTACCGCTAACAATAGTTTGGGCAATTGTGTCGATACAAAAACCAGACAGCAAAACCAAAATCATCATAAGCTTTGCCATGTAAAGCTTGCTTGTTTTTTTTAGTCTCATAACTGATTTTTTTTATTAATAAATGGTTAATCCCTTGTGTTTAAATGGCAACAGTTTTGGATCGTTGGGATCCAGTTCTGTAATTAAAATATCAATCTCATCTAGATTAGCTACTTTAATTTTTTGCTGAGAATTTAATTTCTCAGAAATGCCGATGCAAATTGTTTTTTTGGAAGCTTTGATCATTGCCTTTTTAATTTGAACTACTTCCCAGTCGTTTTCACTGAGTCCAAATTGAGTGTCTAAAGAATTGATGCCTAGAATACATAAATCTGCTTGTATTGATTCGATGGTTTGCACCGCACTAGCGCCTGTGGTTAACATGGAATCTTTTGAAACCTTATCTCCAATCATCACGACTTCTATACTAGGGTGGTGTGCAAATTCAATAGCAGCGTTTAGACTACAAGTAAAAAACGTGGCATTTAAATTTGGGTCTAATGATTTTGCAAATTCTAAAATAGATGTTCCGCCTGATGTTAAAATATACATTCCGCTTTGAACCAGTGCCGCTGTTTTTTGTGCGATGATATTTTTGTCCTCTAAATTATACACCATCTTTCTGTCAAATGCAGTATGGAACGATTTGCTTAAGGCACCGCCATGTACTTTAATTAATTTTTCTTCTTGGGCTAGTTCTTGTAAATCTCTTCTGATGGTGTCGTCCGATACGCCCATCATATGGCTCAAATCCGCACATAATACTTTATTATGCAAGTTTAATTGGTGTAAAATGAACTCTTGGCGTTCTTTTTTCAGCATTATGCGGTTATTAGACCATTAAATTAGGCAAAATACCGCAAATACGAACGAATGTTAATAAAATTGAACCAAATGTGCAATTTTAGGCTTTACTCAAGGTATTTAAAGCAGCCACAAATACATCTAACTCCTTGGTGGTGGTGTATAAGTTAGGCGTAATCCTGCATCCCTGTACATTGGCATAATCAATGGCCACTGTAAATATTTTGTGTTCCTTCATTAATCGCTCCGCTAAAATCGCTGG
>JBILCS010000053.1:0-12024 GCA_044353005.1 Sediminibacterium sp. | reverse complement strand
CTAAAATTTACAGACTTCTGATCTGTAACATTAATTTGGTAATTACCATTTGCATCAGATAAAGCATTCACTTTACCAGCATTCACTGTTACGCCTCCTAATCCTTGCTTAGTTTTTTGGTCAACTATCTTTCCAGAGATCTTCTTAGACCCCTGAGCCAATACTTGTAGTGCAAAACAAAAAACAAGAGAAGACAATAAAACAACTTTTCTCATGTGATTAATTTTAATTTGAATACGAATATAAACGAAATATTAACAAATTGTTAAAATATAGGCTCAAAAAAAAGAGTAAAAATTCTATATATTATACTATTTTATACTATGTTCCATTTATAGTGTAAAAGCTGACTTTTGGGGTAAACAAAAGCGGGATAAAAGGACGGCATCATCTTACATTAAATTAGTATTAATTCTTGCCTTTTGGGCCTTCCCAGACGATAATCCTTATTGATTCGGTTTAGTTTTGCGGATGCATTTTAACAAGATTTTGGGAAATCCAATGCATGTTAGAATGCAACCAATTTAAGTACGCATTTCGAAATCAAATCAAAACAAATGAAAAAAACAATCTTGTTTTTAGCAAGCTGTATGATGACCATCATCAGTTTCGCTCAAATTACCACTTCATCTATTTCTGGTGTTGTTGTAAACGAGAAGAAGGAAGTCATGGTAGGTGCATCAGTCGTTGCAACACACGTGCCAACAGGTACAACCTACAAAACAGTAACTAACAAAACAGGTGCCTATGTGTTCCCAGCAGTAAGAGTTGGTGGACCATTTACAGTAGTTGCAAGTTATGTAGGTTATAAAAACAATCAAGTAGCTGATTTAAACACCAACTTAGGTGTGGCTAGCAATATTGATTTTGTTTTATTAGCAACAGGTTCAAACTTAGCAGAGGTGGTTGTTTCAAGCAACAAAAGTGGCTTATTCTCTAAGGAAAGAACTGGTGCTTCTCAACAATTCACTAGAAGAGACTTGCAAAATATTCCAATTACTGGAGCAAGAACAATCGATGGTATTACAAAGTACAATGCCAACGGAAACGGAAATTCGTTTGGTGCGCAAGATTCTCGTTTAAACAACTTTACAATTGACGGTTCTCAGTTCAACAACAGTTTTGGTTTAGGTTCTTCTGCACAAGCAGGTGGTAGAACAGGTGCATCAGCCATTTCATTGGATGCCTTGGAGCAATTACAAGTAAACATCGCACCTTATGATATTCGTCAGAGTGGTTTTACTGGTGCTGGTATCAATGCAGTAACTAGATCTGGTACAAATGATATCGAAGGCTCTTACTATCAAACACAAAGAGACAATAGCTCAAGATATGTAGGTAATAAAGCTGCTGGTGTTCCAGTAGTCGCTTCTAAGTTTGATGAGAAAGTAAATGGTTTCCGTTTAGGAGCACCTATTTTCAAAAACAAATTATTCATCTTTGGTAACTATGAAACATTAGAGCGTACAGAACCAGGTACGACTTGGTTTTCTACAGGTTCTCCTAATGCGACAGGTACGCAAATTAGTAGAACAACTTATACCGATATGGAAACCTTATCTGGTTTCATGAAAGAGAAATTTGGTTACAACACAGGTGCTTGGGAAGGATATTCTAATGCCAATAAGAGTGAGAAATTCTTAGTAAGATTAGATTGGAACATCAACGACAAGCATAAATTAACGGCTCGTTACGTACAACACGATTCTGAAGCAGAAATCAATATTTCTAATTCTAACTCAGCAGGTGCTGGTAACAGAACGCAATCTGCATTGTCTATGGCATTTGCAAATAGTGGTTATATCATTATGGATAATACTCGTTCTTATGTATTGGAATTAAACAGTAAGTTATCAAATACTTTACACAACTCATTGATTGTGGGTTTTGATCAACAAATTGAAGATAGAAAATACAGAAGTTCATTGTTCCCGACAATTGATATCTTGAGCGGAACAACAACTTACGCTTCTGTAGGATTTGATCCATTCACACCAGGTAACAAATTAGATTACAATACTTTTCATATTACCGACAACATTACAAAATATGCTGGTAAGCATACTTTAACAGGTGGTCTTAATTTTGAAAAATACCAATCTAACAATTTGTTCTACCCAGCATCTAATGGAGTATACATTTTTAGTTCTTTAACAAGTTTCTATGCTGCTGCAAACGAAAGTATTGCAAATGGTGGAAAGCCATCTGTAACAAACTTACCAACACGTTTTCAGTACAGATACTCTGCTTTACCAGGTGCGGTTGATCCAATGCAAGTATTCAAGACAGTGCGTTTAGATGTATATGGTCAAGATGAATTTCAAGCAACTAAAAATATGAAATTCACATTTGGTTTAAGAGCTGCAATCATTGATATTGAACCAACTTCTTTAGAGAACAAAGCAGTTTCTGGTATGACTTTTGCTAAAGGTGAGCGTTTGAATACAGCAATTATGCCAACAGCTCAAATTTTATGGGAGCCAAGATTTGGTTTCAACATTGATGTATTTGGTAATAAGCAAACACAATTAAGAGGTGGTTCTGGTGTATTCACAGGTCGTCCTCCATATGTGTTTATCTCTAACCAAGTGGGTAACAATGGTGTGTTAACAGGTTATATTGATAGTGATAATAAAGGTGCTACTAAATATGGTTTCACTGCAAATCCTGGTCAATACTATATCCCTTCAACACCAACTTTACCTTCTACATTTGACTTAGCATTTAGTGATGCTAAATATAAGTTTCCTCAAGTATGGAAAACGAATATTGCTTTAGATCAAAAATTACCTTTAGGTTTAATTGGAACAATTGAAGGTATTTACAACAAAAATTTAAACGCAGTTCATTACTATAATGCGAACTTAGACTTACCAACTGGAAATTTTGCAGGTACAGACACAAGAAGTCAATTTGCAAGAACAGATGCAGGTGTAAGAGTAAATGATAACGTTTCAAACGGTATCGTTTTAACAAACAAAGATGGTGCTTACTTTAAGTCTTTGACTTTGAAATTAGAATTGCCTTATAATAAAGGTTTATTTGGATCATTTGCTTGGACTACATCTAATGCAAAAGACTTTATGAGCGCAGGTTCAATTGCATCAGGTAGCTGGACTTCTGCAAGAGCAATCAATGGTAACAATGATTTGTCATTATCAACTTCTGATTTTGTTTCTCCAAATCGTTTGGTAGGTGTATTTGGATACAGATTAGAGTATGGTAAAAAATCTGGTGGTGCTACTTCTATCTCTATTGGATATATTGGTAACCAAGGTAATCCATTCACATACACAATCAGTGGTGATATGAACGGAGACAGAGTGAATAACAACGAGTTGATTTTTGTACCTAAGGCATTCCAAGATATCAAGTTTGTTCCTTTGACTGTAGGAACAAGAGTTTATACTGAAGTAGAGCAACAAGCTGCTTTCTGGAGTTATATCAACCAAGACGATTATTTAAAAACACGTCGTGGTCAATATGCAGAAAGAAACGGTTCATTCATTCCTATGTTACACCGTTTTGATTTATCTATTGTTCAAGACATTTTTGTGAATGTAAAAGGCAAGCGTAATACTTTACAGATTAGAGCGGATATCTTAAACTTTGGAAACATGTTGAATGACAATTGGGGTGTGTCTCAAAGAGCAACGAACCCTCAAGTCTTAGCATTCCAATCTGTTGTGAACAATCAACCAACTTATAGATTGGCTACAGAGAAATTTGCAGATGGCACAACTGGTTTAATCAAAAATACTTACAGCAAGAATGCATCTGTATTTGATGTATGGACAGCTCAATTAGGTATTCGTTATATCTTTGGAAAATAAAATTAGTTGTTGCTAGTTAAAATCAATTTTAATTGATACTTAAAATAACAGCTTTGCTAATATTCTTTAAACCGCCCCAACTGGGGCGGTTTTTTTATGCATAAGTTTAAGTAGTAAGCTTTGCAAATAAGTGGAAGGAATTTGTTCATCCTGTCTAAATATGACGAATATGTTGGAACTTAGACTTCAAATTGAATGTTATGGCAATATCAGTATGGGAACAATCAACCTATTTTGCACCCAAGGACTTGGTGATTGTAGGCTGTGGCTTTGTGGGATTGTGGACCGCCTATGAAGCCATCCATCAAAACCCGAACTTGCAAATAACAATATTAGAACGCGGCACCATTCCATCTGGAGCAAGCACCCGCAATGCAGGTTTCTCTTGTTTTGGAAGTGTCTCCGAATTGATGTCAGATATTCAATTGATGGGTGAAGCTGCAATGATAGAGACAGTGAAGATGCGCTACGATGGATTACAAAGAATACAAGAAGTATTTAAAGCAAAAGAGATCGACTATAACCAGTGGGGCGGCTATGAATTATTTGAAGGAAAAAAAACAATAAAGGATAAAAAAGTAAAAGCCAGTAAGGAGGCAAGCAGTCATCTGAGTGATTTGTATGATATCTCAAAATTAGAATCGGATATCGCATACTTAAATAAAATTTTAGCGCCCACATTAAAAACGCCAAAAAAGAATGGCAAGTATTTACCTATTTATACCAATGCAAGTAAGGATATTCAAAAATTAGGTTTTCAAGGCATCGAGGCTTTGGCATTTAATCAATTAGAGGGTCAATTAAATTCCGCGAAATTAGTATTGGCTTTGCAAAAAGCAGTACAAGCTAAAGGGGTACAAATTCTGTTTAGTACGGAAGTGAAAAAGTTCAAAAGTCATAAAAAAGGTGTGACTATCACAACAAATTTAGAGGCAGTTTTAGAAACAAAACAATTTTTAGTTTGTACCAACGGATTTGCTAAACAACTCATCCCTGGTTTAGATGTGGTACCAGCAAGAGGACAGGTATTTGTAACCGAGCCTATCAAAAATTTAAAATTTAAAGGATGCTTCCACTTTGATGAAGGCTATTATTATTTCCGCAACCTAGGCAATCGCTTATTATTAGGTGGCGCAAGAAATGCAGATTTTAAAAATGAAAAAACGTACTCATTAGAGACTTCGGCTACCATACAAAAAGTGTTAGAGGATTTTATGATGCAACGCATCCTGCCTAAGGGATCTACAAAACCAAAAATAGAACTCAGGTGGAGTGGTACCATGGGAATAGGTTCAATCAAAAAACCAATCATTGAACAAGTGCAACCCAATGTTTACTGTGCAGTGCGCATGAGTGGCATGGGTGTTGCGATTGCACCCATCGTGGCTAAGAAAGCTTTGAAATTAATGAAGGGGTAAATTTTATTGAAGCCTTTCTAATACTATCTTTGCGCCATGGGTCAGAAGAAATTAATCAAGTTTGCAGCTATTAAGGAATATAATAATGTCTTGGAATTTCCACAAGGCATGCCTGGAAAATGGGCTGCTTTTTTTGATGCATTAGACAAAGGCACAAAGGCTATCGATATTGCAAACTTATCTATTAGTCAAAGTCTAGTTGGTCCAAATATTTCTTCTGATAATAACAATGAAGACGTACTTACAAAACTTACTCTAGAACTTGCATGTGGTCGAGGAGAATATGCTGTTGGCTTAGGCCGTATGTTTCCAAATGAAAATTTTATTGGCATCGATTTAAAAGGCAATCGTATCTGGAAAGGTGCAAGTATTGCCAATAAAGATGGATTAAAAAATGTGGCATTTGTACGTTCACAAATTGAACTGACCTCTAACTATTTTGCAAAGGACGAAGTGGATGAAATTTGGATCACTTTCCCCGATCCTCAACTTAGATGGTCAAAAGCAAAAAAGCGATTGACCCATCCAAAATTTTTGAGATTATACCAGCAGTTCCTCAAAAATGACGGCATCGTTCATTTAAAAACAGACAGTCCCTTGCTCTACAATTTCACACTAAAAGTGATTGAGCTGTATGGTTTACATCTAATCTACAAAACAGATCATCTATATACTGAACAAAACATAGATCCTCGTTGTTTAATAAAAACCTACTACGAAGGATTGGATATCGCTCAGAGTAGCAAGATTCACTATATTCAGTTTAGTATTGGTCAAGACCTGCCTTTGGAACTAGAGGCCGTTTTAAAAGAAGCCATCAAAGACATCCCCATGGATGCCGGTGAATTAATTAGAATGGAAGCCGAGGCTGGAAGAGCAAAGAAAGAAGCGTAAAGGAAAGAAAATAAAAAAGAGAAAAAAGCAAAAGAGCGTATTAAGTTTAATTTGTATTAATTTAATAGCACATAATTATTTAAAATTATTCCCTATGAAAAAAATATTTTTCTTATTAAGTCTGTTAGCCTTCTCTCATGCAGTACAAGCTCAAAATATAGCCGACTACCTAGCACCTGCTTTCCCATCTGATTTAGTGGCTAATCATAAGGGCGATGCAGTTGCCTGGGTATTTAATGATAAAGGCAGTAGAAATATTTATTATGGAAATCCTGCTATGAATAATTTTAAAGCAGTCACTCAATATCAAGGAGACGACGGCATGGAAATAGGTAGTATTACATTTGCACCTAATGACGATAAAATATTTTTTGTAAGAGGTAATGGCAATAATTCAAAAGGAGAGCCTGCGAATCCTGCACAATTACAATATACCACCGAGCAAAATATTTATAGTTTAGATATTGCATCTGGTACTATTAAAAAACTCGCCAAGGGTACTGGACCCGTTGTTAGTCCCGATGGAAAATTATTGGTATATACGCAAGGAGGCAAGGCATGGAAAATAAATTTAACAGAAGAGGCTTCAGCTGTTCAGCCTTTATTATATAGCAGAGGAAGTATAAACAGCTTAGCATTTAATGCAAGCGGTAATCAAATTTTATTTGTTTCTAATAGAGAAGAACATTCTTTTATTGGTGTTTATGATTTTGCAAGTAATCAAGTTTCATTTATAGATGCTTCCACTTATAACGACTCAGACCCAGTATGGAATAAAGAAGGCACGCATATTGCTTTTATTAGAAATGCCAATATAAAATATGAAATTGGATTCACACCAAAGCCTATAGCTGCTCAGCCCTGGGAGATTCGACTAGCCGAAGTAGCAACCAATAAATCCACTACTATATTTAAAGCCGATGAAGGCCAAGGGTCAAGATTTGTAGGAGATTTACCTGTAGCTACACAATTAATTTGGACCCATGATAATTATGTTGTTTTCCCTTGGGAAAAAACAGGATGGATGCACTTATATAGTATTGAACCAAATGCAAAAAAAGTGAATCATTTAACACCAGGAATAGGAGAAGTAGAATCAATGCGTTTGGGTAAAGATGGAAAAACTATTTATTATGTGACTAATATTAATGATAGTAATCGAAGACATATTTGGACGGTAGATGCTTCCAAAGCGAATGCGACTATTTTAACCAAAGGCAATAAAATTGAATACAATCCAGTCATTGTAAATAATGGTTTAGTGTATTTACAAGCAAGTGCTACCAAACCTTCTTGGCCTGTTTTTAAGTCTGGTGGAAATGAACAAGCTTTAGCAGCTAATTTATTCCCTACTAATTTCCCCACTAACTTAGTAATGCCTAAAACAATCTTAGTAAAAGCAACGGATGGTTTTAGTGCACCTGCTCAACTATTTTTACCTGCCAATTATGATGCCAGTAAAAAATATCCAGCTATGATTTTCCTACATGGAGGCAGTCGTAGACAAATGCTTGAAGGATTTAATTATAGTTCTTATTATTCTAATGCTTATGCACTGAATCAATACTTTGCAAGCCAAGGGTATATTGTAATGGCCTTAAACTATAGAAGCGGTATTGGATATGGCTTAAAATTTAGAGAGGCTGCCAACTATGGAATGGCAGGCGCTTCAGAAGTCAATGACTTAATTGGGGCCGGTGAATATTTAAAAGCAAGAACCGATGTGGATGCGAAGAAGATTGGATTATGGGGTGGTAGCTATGGAGGGTATTTAACAGCCCATGGTTTATCAAAAAGAAGTGATTTATTCTCAGCTGGTGTAGACATTCATGGGGTACATAATTGGAACGATGAGGAGCCCACTTTTGAGCCCTGGTACGATAGCTTACGCTTTCCTGTAGCAGCACAAGTAGCCTATAAAGCTTCGCCCGTGTTTACAGCAAAGGGTTGGAAAAGCCCTGTATTATTTATACATGGAGACGATGATAGAAATGTACCTTTTACTGAAACCATTCATATGATTCAACAATTAAGAAGACAAAAAGTGAGCGTCGAAGAAATTATTTTCCCCGATGAAATTCATGGCTTCTTATTATATAAGAGTTGGCTTAAAGTAGATGAAGCTACTTTTGAATTCATCAATAGAAAATTCAAAAAATGATTGAAGGCGTACATTATTATATAGACCCAAAAGGCAAATGGGTTTTTACTGCAGCTTACCACGAAGGTAGAGGCTATTGCTGTGGTGAAGCCTGCAAGCATTGTCCATTTGATTATGACGCCGTACCTGAACCTATCAAAACGAGGGTACAATTAATTAGAGCCGGAGCTAGTAAAACTGCCCCAGAAGAACATATTGAAGAATATATAGAAAAAAATAATCCTAATAAGCATTTATAAAATATTGGCTTAGTTCTGATCTCATTTCTTTTGTTTACAAATATGCCCCTTTAAATTTTGTATATTTAGTCTCCAATTATTTATGCAATACACGCCCAAGACACAAGACTTTTTTCAAAACGTATTTGATGTAGTTCGATTAATCCCCAAGGGTCGTGTGACAAGCTATGGCGCCATCGCAAAATATTTAGGTACTGGAGGCAGTTCAAGGATGGTGGGATGGGCCATGAATGCATCGCATGGTGTAAAACCAAAAGTACCAGCACATAGGGTCGTGAATCGCAATGGCATGTTAAGTGGGAAAGCACATTTTGAAACGCCTACGACTATGCAAACACTTTTAGAAAAGGAAAAAATAAAAGTCCAAAACGAAACCGTCTTGGACTTTGAAAAATTATTTTGGGATCCTGCGAAGGAATTACAATTCTAATCTTTTATTCTACAACCCTAAAGGTATATTATCTCTTATTTATCTATCTATAGTTTTAACCAATATTAATTATAATACTGCTTAATCATCAAGTAAACTATTGGTCCGGTTACAGCTACATAAAACCAAATAGGCCATACTTTTTTAGCTAAATTTTTATGTGCTGCAAAATCACTGGTTAAAGCCCTGTATGCAGTCCACAATATGAATGGCAAGCTAGTTGCAGCGAGTACAATATGTGTCCCTAATAGAATCAAATAAAAAGGACGGGTATTACCTAAAACCGCTTTTTCTGCATCATCTACTACCCCATCAAAATTGGCATCACCAAATTTTGCTTCACCTGCCAATAAATGGTGCGCGATATAGGTCACTAAAAACAACAATGAAAAAATCATCGCAGTCATCATCAATGACTTATGCAAACTGTAATTTTTTTGCTTTATAGCAACTAATCCAGCAACCAATAAAATAGCTACACCAGTATTCAATACTGCATTGATTAATGCAAAAATATGTTTATCAAAAGGCAGTTCAACTTCCAAAGTGAATTTACTTAGAAAAGTCACCACCACAAATACCACCACAGAGAAAACGCCAATTAATGTATAAGCTAATTTATCGTTCTTCTTTAATACTGGTTCTAACATACTATTTTATTTATTATTTAAAATATCCTTCAGGATTCTGTAAGCCATTGTTGCAATAAACACAATCAAACCTACTCTAATTTCTTGTTTATACTTAGTTTTAAATTCATTCCAGTTCATACAATAAATATTAATTTTTTAATCTTGTTTTAGTAAAGTAAAAAACAAAGCTTGATACCATTAAGGCAATCACCAACCACAACCAACTCAGGTCAACAATATCTTGAAATACTTTACTCTTTTTAGTTTTGTCTTTTTCTAACATTAAGTAGCCTACGTCTTTTGCAAGCTTTAACATCGCTGCAGAATCAAGGCCATTGTAATAACCACGCACTTGCATTTTTTTGTCTATCAATACAAAGCGGCTTGTATGTACAAAATCTGGAGAGACTGGTTCTGTACTAAATTGATCCACCTTCATCTCCTCAAATGCAAACTTATAAATAGAATCTCTACTTCCTGTCAACAACCACCAGTTGTCAGCAGACACACCCATTTTATTGGCGTATTCTCTGATCACTGGAACAGAGTCACGTTCGGGATCTACAGAAAAAGAAATGAATTGAATGAAATTCGTATCCAATACTTTTTTACGACTATTGCCTCCTCTTGTAAAGGACTGTTGCAATTTCGCCATATTCGTCGTCAGCTTAGGACAGATACTTCCGCAACTTGTAAAAAAGAAATCGGCGATAATGATCTTACCAGCATGTTGGTACAAATTAACTGAATCCCCTAATTGATTCACCAAGCGAATGTCTTTTGTGGTATGCCAAATACTATCATCAATGGTCTTGCCTTTTTCTACATGGCTCACCACTGTATCCAATAAATAATGTCTTGGCATAGACACTGCAGTATCGCTTGCAGACTTAAGCCATAAATAACAACCAATAGGTATAACTAGGGCGATAATTAAACCGTAAATACTCTTTTTTGACATAGGGCAAAGTTACAACAAAAAACCACCCCAAGTTATTGGAGTGGTTTCGAATATCGTAAGAAATCAAGCCAGAAAAGGCAAAATTTCAAGACCATTATGATTTAAAGTTTAGTGCTTAGCGTCTTCATGCTTTGCGTCTTCGTGCTTTGCAGAAGAATCTGTCATGTGCGCTGCAGAATCTGTATGTGCTGCACCAGCCGCGCCTGCTGCTTCATGCTCGCCGCCGCCGTGCGCTTCTCCATGGGCTGGCTGTACTACCTTAATCGTAGATTGCTCTTTGTAATAAGGATTATAGGTATTGCGTAAATTTCTGAATGAATTCCCGTCTGCTAAAAAAGCAATGATGAACCAAACGAATAAAGTAAGTGGCACCACAATGGTCATAATCAAGTTCTTTACTTCATGTTTTAAGTGCATAAAGTAAGCAACAATATAAAATGCTTTGGCCATCATCAAAATCACGATAGTACCCTTCACACCAAGTACCAAGGCTTTACTTTCCATTCCAATCATCCAAAAACCCAAGATCAATTCAACAATTGTTAAAACTGAAAGGATGATAGTAACTTTTTTAATTTCTGCAATAGCACCACCGTCGTGCTCTGCGTGTGTATCATTTGTATGTGACATAGTTCGTTAATTCTTTAGTTAGTTCGAGATCGAAATAGTTTTATAATAAGTAGAAACAAGTAAATACAAATACCCATACTAGATCTACAAAGTGCCAGTAAAGTCCAGCCTTTTCAATCATATTATAATGCCCTCTTTTCTCAAATTGATTGGTCAATGTCATGATCAACATAATAATATTAATCACCACCCCACTGAATACGTGGAAGCCGTGGAAACCAGTAATGGTAAAAAAGAAGTTGGTGAAATTGGTAGAAGAAGCTGTTCCATCTGCATTGATGAAAGGATTTTGTCCCCACCAAGCACCTTCATGGAATAAGTGATTCCACTCCCAAGCTTGACAGCTTAAGAAAGCGATACCACCAATAATGGTCCAAATCATATTTCTAACCACCCCTTTCTTATCCATATTGTGACCAGCATGTACCGCTAAAACCATGGTCACAGAACTTACAATCAAAATAAAAGTCATCACCGATACAAACACCAACGGCGCATTAATTCCTTCTGGCGCAAATGGGAAACTTTTAAAAACTACGTTTGGGTCAGGCCATCCGTTCGTAGAAAAACGAACCGTGCCATAAGAGATCAAGAAAGCGCCAAAAGTAAATGCGTCACTCATTAAAAAGTACCACATCATCACTTTTCCGTACTCTACACTAAAAGGGCTTTTTCCACCACCCCATAATTTTGCTTCATTTGGCGAAGCGGTTGTTGTTGTTGACATGTTCAGTTTCAATTTCAGTGCAAAAATATTGGTTTTTAGTCTATCCTACAAATTGTAGGAACACAAAAAGATAAATCCATAGTATATCTACAAAATGCC
>JBILCS010000007.1:0-38793 GCA_044353005.1 Sediminibacterium sp. | reverse complement strand
ATTTTTGCACTATCTACTGGATTTGGACCAATATGTCTTTGGATAAATTCTGCGCCACTTTGATTCATTTCGACGGAATTGAAAAGGTTAAAAATTGCCACAAAGATAGGCTTTTAGCGCCGCCTTTAAAAGGGATTGGTCACTAAACTTATTCGAATGGGGAAAGCTTGTGGATGAGGCCTAAATAGTTTACTTTTGTTATCTATTATGCAAGCAAATACTGAACACTTATTTGATACGCCCGCCCCAGAGCAGCTTAAAAAATTCCAGAACTTTCTTAAAAGGGAGGATAAGCGCGTTATTTTAAAGCAATTGCCAGATTTGCACGAAGCTGCATTTGAGAAAATCGATTGCTTAGATTGTGCAAGATGTTGTAAAAATTATTCCCCAAGATTCAAGATGCCTGACATTAAAAGAATCAGTAAATACATGGGTATGAAAGAGACCGCTTTTATAGATCAGTATTTAAGTATGGATGAAGAAGGTGACTATGTTACTAAAACAAGGCCTTGTCCTTTTTTAGGTAGTGACAATGCTTGTGGCATTTACGATCATCGCCCAACAGATTGTCAAAGGTTTCCTTACACCGACGAGGATGTTTTTTTCAAACGCATTCCAATTACAATGAAAAATGCAGAATTTTGCCCTATCGTGCATGATGTCATGAATGCATTGATTGCGAAATAATTAATATTCCATTTCTTTTAATTTTGGTGCTTTGAACCAAGTGGTGAACACCACTAAAATGGTCATTACGCCACCAAATACCACAGAAGGAATCACACCCATTGCCCTTGCTGCCAATCCACTTTCAAATTGCCCCAATTCGTTACTGCTATTGATGAACATAGAATTCACTGACATCACCCGGCCACGCATATGGCTAGGTGTTTTGAGTTGAACAATGGTGCCACGAACAATCATACTAAATCCATCTAAAATACCACTCATTAACAACGCTATAAATGAGATCCAGAATATTTTTGAAACTGCAAAAACAATAATGCAGACACCAAAGCCAGCGACTGCAAGCAATAATTTTTTACCTTGTTTTTTCTCTACTGGGAAAATAGTAATGAGTACGATAATGAGCATAGCTCCAATATCAGTTGCTGCATTGAGCCAGCCAAAACCGATGGGCCCTACCTTTAAAATATCTCTTGCAAAAACGGGCACCATAGCGACTGCGCCTCCAAAAAGTACAGCAAACAAGTCCAATGATAGGGCACCTAATAACTCTTTACTATTTAATACAAAACGCAATCCTTCTTTCACACTCTCCAAAGGCTTTTGTTCTACTACCGTTGGGTGCGGAGGTCTTGTACTAATTTTTTGAATAAAGAAAAAGCCTATTGCAACTAAGGTCACCACAAGGATTAAAGAACCATGAATACCAAAACCTGCAATCATAAAACCCACACTTGCATGCCCTACTACGGAGGCGCTCAACCACATCCCTTGACTCCATGTAGTTGCATTTTGTAATAAATTTTTAGGAACAATTTCACCCACCAAAGTGCCAAAGCCCGGACCAGTAAATGAACGTATGATGCCTGTACAAAAAATGATAAAATATATACCAATGGCAATTTGTAGGTTGCCTAATTGTGCTTTACCATAAGAGGAGGACAATAGCAATAAAACAATAGCACAAAGAAAATAAAACGAAACGCCTGTTAAAATAATTTTTCTTTTCTCGCTTTTATCAATCACATGGCCAGCATATAATGCAAGAGATACTGCTGGGATAACTTCTGCTAAACCAATCAATCCGATGGCAAAGGGCTCGTTGGTCAACTCATAAATCCACCAGCCAACCAATGTGCCCATCATCCTTAATCCCATGATAAACAAAAAACGCCCAATCATTAAATTCCTAAACTCATTGATCCTTAAAGTGGCAAATGGATCTTTGGTTATTTGTGGTGCATTTTGTTCCATAACTATTTTGATAGGGTGTGGCTAGGGAAGTGTAAAATAATGTTGTCCTTCCTCTAGGTCTTTGTCTAGTGCATCAGTGATGACTTTAAAATGCTTCTCGTTGTATAAGAAATCTGCATTACTAGCATCTACAAAAATAGTTTTGATATTATGTTGTTTGATATAGCTAGTATAGGTCTCTTGTAATTTAAATAAGTATTCGTCGGGGATGGATTGTTCGAATTTTCGGTTCCTTTTTTTAATATTCCCTTGTAATTTATTGACTGGTGCATGTAAATAAATCAGAATATCCGGCTGGGTCAATTGTTGTACAAAAACGTCAAACATTTTTTGATACAATCTAAATTCTTCCTCGGGTAAATTCACCTTAGCAAAGAGCAAGCATTTCGTAAAAATATAATCCGATACGGTTACATCTTGAAACAGGTCATTGGTCTTCACCATCTCTTGTTGTTGCTTGAATCTTTCTGCTAAAAAGAACAGTTCCAAAGGGAAGGCGTATTGTTTTGGATTCTCGTAAAACTTAGTCAAAAATGGATTGTCCGCAAATTCCTCTAAAACTAGTTTTGCATTATAATGTTGTGCAAGTAATTGTGACAACGTGGTCTTTCCTGCACCAATATTCCCCTCAATTGCTATAAAATGATGCTTCATAATGCTTCTAATGCTTGCGGTCAAAGATAAGTTTTGGATCCTTTACAGGTCGGTTTTTTTATGCACAACAGAGGCATCTTTGGAGGCTTTGTAGAGTGCTGCATTTGTTTTATGAAGGATCGGATGCACAAAATCAGGGGCTATCTCCACCAAAGGCGCCAATACAAAGTTGCGTTCTGCTAGTCTAGGGTGGGGAATCGTTAATCCAGGTGCTTCAATGATTGTTTGGTTATAATAAATGATGTCCAAATCGATGGTTCTAGGCCCAAGGGGTATCAATCTTTCCCTACCCATGGCTACCTCAATTTCTAAAAGCATGGCCATTAATTCTGGTGGGTTCAATACAGTTTCAATGCATAAGGCTTGGTTGTAAAATGCTGGCTGATCTTTAAATCCCCAAGCCTCGGTTTCAAAGATGGAGGATTGCTTTTGAATGGGGCCACATCTTTGTTCAATGCTATTTCGAGCATTTTCTAAGTTGACCAAACGGTTCCCTATATTGCCGCCTATCATGAGGTAGATATGGTTCATAGAAGTATGCTGAAAATGAACGCAAATATCCATAATTTTACAAGGCAAACTTTATTTTTTTGCTGCTATTTTAGATTTCTTTTAAATCAATCTTTTTATGAAAAGCTTCTTTACCTCATTCTTCGCTGCAATCCTTGCTTTATTTGTTTTTTCAATTGTAGGTGTCATGCTATTAATTGGATTGGGCACGGCTTTTTCTTCTGATGAGCCAGAGGCTGTTGCATCTAATGCGGTATTAGTGATTGACCTTGCAGATAATTTCACAGAAAAAGAACTGTCAGATCCATTTTCAGAATTATTGAATCAAGGATCTGGAAAAGTACCAAGCTTAACATCAGTGATTGGATTGATTCAGCATGCAAAAAAAGATTCAAATATCAAAGGCATCTATATTAAATGCCAACAAAATTCAAATGGCTATGCTAGCTCAGAAGAACTTAGGAAAGCCTTGGTAGAATTTAAAAAAAGTAACAAATTTATTTTTGCATACGGCGAAACGATTTCTCAAAAAGGATATTGGGTAGGAAATGTTGCAAACGGAATTTATACCCACCCACAGGGCGGATTGGAGTTCAGTGGTTTTTCTTTGGAGACCGTTTTCTTAAAAGGCATGTTGGATAAATTGGATGTGGAGATGCAAGTGTTTTATGCAGGTAAATTTAAAAGTGCAACGGAGCCATTTAGATATGAGAAAATGTCTGATGCCAATAAGCTACAAACAGGAATCTGGTTAAATGGATTATATGATCATTTTATCAATACAGTTGCTAGCGCAAGACAAATTGCACCTGATAAATTAAAAACTTTGGCCAACGAAGCAAAAATTCAATCAGCACAAGATGCATTGTCGAATGGATTGGTGGATGGATTAATCTATGACGACCAGTTGAAAAAAATGATGTCTAGAAAATTAAATGGGGTAAAAGAAAATGACATCCCATTTGTTTCAATCAAAGAATATGCCAAGTCGGTTCCTCTAAGAGGGTCTGGTGCTGGCAAAATTGCAGTGGTGTATGCAGATGGTGATATTGTGATGGGCAAAGGGGTGAAAGGGTCTATTGCAAGTGATGATTTTAGAATGATACTTCAAAAAATTAGAGCAGACGCATCCATTGATGCATTGGTCTTAAGAGTGAATTCTCCTGGAGGAAGCGCTTTAGCAAGTGATATTATCTGGAGAGAAATTGAATTGATTAAAGGTAAGATACCAGTGATTGTAAGCATGGGTGATGTCGCTGCATCTGGAGGATATTATATTGCATGTGGTGCTGATTCTATTTACGCAGATGCCAATACCATTACTGGTTCAATAGGCGTATTTTCGGTCGTTCCAAATATTTCGGGCTTCATGAAAAATAAATTAGGCGTAACTTTTGATGGTGTAAAAACTGCGACCTATGCAGACGCGCCAATATCCACAAGACCCCTTAATACCATGGAGCAAAAAATGATGCAATCTGGCGTGGATAGTATTTACAATACTTTTAAATCAAGGGTGGCAAAGGGCAGAAAAAAATCAATGGAGTTTGTTGATTCAATTGCACAAGGTCGTGTTTGGTTAGGTTCTGATGCAATGAATGTGGGATTAGTAGATCGAATTGGCACTTTAAATGATGCGCTTGCATCTGCAGCTAAAATGGCGAAATTAAAAGGCTATAGCGTTAAGCAATACCCAGAATCAAAATCATTTATCGAAGATTTTATTGAAGACTATAAAGATTATGTAAAAGTAAAATCAATTGAATCTGAAATAGGTGCAAGCCAATGGCAGATTTTACAACATTTAAAGACAGTGCAGCAAATGGTTGGTGCCCCTCAAGCTCGAATGCCTATCTTTGTGGTTAAACAGCCCTAGTATCCATGCGTTCATATAGTCAAATCAAAGCGATGCTTGCAATCACAAGAGCAAGTTTGCGCTCTATCTTGAGAAGCCCATCTGCGGTTGTTTTTAGTATTCTATTCCCGCTGATATTTATTTTAGTATTTGGTTTTTTAAGTAGTGGTGGAAATATCAATGTAAAAGTCGCACTCGCCCCAAATGCAGATACCACTAATTTGGTGTATGAAAAAGTGAAGTCCTTAGCAGGATTAAAATTTGTTGTAGCCGATGAGGCAATGGTGAATGCAGAGTTGGCTAAAGGCAGAATTACAGCTTTGATTGATATTCAGCCTACACAAAATCCTAACCAGCCTTATCAAATCCAATTAACGAGTTCGGCAGCTGCCAATCCGCAAAATATTCAGTTGATTAAATCCATCTTAAATGCAGTGATTGCTAATATCAATGCCGATCAATTTAAAGATGCGCCAACGATTGCTGTGGTAAAGAACGAAGTCATTGAAGTGCCAGGCAGAACTTATAGAACAATCGATTTTATTTTACCTGGACAACTAGGCTTTTCCTTATTAAGTGCAGGGGTTTTTGGCGTGGCATTTTTATTTTTTAATTTAAGACAACAACTAGTTTTAAAAAGATTTTACGCCACACCAATTAGACGTTTGTATATCATTTTAGGGGAAGCTTTAAGTAGGGTTATTTTTCAATTGATGACTGCGGTGATCATTATTGGGATTGGCCATTTTGCATTTAACTTCACACTCGTACATGGATTCGTCACTTTCTTGAATATCATGGCACTTAGCTTCATTGCCTTAATTTTATTTATGGGTTTTGGTTTTATTGTGAGTGGTGTGGCAAAAAATGAGAGTACCATTCCGCCATTTGCCAATTTAATTACCTTGCCTCAATTTTTACTAGCTGGTACATTTTTTTCAATTGATTCCTTTCCTAAATGGCTTCAACCTTTTTGTAATATTTTACCATTAACGCATTTTAACAATGCCATGCGTGAAATTGCATTTGAGGGCGCAAATTTATTATCAGTAGGCAATGAAATTGTAATTCTATTAGTTTGGATTGTCATTGTATATGCTGCTGCGTATAAAATATTTAAATGGGAATAAAATGAAACTGATTCGTTTTGCATTGATAAGTGTATTGGTCATTGGTATCTTAATTACTGCTATCGCTAGCTTATTTCCTTCCATGGTAATTACATCAAGGGCGGTAGAAGTCAATGCCACCAAAGAGCAAATACAACATTGTGTGAAAGACTTAGCTGCATGGAAGGGTTGGATGAGTGATTGGAAAGATCAATCCGTGATGGTACAAGATAGTATTATGCGTGTAGGTACTCAGACTATTCAAATGCTTTCAAGTAGAGATAGCAGTATACTTTTAAAATGGGAAGCGATAGGGCAAGCACCTTATCAGGTTCAAATAGAATGGTTGCCATTAAAAGAAGGGACATATGTCATTCACTGGTCTTTTGAGCAACATGTTAATTGGTATCCTTGGGAAAAATTCCAGACTTTACTCAATGAGAAGGTATTAGGGGCAAAGATGGAAGAAGAACTACAACATTTAACAGCTTGTGTTTTATCGAACAGTTCAGAAATAAAATAAATAGGTTCTTTTTATTGTCCTTGATCTTTTAAGTATTCGATATTTCTTTTGATTCCATTCAATTTTGATCTTAGTAAAGGAGATTGTTTAAATCTTGCTTTAAAACTAGTTTCTTCCATTTCGAGCCAAGCATCTTTGGACATCGTTAATAAGCCTTCAATCGGTTTGAATTTTGCTTCTTGATGCGGATGACTAAATCGATTCCAAGGACAAACATCCTGACAAATATCACAGCCAAATGCCCAGTCTTGATAGGCTCTATCAGAACCCGTTTCGATGGTTTGTTTTTTCAATTCAATGGTATAGTAACTAATACAATGATTGGCTTCAATTGTTTTATTAGGTAAAATGGCTTGTGTCGGGCATGCATCAATACATTTAGTACAAGTGCCGCAATAATCTTTTGCAATGGGTTGGTCATAAACACATTCAAGATCCACAATTAAACTTGCAATGAAAAAAAAGGAACCTTTTTTAGGTTGGATTAAGTTGCCATTTTTGCCAATCCATCCAGCACCTGAAAGCCAGGCCCATGAACGCTCTAATACTGGGGCTGAATCTACAAATCCTCTACCTTCGATTGGTCCAATTTTTTGTCGAAGCGCATCTAGCATTTGATTTAGTGAAAGCTTAATCACTTCGTGGTAATCTTGGCCGTATGCATACTTTGCAATTTTTGGAAAGCCAATTGGTTGTTCCTGTTCTGGGTAATAATTTTTTAAAAATGTAATCACAGACTTTGCACCTGGTACTAATTTTTTTGGATTGATTCTTAAGTCAAAATGTTTTTCCATGTACTGCATATCTCCATGAAAACCTTTTGCTAGCCATTGCTCTAATCTAAATGCATCTTCGGTTAATTCTTTGGCTTCAGCGATTCCACAGAAATCAAATCCATGGTGTAGGGCTAGTGCTTTGATGAGTTGCGTATGCTTAAATTGGTTCACAGCATATTCATTTTAGTGAAGCATAAATTTCTTTTTTGTGCCATATTACTCCTTTTCGTCATCGTATGTAAATTTAGCAGAAAATACAAGCAATGACTGACTTTATTGCTCTTTTTTAACAAGGATTAAGACATAATTGCTGAATTATGCGCGTGGCTTTCTATTTGCGGGTATTTAGTAAATACTAAAACTAGTTTTTATGAATTTAAATCAATACACCATTAAAGCGCAGGAGGCTGTTCAGGCTGCTCAGCAATTGGCTTATAATAATCAAAACGCCAACATTGAAACTGTGCATTTATTAAAAGCCATTCTTGGAGACAAAGACAGTCCTACTGATTTTTTGTTGAAAAAAAATAATGTACAACCGGCTTGGGTATTGCAAAAGTTAGATGCATTATTTGAAAAATTACCAAAACAACAAACTGGGGAACCTGCTTCGAATTTGAGTAGAGACTTAAATGCAGTGTTATTAAAAGCAACAGCTTCTTTAAATGATTTTGGTGACGATTTTGTGACAGTTGAGCATTTAATTGTGGGGATCCTTCAAGTGAATGATGCTGTTGCAAAAATTTTAAAAGATGCAGGATTAACTGAAAAAGGATTAAAAGCAGCCATTACAGAATTAAGACAAGGCGAGACGGTTCAATCGGCAACGCAAGAAACGCAGTTTCAATCCCTAAATAAATATGCAAAGAATTTAAATGAGATGGCCAATAAAGGAAAATTAGATCCTGTGATTGGTCGTGATGACGAGATAAGAAGAACATTGCATATCCTAACAAGAAGAAGTAAGAACAATCCAATTTTAGTAGGTGAGCCTGGTGTGGGTAAAACAGCGATTGCAGAAGGATTGGCCATGCGTATTGTGAATGGAGATGTGCCAGAAAATTTAAAGTCTAAAGTGATTTACGCATTGGACATGGGGCAATTGATTGCTGGTGCAAAATACAAAGGTGAATTTGAAGAAAGATTAAAAGGTGTCATTAAAGAAGTGACAAGTAGTGATGGAGATATTATTTTATTCATTGACGAGATTCATACTTTGGTAGGTGCTGGTGGAGGCGATGGCGCTATGGATGCTGCTAATATATTAAAACCAGCATTGGCAAGAGGTGAATTAAGGGCGATTGGTGCTACCACTTTAAATGAGTATCAAAAGTTTTTTGAAAAAGATAAAGCATTGGAAAGAAGATTCCAGAAAGTCATGATTGACGAGCCTTCTAAAGAAGATGCGATTTCTATTTTAAGAGGATTGAAAGAAAGGTATGAAACGCATCACCATGTTCGTATTAAGGACGAAGCGATTGTGGCTGCAGTAGAACTTTCTACAAGGTATATTACGGATCGTTTTTTACCAGACAAAGCCATCGATTTAATTGATGAAAGTGCTGCTAAACTTAGGTTAGAGATGAATTCTATGCCCGAGGATTTAGACAGCTTACAACGTCAAATTAGACAATTAGAAATTGAAAGAGAAGCCATCAAACGTGAAAATAATCCTGATCAATTAAAACAATTGAATGTGGAAATAAGCAATATGATGGTGCAACAAGACACCCTTACTGCTAAATGGAAGGTGGAGAAAGAATTGGTGGATAAAGTACAAGATGCAAAAGGCCAAATGGAGCAATTGAAACAAGCTGCAGAAGTAGCTGAGCGCAATGGGGATTATGGTCAAGTGGCAGAGATCCGTTATGGCAAATTAAAAGAACAAGAAACCCTTTTATTGGAATTAACCAATCAGTTAAAAGATTTAGGAGAAGATGGTAAGCGTTTAATGAAAGAGGAAGTTGATGCAGATGATATTGCAGAAAATATTGCAAAAGCAACGGGCATACCGGTGCATAAAATGATGCAGTCTGAAAGAGAAAAATTATTACACTTAGAAACGGCTTTACACGAAAGAGTCGTTGGTCAGGAAGAAGCTATCACCGCAGTTTCCGATGCGATTAGAAGAAGTAGGGCAGGATTGCAAGATCCAAAAAAGCCAATTGGTTCATTTATTTTCTTAGGTACAACTGGAGTCGGTAAAACAGAATTGGCTAAAGCATTGGCCAACTATTTGTTTGATGATGATAGTATGATGACGAGGATTGACATGAGTGAATACCAAGAAAAACATACGGTATCAAGATTGGTGGGCGCGCCTCCGGGATATGTGGGCTATGAGGAAGGGGGACAGTTAACAGAATCTGTTCGTCGTAAGCCTTACAGTGTGGTGCTCTTGGATGAAATTGAAAAAGCACATCCAGATGTTTGGAATATTTTATTACAAGTATTGGATGATGGCCGATTGACCGATAATAAAGGAAGGGTGGTTAATTTTAAAAATACCATCATCATTATGACCAGTAATATTGGAAGTCATTTAATTCAAGAGGCATTTGAGGTTGTGACAGATAAAAATTTGGAAGAGAAAACAGCTCAGGCACAGACCGAAGTGATGCTTTTATTAAAACAAACCATCCGCCCAGAATTTTTGAATAGAGTAGACGATATCATTATGTTCTCGCCATTATTGAGAAAACAAATGGCTTCGATTGTTCAAATTCAATTGAATCAATTAAAGAACTTAGTGGCTGAAAATGGCATGCAGATTGAGTTTACAGATTACCTTATTGAATACCTCTCAGAACAGGGTTTTGATATGCAGTTTGGTGCAAGGCCATTAAAGCGCTTGATTCAGAAATTGGTTGTGAATGAATTGAGTAAGCAAATTTTAAGTGGTGCCATTGATAAGTCCAAAAAAGTCTTAATTGATATTTTTGACGGGGTGGTTGTCTTTAGGAACGAGGGATAATTTAATAAAGGTTTCATGGTGAGTCCTTCAAAAGGTTTTGAAGTCTTAGAAGGTACATGTATATTTGACGGATAGACAGATTTGCGCTATCCGTCAATTTAATTTATGGCAAACACAAAGAAGGCAGCAGTTGGATTTATTTTTATCACCATTTTAATTGATATCATTGGATTTGGTATTATTATACCCGTTTTACCTCAATTATTACAGCAGTTAATGCATGTAACAGATCGAACGGATATTAGTGCTATTTCAAAACCTGCTATCTTTTTAACTTTGATATATGGGCTTATGCAATTTATTTTTGCGCCCATATTAGGAAGTTTGAGTGATCGATATGGTCGCAGACCGGTTTTACTTTTTTCCCTGCTTGGGTTTGGATTAGACTATATTTTTTTAGCTTTTGCGCCAACCATTGGGTGGTTATTTTTAGGAAGAATGATTTCAGGTATTACGGGGGCTAGTATCACCACTGCTTCTGCTTATATGGCTGATATAAGTAATGAAAAAAACAGGGCACAAAATTTTGGTATGATTGGAGCTGCTTTTGGTCTTGGTTTTATTATTGGTCCTATGTTAGGAGGTTTGCTAGGGGAGTTGGGTACAAGAATTCCATTTTTAGTCGCTGCTGGATTGGCCTTGGTGAATGCTTTGTATGGTTATTTTGTTTTGCCAGAGTCCTTAGATATGGAACACCGTCGCTCCATTGATTTAAAAAAAGCAAACCCAATTGCTTCATTATTAAAATTTAAAAAATACCCAGCAGTACTTGGATTAATTCTCTCACTACTATTAATTTATATAGCTGCACATGCTGTGCAAAGTAATTGGAGTTTTGCCAATATTAATAAATTTGGATGGACACCTAAGATGATTGGTATTTCATTGGCTGCAGTGGGGGTATTGGTTAGTTTGGTGCAGGGCTTACTCATTAGAGTAGTAAATCCTAGATTAGGAAATGAAAAAAGTGTTTACATAGGAATTGCATTGTATGCTATTGGTTTAACTTTATTTGCTTTTGCAACACAAGGATGGATGATGTTTTTATTTTTAGTGCCTTATTGTTTGGGGGGAATTTCAGGACCCGCTTTGCAAGCTTTAATTTCAGCACATGTTCCTAAAAATGAACAAGGAGAATTGCAGGGATCGTTAACAGGATTAAATAGTTTAACCACCATCTTTGGTCCGTCCATGATGATAGGATTAACCTCCTATTTCTCCATTAAAAACGACCCTAGTCATATCTACTTTCCAGGTGCTGCTTTTTTGTTAGGCGCCTTTTTTATGCTTTTAAGTGCCATTATTGCTTATTGGGTATTAAAACATGATACACGCCCATCAAAGGCCTAGAATCTTGCTTTATAATCCCTTCCTGTTGTTATATTTGTGGCTCAATAAAGGCTAGATTATGTCTCCATTAATGCAACAGCTAGAAGCAACTGCAGGGTTTATACAGTCAAAAATTAGTGCAAGAGCAAATACCGCCATTATCTTAGGTAGTGGATTGGGTAATTTATCAAGTGTGATTGAAGCAGAATTTAGCATTCCTTATAGTGAAATTCCAAATTTTCCAGTAAGTACCGTAGAAGGTCATAAAGGAAGATTGATTTTAGGCACATTGAATGGCAAAAAAGTTTGGGTCATGGAAGGGCGATTTCATTTTTACGAAGGCTATACTGCAGAACAAGTTGTTTTCCCAATTCGCGTCTTGAAATTATTAGGTGTAGAAAATTTATTATTATCCAATGCTGCTGGTGGCGTTAACAAGGATTATCAAGTGGGGGATTTAATGATCATCAAAGACCATATTAGTTTTTTTACACCCAATCCATTGTTGGGAAAAAATGAGCCTGCTCTTGGTACGCGTTTTCCAGATATGAGTGCACCTTATGCCAATGCATTTATCGACAAAGCAAAACGAATCGCTGCTGATCATCAAATTAAAGTGCACGAAGGAGTCTATGTAGGGGTGACAGGTCCAACTTTTGAAACAAGAGCAGAATACCAGTTGATTAAAATAGCAGGTGGAGATGTGGTGGGTATGAGTACAGTGCAAGAAAATATTGCAGCAGTGCATTGCGGTATGAAAGTTTTTGCAATGAGTGTTGTGACTGATTTAGGCATTAGAGAGGATAACAATGTGATTACACACGAGGAAGTATTGGCGGCTGCAAATGCGGCTGAACCTTTATTAACTTTAATATTTAGTGCATTGGTAAAAGAAATTGCCGCTTAATGCGAATCATTTTTTCAATAGCATTATCCTACTATCAAATATGAGGACTAAGCGTATTTTATTCATCTGTTGCTTTATAAGTTGTCTATTTATTGGACATCTGAGTGGACAGAATATGCGCTTTAATTCATTTGGCGGTGGTGGAGGAGCAACAGACTCCTTACAAAAAAGAGATAAATCTGAGGATTCAATTTCGATTTTTTATCGATTGTACAATAGCTTGACCATTCAGAATATGGATACGTCTATTGCTGATTTCTATTCAAAATTTATCCTGCCCTATAGCAATTATCATCTAGGTAATCTAGGTAATGCCAGTAGATCCTATTTATTCAATCCATTGCAAAGAGGGGGATGGGATGCAGGTTTTAGGGCCTATGAAGTCTATAATTATACATTAGAGCAAACGCCATTTTATCAAACTACGAAACCCTATACCGAATTGGGTTATTTGTTGGGTGGAAAAGGGGAGCAATTAATTGAAATACTGCATACTCAAAATAAAACAAAACAGTTTAATTATTCTTTTGCTTATCGTTTTAGCAATGCCCCTGGAAATTTAAAAAATCAACATGCGAATTTGAATAATATGCGCATGACTGCCAATTATCAATCAAAGCGAAAGCGTTATGCATCTTATTGGGTGATTTTGTCCAATAAATCTGCTTCATCGGAAAATGGCGGATTAGTCAACAGTAGATTAATTGATAGTCTTTCTTTGAATAATCCCTATGAGCTAGAAACAAGATTGGGCATTAGCGGTGCTTCTTTTAGAAATCCATTTAATACCAATATCGCAACTGGCTCAACCTATAAAGAACAAAGTTTTGTGTGGAAGCAGACCTATGATATTGGACAAAAAGATTCGCTTGTTAAAGACTCGGTGACCACTTATTTATTTTATCCTAGACTCAGATTCCAGAATGAAATAAAATACCAAACCAATCAATTTATTTTTGCAGATGCCAATCCCTCCGAACTCAATTATCAACAATATTTTAATTTTAAATTACCAGTTGGAAACACCATGTTGTTTCAGGATAATTGGAAAAGGTTCACCAATGAATTTAGCTTAGTTTCTTTTCCTGAAAAGACAAATCCTAATCAATACTTGCAAATTGGGCTTGGTTACCAGCAATTAAATTTTAATGACACCTTGCTAAAATGGTCAAATAATGACATCTATGGACTTGGGGTCTATAAAAATAAAACCAAGAATCTTCGTTGGGACATTCAAGCTTCTGGAAAATTATTTTTAAGTGGCTATCACGCTGGAGATTACGAAGCACAGTTTTCTTTGAGTAGCTTAATCAATAAAAAAGGAGATCAATTGGCATTGTGGGTGCAAAACTCCAATCGAACACCTTCATTTAATCGTCTTGGTATTACTGCATTCCCGATTTTTAAAATAGCCACTATTGATAAAGAAAACATAATTGAATTAGGTGCTTTGTGGAATCAAAAAAGTCCTGGTATAATTGCTTCATTTCAATACAAACTCATTCAGAATTTTCAATATTTTGGTTCTGGATATCAACCAATGGTTTATGACAAAGTATTAAGTTATGTGAAGGGCGCTGTATCAAATCAAATCAAATTAAGTCGTCATTGGAATTGGTACAATGAACTAAACTTACAATTAGTAGATCCCAATGCGCCCTTGCATCTGCCAGTCCTTTTTACTAGACAGCGTCTTGCTTTTGAGGGTAATTTCTTTAAAAATTTATTTCTTTCAACGGGCTTAGAACTCATTTATCATTCATCCTTTCAGCCTGATGGCTATATGCCATTGAGCGGCCAGTTTTACCTGCAAGACCAATTTACTACTAATAATAGACCCATTGCCAATGCCTTTTTAAATTTCAGGATCAAAAGATTTAAAGGATTTGTACGCATGGAACAGTTAAATACTTTATTAGCCACTAGTAATCAATTAGGTACAAGGTATCATTTTACTGCGCCAAATTATCTAGGCACAGGCACTTGGTTAAGAGTTGGAATTTGGTGGAATTTTATCAATTAGTACTACCTTTGTATGGTGAAGCAAATTTTGACCATCCTACTTTTATTTGTGTATAGTTTTTCCAGCATTGGAGCAACTGTAAAAGCGCATTTATGTGCAGGTAAAGTTCAAAAATGTATTTGTGGTAAGGCTACTACAAAAGATACTTGTTGTGCAGAAAAAATAACCTTCGTTAAAAAGCAAGACCTGCATCAGTTCAATGAACTTGCAACTGCAAAACAACCTTTATTACAAGCGACGTATCCATCCGAATTTTATACGCTTATAGCTACTGCTACCGTTTTTGAACTAAAAGCAATCGTAAAAGTACATTCCAAAAAGGGATTGCTTTTTACAGGGCCGCCAATCTATGCCTTAGATTGTCTTTATTTAATTTGATTTTAATGTAATTGATTTTGATGGAGCATGCAAGTTGAATATTGCTGCATCCATGCTATTTGTATTTTCTATAATTAAACATTTTAAAAATATTTTATGAAAAAATTAATCTTATTAAGTGGCTTTATAATGGCCATTCTTTTCTCTGCAAACGCCCAAACAACTACAAAATTAAAAGTGTCTGGTAATTGCGGTATGTGTAAATCAAGTATCGAAAAAGCTGCTACATCAGCAGGTGCAACAACTGCCAATTGGGATATGGATGCAAAGTTATTGACACTTATTTTTGATGGTAAAACCAATTTAGACAAAATTGAAACAGCGATTGCTGCTGTTGGATATGATACCGAACATAAGACAGCTACCAAAGCAACTTACGATGCTTTACATGAATGTTGTAAATATGAGCGTGAGGTTAAACAAGACACAGTGATCAAGAAAGTGTCTCTTGTGGCTTCGGGCTTAACATGTTCTATGTGTTCTAAAGCAATTTTTAAAGCATTGACTAAATTAGATTTTGTAGATGAAGTGAAAGTAGATATTGAGCAGTCTAAATTTGTCCTTACATTTAAATCTGGCAAGACCGTGGTGATTGATCAGATTAAATCTGCTGTGGCTGACGCTGGATTTAGTGTTCAAAGCTTAGTATATGAATAGAATACATATGAATAGATTAACTTATTAATGATTAACTTTAGAAGATTATTTATTATTCATTTTGTTGAGTAAGCTCCTTTATTATGCTATCAAAAATTATACAGTTCTCCATTAAGAATAAACTTATCATTCTTTTAGGGCTCTTTGCCTTGGTTATAGGAGGCGTTTATTCTATTTCCAAATTGCCTATTGATGCTGTACCAGATATTACCAACAATCAAGTACTGATTATCACATCTGTTCCAAGTGCAGGTGCGCCAGATGTGGAGCGCTTGATTACTGTGCCAATCGAACAAGCCACTCGGAATATTCCTGGCATGATTGAGCAAAGAAGTTTTTCAAGATTTGGTTTGAGTTTAGTGACCTTAGTATTCAATGATGATATTGATATTTACTGGGCCAGGCAGCAGGTTTCTGAGCGCTTGATTACTGTAAAATCTCAAATGCCCGAGGGCATGGGCATTCCGGAACTTGGCCCTTTAACAACGGGCTTGGGTGAAATTTATCAATATGTAGTCAGGCCCAAGAAAGGGTATGAAGGAAAGTATAGTTTAACTGAATTAAGAACAATGCAGGATTGGATTGTTCGTAAGCAATTATTGGGTACACCTGGTGTGGCTGATGTGAGTAGTTTTGGAGGTGCAGTGAAACAATTTGAAGTGAGTGTGAATCCTGAGTTATTAAAGCAATATAATTTATCAGTGAATGATATTTATACTGCCTTAAATGACAACAATCAAAATACAGGTGGTGCTTATATTGAACATGGACCAAATGTATTATTTATAAGAACAGAAGGGATGGTGGATAGCATGGATCAGATTTCAAGTATCCCTGTCAAGACTTTATCAAATGGAATGCCCTTGTTAATTAGGGATGTGGCAGAAGTTAAATTAGGCGAAGCGACTAAATTTGGCGCAACAGCCTACAATGCTGATGGAGAAGTTGCCGGTGCAGTTGTGATGATGCTGAAAGGGGAAAATAGTAAGCAAGTCATTAAGGATATTAAAACGAAGATTGCCACCATTCAGGAGACCATGCCAGAAGGAGTGGTCATTGAGCCTTTTTTAGACCGAACAAAAATGGTGGACAATGCCATTGGCACAGTCGCTAAAAATTTATTAGAAGGGGCATTGATTGTTATTTTCATTTTAATTTTATTCTTAGGAAATTTAAGAGCTGGTTTAGTGGTGGCATCTGTGATTCCATTATCTATGTTATTTGCTTTTATATTGATGCATCTTTTTGGCGTGAGTGGAAATTTAATGAGTCTAGGTGCATTGGATTTTGGATTACTAGTGGATGGGGCTGTCATCATTGTAGAAGCTGTCTTACATCAATTATACCATAGTTCTAAAAAAGAGGGGCACAATCAATTGGATAAAGCCGAGATGAATACGATTGTGGGTCAAGTGTCTAATAAGATGATGGGTGCTGCTGCTTTTGGACAAATCATTATTTTGATTGTCTATCTGCCAATTTTATCCTTATCAGGTATAGAAGGCAAGATGTTTAAACCAATGGCACAGACTGTTTCCTTTGCATTAATTGGTGCATTTATATTGTCTATCACTTATGTTCCTATGATGAGTGCATGGGTATTGAACAGAAATAGAGTGCAAAAAGAAACATGGACGGACAAGTTCATGCAAAAATTAGAAGCATTCTATGAACCATTATTAATGAAGGCATTGAAAATTCCAAAGCAAATTGTTGGTTTAACCATTGCGCTTTTTATTGGTGCTTTATTTTTATTAAACAGCCTGGGTGGAGAGTTTATCCCTAAGCTAGAAGAAGGAGATTTTGCAGTAGAAACAAGGGTTTTGAGCGGAGCTTCTATTAATACTACTTTAGATGCTACACAAAAGGCTTCTAAATTATTGATTGACCGTTTTCCGGAGGTAGAAAAAATAGTCACTAAAATTGGTGCTGGAGAAATTCCAACAGATCCAATGACGATGGATGCGTCTGATTTAATCATTATATTAAAAGATAAAAAAGACTGGGTCTCAGCAAAAACATTCGATGAATTAGCGGATACAATGGGTAAAGTGATGTCTCAAGTGCCTGGTATTACATCTGGCTTTCAATATCCTGTTCAAATGCGATTCAATGAATTGATGACAGGTTCAAGACAGGATGTTTCATGTAAAATTTTTGGAGAAAATTTAGATAGCCTTGCAAAGTATGCCGCTTTAATGGGCAATTTGATCAATGATGTGGAAGGCGCTAAAGACCTGTATACTGAAACTGTTACTGGTATTTCTCAAGTGGTGGTGCATTTTAATCGTACCGCAATTGCAAATTATGGTGCGAATATTAAAGAAGTCAATCAGGTTATCCAGTCAGCCTATGCAGGAGGCATAGCGGGTAAAGTGTTTGAAGGCGATAGAAGATTTGACTTGGTAGTGCGATTGAATACCTCACAAAAGAAGGACTGGCAACAAATCAAAAATTTAATGGTGACGGTGGGCAATGGAAAGCAGGTTCCATTATATGAGCTTGCAGATGTAAAGATTGAAGAAGGCCCTTATCAAATACAAAGAGAGGATGCAGCAAGGCGAATTGTGGTAGGGTTTAATGTAAGAGGGAAAGATGTGAAGACGGTGGTGACCGAAGTGCAAGAAAAGGTAAAAAAGTCCATTCAATTTCCTCCTGGATATTATGTAGTGTACGGAGGACAGTTTGAAAACCTAGAACATGCAGTAAGTCGTTTACAAATTGCAGTACCAGTTGCTTTATTATTGATTTTAGTGATGCTATTTTTTGCATTTAAAAATATCAAACATTGTTTATTGATTTTCTCGGCCATTCCTTTTTCTGCCATTGGTGGTGTATTTGCACTATGGATAAGGGATATGCCTTTTAGTATATCAGCAGGCGTTGGCTTTATTGCCTTATTTGGGGTAGCTGTATTGAATGGTATTGTATTATTAACAGAGATGAATAAATTAGCTATGGAACCTAGTAGAACAATTTTTGACATCATTGCGACCGCAACTAAAACAAGATTAAGACCCATTTTAATTACTGCAGCAGTTGCTTCTTTAGGTTTTATTCCTATGGCCATAAGCAGTGGCGCTGGAGCCGAAGTTCAAAAACCTTTAGCAACAGTCGTTATTGGTGGATTGTTATCAGCAACTTTATTAACTTTATTTGTATTACCTATCTTTTATCAATTATTTGAAAAGAAAAGATTGGGTCAATCTACAATGGCCATTATACTATGTATGATTGGATTGAATGCCACTGGCTTGCAAGCGCAGCAGCTGACTGTAAAAAGGCCATTAGCAAAATTGATTGAACAGGCTAAGCTGGTGTCACCAACATTAAAAACAACGGGAGCCCAACAAGCCTATTATAATGTACTTACAAAATCAAGTTTTGATCCAGCTAAATTATCATTAAGAGGGGAATTAGGTAATGTGAATAGTAGCTTAAATGACTCAAAATATGCTGCAGAGCAAGTATTTGATTTACCTCAGGTATATCAAGCTCAAAAAAAATTGTATCAATCCATTCGTCAAGGCTATGATTATCAAATTGTATTAGATCAAAAATATATCCAACATACTGTTGAGCAGTTATATATTCAATTGCAGTTTCAAGTAGCCAAGGGAGGCTTGTTAAGCCAACTGGATACCATCTATGTTAAACAATTGGCTGCGGTGGATGCAAGGTTTAAAGCTGGACAGGACAATGGATTGGAACAAATTAATATGCAGAACTGGGTAAGTATGCATCAGCAGTTAATGATAAAGCATCAAAATGAACAGCATGGATTACAAAAACAGTTCGCTATTTTACTACAAGATTCAACCATGATCTTACCAGAGGAAGTTTTAAATTTTGAACCTAAATTAATGGATACTTCTATAGATGCTACACATCCTTTGAATTTGTTATGGAAACAAAAATTACAATCAGCGATTGCAGAAACCAATATCGCTAAATCTAAAGTCTTGCCTCAAGTTGCAATGGGCTATACGAACCAAAGCTTTAGGATGACTCCAAATGATCAAAATAGGTACAATTCGGTCAACCTAGGCCTTAACGTGCCATTGTTTAGATCGGGTTTAAAGCAGAAAGTCAAGGCAAGTCAGGCTAATGAAGCCGTGGTTGCTAAGGAGAAAGAAAAAGCTAGTATTGATTTAGAGATGGAGATTCAAAAAGCTTGGAATCATTATCAGCAAACTATTGAATTGTACCAGCATTTTCAGAAAAATTTGCTACCTAATGCAAATAAAATTGCAATGATTGCTAATATATCATTTAAAGAAGGTCAAATTAGTTATATCGAATGGTCTAACTCGATGACTCAAGTTCAATCTATTAAAATGCAGGCACTTGAAACGCTTGAATTATTTAATCTAAACCAATCCACCCTTAATTATTTTTTATCAAAATAATTATTTAAAAACGAATACAATGAAAATTAGATATAGCATCATCGTTTTGACCATTTTTTTATTGAGTTGCAGTAGCGATCCCAAAAATGAAAATCAAAAAGAAGCAGTTGTAGAGGCCACTAATAATGTGAGTTTAACAAAAGAGCAAGCTACGCTAGCACAATTAGTACTTGCTCCTATTGAACTTGGTAGGATGAAAGGGACTGCCCATTTAAATGGAGTGATTGATGTACCACCATCGGGTATTGCATCTGTTAGTATGCCATTGGGAGGATATGTACAAGATATTAATTTAATACCGGGTAATTTCGTAAAAAAAGGTGCTGTTTTAGCAACTGTGAAAGATCCGGCATACATTCAATTACAGGAAAATTACTTAGCTAGTAAAGCAAAGTTGAATTATTTACAACAAGACCTTGATCGACAAAAATTATTATTAAATCAAGAAGCAGTTAGTAAAAAGTCCTATCAACAAATACAAGCAGACTATAATGCAATGAATATTCAATTGCGCGCTTTATCTGAACAATTAAAACTGATCAATATTCAGCCAGAAAATTTGACACCAGAGAATATGACAAGTTTGGTTAAATTGACAGCACCAATTACTGGTTATATTACAAAAGTGAATATCAATAGAGGGAAATATGTCACTCCCTCTGATGTTTTAGTAGAAATAATGGATCCCAATGATATCCACGCTGCTATCACTATTTATGAAAAAGATATTGCAAATTTTAAAGTAGGCATGAAGGGGACAGTCACATTAACACAAGATCCTTCAAAGAATTATACAGTTTCAATATTAGCAGTTTCACAAAATATCAATGAAGACAAAACGGGTTTATTGCATTGTCATTTTGGTAATACACCAAAAAATGTATTACCAGGGATGTTTTTAACTGCAGACATCGTGGTGGAGACGAATGAGGCGGTATTAATACCAGCAGAAGCTGTTCAAAGATTTCAAGGTAAAGATTATATTTTTATTCAGCGTGCAACCAATGATTTTGAAGCCATTGTGATAGAGATCAATCAATCCAACAAAGAATTTGTTTCTGTTAAAAATATGGATGCCAAGACATGGGTAGGGAAATCACTTGTTGTAAAAAATGCCTATAGCTTACTTGGCAAGATGATGAACATTTCTGAATAAATAATTTATTGCTCAAAATAGCTGATACTGCCACCTATCCAGGTGGCAGTATCGTTATAACGCACTCCAATCATTGTCCCTTTGCTGATTCTAGTTAAGTTATTGGTAGCAACGTATTGATTCAGTTTACTATCCCAAAAATAAAACAATCTAATTTCTGCTTTAGAAGGACCAGAAGGCGTTTCAATCACAGTAGCATAGGATACTTTTTTTTGTAAGATCCAATTTTTCGGGTCATTGATTGCATTGATGGAAATGCTGGTTGGATCTAGCATCACACCATGCCCTCCAAAGGAGAATAAAGGTTTACAAATATAATCAGCTAAATCAAATTTATCAGCCAATTGATTATTTTTCCAATCAGATAACAGGTGCGCTTCTGGAATTGCTGGATGCTTTAGTAAGGGGAGTATGTATTTACTAATCCTAAAAAAATGATGTGGATGATTGACCCAGGCTATACATTCTGCTTGTTCTAGTAATTTAAATTGAGCTAAAAAGTTGGGTGCTTGCTGCATCAATTCATCATACACCACCCGATTGTAGATGCGTTCAATTTTAAATTCGATATTATTTTTTTGATAGTAAAGTGTTTTGCCTTTTAAGTAAATTTCTGAAAGACAAACAATCGGAACATTCAACCAAGCTTCGGTCAGTAATAGGTCATGCCTAGTTTTTTGCTCGTAAGGCCTTATCTCTAATAAAATGGTATGCTCCCCTTGGTCACCAAGTACCATTGTTTTGAAAAATTCAAGGTAGCTTGCTTGGTTGTATCCATTTAGAAAAGGACTAAAGCCTTTCTGTATATCGTAGGCCAATTCCAAAGCTTGTGCTTGTAATAATTCAAATGCAAATAAAGAAGGGAATCCTTGTAATTCAATTAATTGAGGTTGGCATGTTCCGCCTGGTCCTTCGGCAATTGCAAAATCAATCACAATACATTCAGGCAAAGCTTTTTCACCTGAAATATTCATTCCATTTGGAATTGAATGAATCGTTTTTACTGAGAAATCTGTGTCTGTAATAAAATCACAAATAAAGTTGCCCGCGTCTAACAATTGTCTCTTAAAATCTTGATCAATGAATACAGGGGTTTCTGCAATTCTAAAGGGGATACTATCTTGAAATGGTGCATTTAAAATAGAAAGGTAATGTTGGTACTTTTCCTCAGAAAATTGGGCGTTAAATGCTGCTCTAATTCCTTGAATCATACTTGCAGCATTTGTTGGAGGAAGTTGGGAATAAACTGACTACAAGTATGTTTGATTTTAGAATCGTCCTCTAAGGATAGCATAATTTGATGCCATTTGTCCTCGCTAAAATCATTTACAACAGTTGTTTTAATACTGTCTGTATTAAAATAGTTAATGAGTCTTTCTTGTGTTGCTTCTGGATGAAATTGAACCCCAACCATTGTTTCACTAAACGCAACAGCCATCAATGCCCTTTCATAGGGGAGTTGAGGTCTTATTTTTTCCAATGCGATGATGGTGGCGCCCATCAATTCAATTTTTTCATCATTGGGTTCTGTGATTTGATACAATCTACTTTCCATTGCAAAAAAGGGATCTGGTAATTGTTCAAAAATAGAATGGGATGATGTTGGATGGATTGGAAGAATACCAAGCTGTTTGGATTTTCTTAAACCAACTTTTCCAATATTAAAATGTCTACATGCTAACTGAAAACTGTGGCAAATGAGAAGGACTGGTTTTTTCATTGCATGCATTCGTTCTAACCAATTGCAATAAGCCATATCCCATGCATGTGCTTCTGTGTCAATAGGAGAGCCAGGTCCACCTGATGAAATATAGACATCAAATCCATCCTCCGGTAATTCATTTTTTACCCGAACATCAAATATGGTGGTCTTGATTTCAACGGAATGCTTTTTGCTCCAATCATCTAATATATCCCTGATACAATCCATCCCCATATTAGCACTGCCATCATATAGATCAAGTACCGCAATATGTATGGGTGTGGACTGGGACATTATAAATAGTTCAGATTGGTTTTAGGACTCAACTGTAAAATCGTTTCATACATTAATTGGATGGTATCTACGATGTCTTTTTTATGAATCATTTCTACCGTAGTGTGCATATACCTTAGTGGGATAGAAATTAAAACAGAAGGACATCCGTCATTGGCATAAGCAAAGCTGTCTGTATCGGTGCCTGTACTTCTGCTAAGTGTTCTAAATTGTACAGGAATTTTTTTATTTTTTGCTGTCTCTTCTACGATGGCCAATAATTTATTGTGGATAGCAGGCGCGTAGGCTAATGAAGGGCCTTTACCACATTGAATATCTCCTTCGATTGCTTTATTAATCATTGGGGTATGTGTATCATGGGTCACGTCTGTTACGATTGCAATATTGGGTTTGATTCTTCTAGCAATCATCTCGGCACCTCTTAATCCAATTTCTTCTTGAACAGCATTCACAATGTATAAGCCAAATGGTAATTTCTTTTTATTTTCTGAAAGCATTCTTGCCACTTCGGCAATCATGAATCCACCGACTCTATTGTCAAAAGCTCTTCCAATGATAAAGTCATGTGCTAATTCATCAAATCCTTCTTCATAAGTAACCACTGCACCAATATGAATCCCCAATGCCTCCACTTCTTTTTTAGATCTTGCTCCACAATCCAAAGTCAAATTTTCTACTTTAGGTTGTGGTTCTTTTTGTTCAGGATTGCTCATTCTTGTGTGGATAGCAGGCCATCCAAACACCGCTTTAACTGGTCCTTTTTTACCATGAATCCAAACGCGCATAGAAGGTGCAATTTGATGGTCTACACCGCCATTGCGTTTAAGATGTATTAAACCTTGGTCGTTGATATAGTTCACAAACCAACTTATTTCATCCGCATGTGCCTCAATCACTACTTTAAATGGTGCATCAGGATTAATCACACCCACTGCTGTGCCGTAAGGATCTGTAAAAGTGGTGTCTACATATTGTGTCAAATAGTTCAACCAAATTTTTTGACCACTCGTTTCAAAACCGACTGGCGAAGGATTATTAATGTACTCTTTTAAAAATTGATAAGAAGTAGGATTGATCAACTCTTTTTTCTTAGAGCTACTTACTTTGTTCGTACTTACTTTTTTTGTGGTTGCTTTTGCCATAGTTTGTTTAATTATAACCCTTGCAAGATACTACATTCTGTATTTATTAATACATTTGTAGCAAACCTAGGTAGTATGAAAGGCGAAACTTGGAACATGGAGGATTTAAAGGACTTAGCGCCCTCTAATTTCTTGCGCACTGCCTTGTCAATCATGGCCTATCAAGCTTCGAATAATGCAGTGTATAGTGAGTGGATTCAATCCATGAAACTGCAATTGGATACCGTAAAATGTCTGGAGCAAATCCCATTCTTACCTATTCATTTTTATAAAACCTTTGCCATTTATTCAGGAACTGAATGCCCCAAATTTTATTTTGAAAGTAGTGGTACCACGCAGGATATTGTAAGTAAACATTTTGTAAAAGAGCTAAGTGTATATGAACAAAGTTTTATGCAATGCTTTGAACAATTTTACGGGTCGCCAAAAGATTATTGTATTCTTGGATTATTGCCCAACTATTTAGAGCGACAACATTCTTCCTTGGTCTATATGACGCAACATTTAATCCAAGCAAG
Source organism: Sediminibacterium sp. (assembly GCA_044353005.1). Classification (GTDB taxonomy): domain Bacteria; phylum Bacteroidota; class Bacteroidia; order Chitinophagales; family Chitinophagaceae; genus Sediminibacterium. The sequence continues at coordinate 13,936 of JBILCS010000007.1, read as the reverse complement.
TGCAAATCCAAAAAGCGGCTTTTATTTATACGATTTTGAAAACTTGAATCGTACTTTGGCTGATTTGGAAAAGGAACAACAAAAAACATTGTTAATTGGAGTTAGTTATGCCTTAATGGATTTTGTAGACGCATATCCTCAAGCATTAGAGCATACGATAGTGATGGAGACTGGGGGCATGAAAGGCAGAAAGCAAGAATTAACTAAACCTGCTTTACATGCCTATTTAGCAGATGGATTTGGTGTTCAAGATATCCATTCAGAATATGGTATGACAGAATTATTAAGTCAAGCCTATTCTAAAGGGGGAGGCATTTATGCCTGTCCACCTTGGATGAAAGTATTAGTAGCGGATGAATCCGATCCAACGGCCTTGAATGCAACGGGCAGGGGTGTGTTGCATATCATAGACCTTGCCAATTTTAATAGTTGTGCATTTATTGCGACAGAAGATATAGGAATGGTGCACCCTGACGGAAGTTTTGAAGTACTAGGTAGGCTAGATCAAAGTGCTAGAAGGGGCTGTAGCTTATTGGTTGTTTAAAATCAATCCTTCCATTTGTTTTAAAAATTGGGGGTTGATATTATAGTTAAATTGTCTTTTATCAGTTTCTTCTCTTTGTTTTATAATGAGTAATTCTTTTGACCTAGTTGCCAACTTAAATTTTTGATTGATACGTAAAAAGTGGTCGCTTCTGCTTTTGTTTTGAGTAAGAATGTCTTTCTGCTGCACACCAATTATTTTATTGATCATTTTAATGGAAATTTGTTCATTGCTCATCTGGCATTGAAATATCGTTTGAATCAATTCTTTTTCAACAATAGTTATTCCACTGTAAAAGTTTTTATACAATATTGTCAGAACTTCATCTGGGATCGTTTTTTTCTTTCTTTTATTTTGAATGAAATTATAGATAAATATTACGAATAAGACAATCAAGGCATTGCCAATAATTGGTTCCCCTGGTTCCAATACCTTCATAATTTTGACAAATCGATTATTCGAATAAATTACTGCGCCACCTTCTTCTTTAATATCTTTTAATGACAAGGAAATACTTTCAAAATTCAATAGGCCTTCTTGCGTAATTTTAATTAGATAATAGTTTGATCCAAGCACAAATTGAATATTGTAATCCCGACTATTATTGTATAGTTTCAAATATTTTTCTCTAAATTCTGATTGTTTACTAGTTGAAAAAGTACCATAGCTATTGGTTGAAAAGTTTAACCAATACAATTCAAGATCTGAATGAAAAATTAAATAGGGGCCAAAAGGGTTTAGTTGGCTTTCTTGTTTTTTTATTAATTCTTTTAATTTTGGATTAAGGGCACCTAAGTTTTCCCATTTTCTCTTTGCAAAATCAAAGACGATAGAACTATCAATGTCAACAATGGTTAATGTTTTTGGAAAATCTTGTTGTTTAATAGAATTAGAAAGGTAAAGCTTGCCTAATTTTTCATCCATAAAATAGAGGACACTATTTTTGTCGCTTAAAGAGATCGAGGCAGTATTTACAGTATTGTAAATCTCCCATTCATGGGTTTGAGGACTAAAATAACTAATATAGTCCCTTACCTTCCAAAAGCCAGTACCTCCAAATTGAAAAAGCGTGTCCTTATGCATCCAATTTAAAGTGCTAAAATTACTTCCAATATGTATAGTGGAATCTATTCGAGTAAATTGGTAATTCCCTTGGCTTTTTTTAGCTATTTCATATAACCTACCAGTACCCAATATTTGTATATAAACTTTCCCTTTTCTTTTAATGAAGTTTGTTCCATTGGATAGTTTTTTTGCAACGCCTAGTCTAAAATCTTCCTTTAAAAAGTTTAAAACAAGGTCATTGCTACTGTCTTTTGTGATAAAATCTAATAAGGCAATTTCTACTTTTGACAATGGGTTAATAACCTGAATTGCTTGAGAGGATGCAGATAATGTGTTTGCAATCACAAACAGAGAAAGTAATATCCTTTTTTTTAGCATAGGGGAATCTAAGTTCGATTGATAATAAAGTTAAAAAAAAATTATATATAAAAATCAAATCATGTAAAATGATAAAAAATTAATATTTCATTAATGTATAAATAATTGATTTATAAATAAATGTATTCAAATTTTAATTTTCTCCTCTTAATTTACTTAGAATTTGGTAGATGAGTCCTTTAATCGAATATTTACAACATCGAAAAAATACTATCTATTTCAAATTAAAGAAATATAATATATAAAAATTTTATCCTTTGGGGGAAGGATAATTGGGGTAATCGGGATTCGTCTTGGTTGCCCCAGCTTTTTTTACGAGTATAACCCCCAAGACTACAAATACAGTTCCCAATATCTGCTCCCAGCTAAAGGGCTCGTTTAAGATCCATCTTGCCTGAAATAAGGTTGCAACGGGACCAATGCTTGTAATAATGGCTAAATCATTACTGCCAATCCTTTTCATACCTCCACTCATTAAAAAAGAGGGAATCACAGTGCCAATGATTGCAAGCGCAATCACGTACCATACACTACTTGATTGAAGAATCGGCAGATCAATTATAATAGCCATGCCTTGTCGATGGGTGACAAAGTAATGTATAAAAATACCTACACTTGCTGCCAGCATGGATAAGCTGGTAAATTGTGGGGCCCCTATTTTTGGTATTATTTTTCCTGAACCCACTAAGTAAAAAGCAAAGGTAACCGCACAAAGCAAGATCATCCAAGTACCAAAAAAGAACATTTTTGTATCTGGTATTTGATTCAATTCGCCCCAATAGGCAAGGCCAATTCCGAAATAGGTGATTACAATGGCAATCCATTGTTTTTGACTAATAGCCACTTTGAAAATCAATAAATTCAACAACACTGCAAGCGTTGGATAGATAAACAGAATGATTCTTTCAATACTTGCAGAAACATATTGCAATCCAATAAAATCAAACAAGCTACTCATATAATACCCAAGTATTCCTAATAAACATGCGACCAAGTAGGTAGATGCTTTTACTTTTTTGATAGCTTGCTTTGAAAAATAAAACCACATTGCTGCAGCATAGAATGGTAGAGCAAACAACATGCGTAACATCAATAAGCTACTTGCATCAATATTGGTGGAATTAAAACATAGTTTGATCCAAATGGCTTTGGTAGAAAACAACATAGTGCCCAGGATGGCCCAGATAAAACCTTGATTGTATAGTTGCGTCCTTTTCATTCGATTTTGGTAAAAATACAGGTTGATTTAGATAGTTTGTGGCTTTCTTTTACACATTCAAATGACTTGCTTTAAGCCTTAATGATTAATTTGCAATATGTTTTTAATGGAAGAAGATATTGCTTGCGCTTTAGATGCCTTACAAAAAGGGGGTATCATTTTATATCCTACAGATTCTGTTTGGGGGATAGGCGCTGATGCAACCAATCCTGATGCGGTTGAAAAAATTTATGTACTCAAAAAAAGAGTAGACACAAAAGCCATGATTGTGCTGGTACCAGAAGAAAAATGGATTTTGGATTATGTTGCAGAACCAGCTCCTAAAGTGGCGGATTATATCAAAGGCATCACCAAGCCAACGACTGTGATTTATGATCATGCAAAAAATGTAGCACCTAATTTAATCGCATCTGACGGATCCATTGCCATTCGAATTTGTAAAGCAAATTTTGCGCAGCAATTAATGCAAGCTTTTGGAAAACCCATTGTAAGTACTTCTTCTAATATTTCCGGATTGCCCACGCCAAAGTGTTTTAAAGACATTTCCTTAGATATCATTGAAGGAGTGGATTATGTCGTGCGATCAGAGCAAGAAGATAGTTCTTTGAAAGAACCTTCGGCCATAGTGAAATGGGAAAAAGATCAAATCATCATTATTCGTCCTTAAATCCAATCCATGGCACAAAAAATACTGGTGATTCAAACAGCTTTTATTGGAGATGTGGTTTTAGTAACCGCCATCTTGGAATCTATACATCAACAAAATCCTACTGCATCGATTTCAATTTTAGTCAGAAAAGGCAATGAGGCATTGTTTGATGCACATCCATACCTAGACAAAGTGTTGTTCTGGGAAAAAAAACAAAACAAATACGGTAATTGGCTTCAACTACTTTTTGAAATAAGAAAAAGTCAATTTCACGCAGTAATCAATGTGCAACGTTATGCTGCCACAGGATTATGGACGGCATTGTCTGGAGCAAAAATAAAAATCGGTTTTGATAAAAATCCCTTCGCTTTTTTATTTACAAACATAATAGCACACCAAGCTGTAGGCAATGGATTGCATGAAATAGAACGCAACCATGCTTTGTTGACGCCTTTGGGTTTGTTTCCAAATGCAAAGCCAGCATTGTATCCATCTGCTCTGGATTTAAAAGCAGTGGAAGGGTATCAGTCGGCACCTTATTTGTGTATGGCGCCAGCTTCTGTTTGGTATACCAAGCAATTTCCAATGCATCAATGGATTCAGGTATTGAATTCAATTCCTTTTGAAGGGCCTATTTATTTACTTGGAGGGCCAGCTGATAAATCTTTGAATGACCAAATTTTGCAAGCAGTGCAGAAAAAAAATCTAGTCAATATGGCTGGAAGGCTTTCATTTTTAGCATCAGCTGCTTTACAAAAAGGAGCAGTGCTCAATTATGTCAATGATTCAGCACCCATGCATTTTGCTTCTGCAGTGAATGCACCAGTTGCAGCCATTTACTGTTCTACTGTGCCAGATTTTGGTTATGGTCCATTGTCAGATACCTCTTTTATTATAGAGACAGAACAAGCTTTACCCTGCAGGCCCTGTGGATTGCACGGGAAAAAACAATGTCCATTAAAGCATTTTAATTGTGCCGAAACCATCCGCTTAGAACAAATCTATCAACCCCTCCAACAAGTGCTACACAATTAGTACTTTTGCACCAATGTCTATTGAATTAACAGCACAAGAAAAAGACCTTTTAACCATAGCAGGAGACGCTGCGGAAAAACTAGGGATACCTGCCTATGCAGTAGGTGGATTTGTGCGCGATAAATTTTTAAATAGAAATACAAAAGACATTGACATTGTTTGTATCGGAGACGGGTTGCAATTAGCAACTACATTCGCCAATCAATTTAGCCCAAAACCAGCTGTTTCATTATTCAAAACTTATGGCACTGCGCAGGTGAAACTCACAGATATTGAAATTGAATTTGTGGGCGCCCGAAGAGAATCCTATGTAAGAGAAAGCAGGAATCCAACAGTCGAACCAGGTACTTTGATAGATGACCAGAATAGAAGAGATTTTACCATCAATGCCATGGCGATAGATTTGAGTGCATCCAATTTTGGTGCAGTTTTAGATCCATTCAATGGGTTGAATGATTTAGCATTAAAAATCATTCGCACACCATTGGCGCCAGAACAAACATTTGATGACGATCCTTTAAGAATGATGCGTGCCATTCGCTTTGCAACACAATTGGATTTTGTGATTGAGGAAAATACATTCAAAGCTATTCAGCAAATGGCAGATCGGATCAAGATTGTTTCTCAAGAAAGAATTACAGACGAGTTGCAAAAAATAATGAATAGCAAACAGCCTTCTAAAGGTTGGTATTTATTAAGAGAAGCAGGTTTATTAGCGCAAATATTCCCGGTTTTATTAAAATTAGAAGGTGCTGAAACTCTGGATGGGATTGGGCATAAAGATAATTTCTCACATACTTTACAAGTACTGGATAATATCGCTGTAAACACCGATGATATTTGGTTAAGATGGGCTGCCTTATTGCATGATATTGCAAAACCAAATACCAAAAGATTTGAACCAGGGACTGGTTGGACCTTTCATGGACATGAAGTGGTGGGTGCAAGGATGGTGCCTAAAATATTTACACAATTAAAGCTGCCACTGAATGAGCATATGAAGCTGGTGCAAAAATTAGTGGCTTTGCATTTACGTCCTATTTCTTTGACAAAAGAAAATGTGACAGATAGCGCTATTCGAAGATTGCTATTTGATGCTGGCGAAGACATTGAATCTTTGATGTTACTCTGTGCAGCAGATATTACAAGCAAGAATCAAACCAAGGTTAAGAGATATTTACAAGGTTTTGAAATGGTTAAGGCTAGGATCGTTGAAGTAGAGGAAAAAGACCAGATGCGCAATTGGCAGCCTCCCATCACTGGCGAGATGATTATGCAAATTTTTAATATAACGCCATCTAAACAAGTTGGCATGATCAAGGACGCCATTAGAGAAGCCATTTTGGACGGCATCATCCCCAATGAATATGAAGCTGCGTATCAGTTTATGATTGCAGAAGCGGCTAAAATAGGCTTGCAACCGGCCCTATAAAAAAGCTCAAAATCAAGCTAATAAATACTAATTTAGCGTTTCAAAATCACCAAAATGGCCATTTTAAAATTTAGAATTTCTTGGGAAGAAGACGATGCGATTTATAGAGATGTGATGGTGAAACATACTCAACATTTTACAGACCTGCATCATATTATTTTGAAGGCTTTTGAGTTTGACGAAAAACATGATGCCACTTTTTTTAGAAGCAATGAAAAATGGCAGAGAGGCAGAGAAATTAGTAAAGCGGTGTACGAAAAAAATTATGTGGTACCGCCATTGATGATGGATGAAGTATTGATAGGATCAGAAATTTTAAATACCAACCAACAATTTGTTTATTTATATGACTTTGCAAAGTCTTGGACTTTCTTAATACAGTTGATTCAAGTGATTAAGAATGCGGATGCGGATATGGAATTGAATTATCCAATGGTGTCAAGAATTGAAGGTGTTGGTCCAATGCAATATGGCACGAAAGGTTTACTAGGTCCTAATTTTACAGATATCGAAGAGAAGTATGATTTAACGGAAGCCCAGGATGGATTTGGGGAAGAAGGAGAAGCAGACGCGCATGCGTCTGATGACGAAACAGGGCTTGGACTTTTAGGGGAAGAAGACGCGGAAGAATCTGATGAAGAAGACGCGGATGCGTCTGATGAGCAAACAGATGATGACGCAAGTGGCATGTTTGATGATAGCTCCGAAGCCTACTAATTTCATAATATATTTATTTTGACGCCTACCGTATATATCGTTGTTGGTCCTACAGCTGTTGGTAAAACAAAGTATGCGATTGCATTAGCTCAAAAACTTCAAACCGAAATTATTTCTGCAGATGCAAGGCAATGTTATCAGGAATTAAATATTGGTGTAGCAAGACCATCACTCGAAGAATTGGCTACAGTCCCGCATCATTTTATAGCAAGTCATTCTATTCAAGAGACCGTGAATGCGGGAACATTTGAAACATATGCAATGTCAAAAGCAACCGAGCTAATTACACAATTTGGATCGGTGGTCATGGTAGGTGGCACTGGATTATACATTAAAGCATTTGTAGAAGGGATGGATCAAATCCCAGCGATTGATGCAGCCGTACGAAGTCAAATTCAGGCCGATGTATCATTGAAAGGGATGGATTGGCTTCAAGCGCAAGTGCAAGCAAAGGATCCTGCCTATTGGGCGCAAGCAGACCAGGGGGAACAGCAAAACACACAAAGATTATCAAGGGCTTTGGAAGTGGTGATTGGAACAGGTCAATCCATCCTTAGTTTTCAACTGCAGTCTAAAAAAACACGTTCTTTTGACATACAAAAAATCGGATTGGAGCTGCCTAGGGAGCAATTGTATGAAAGGATTAATCAAAGGGTTCTGCAGATGGTCGAAATTGGGTTAGAGGAGGAAGTGAGCGCTTTACGCCCTCAATTTCATTTAAATGCCTTGCAAACCGTTGGCTATCAAGAGTGGTTGACCTATTTTGAAGGGCATCAAACAAAGGAGGCCGTTATTCAAGCCATTCAGCAAAACACTAGACATTATGCTAAAAGGCAAATGACCTGGTTTAAAAAAGATGCTGAAATTAGCTGGAATCAAATGGCATGATAAATATGCATCCAATTTCGGTGCTAATTTTAGGTTGTTTTTGCACTAGGTTCTATTCCTGGAAATATTAACATTATTAGATAAAATCTTAAATTACTTTAATCAATAATTAGTACAATTAGCACTATTTTTATCAAAATATACATTCCTAAATCAATTTTATGCAAAAAAAAATCGTCCTATTTTTTATTTGTATGTTGACTTTACAATTCACTCAGGTGATTGGTCAAACCATACAATTTGAGAAATACACTTTGCCGAATGGCTTAAAAGTCATTTTACATGAAGATCATTCAGCACCTGTGGTGGCTGTAACGACTTTATACCATGTAGGTTCTAAAAACGAAGACACAGCAAGAACTGGCTTCGCGCATTTCTTTGAACATTTATTATTTGAAGGTTCAGAAAATATTAAAAGAGGGGAGTTTGATAAGTACATCACCAATGCAGGTGGTGCATTGAATGCCAATACCTCTCAAGATCGCACTTTCTATTATGAGTTATTGCCTTCTAATCAAGTTGAATTAGGATTATGGTTAGAAAGTGAGCGAATGATGCACGCTAAAATTGAACAAATTGGTGTGAATACGCAAAGAGAAGTGGTAAAGGAAGAGAAGCGTCAACGTGTTGACAATCGACCTTATGGATCTTTTTTAAATGAAGTCTTAAAGCGCGCTTTTAAAGTACATCCTTACCAATGGTCGCCAATAGGCAGCATGGAGCATTTAAATTCTGCCAAATTGGACGAGTTTATCAATTTTTACAACACATTCTATGTGCCAAATAATTGTGTATTGTCTATCGCGGGTGATTTTAATAAAGCGGAATTAAAAGCAAAGATTGAAGCTTATTTTGGTCCAATTAAAATGGGTACCAAGCCTATTCCAAGACCAACCATAAAAGAACCAGCATTAGGTGGTGAGGTAAGAGATGTGATATATGATAACATACAATTACCTGGTGTATTCCAAGCCTACCGTGCGCCAAAGCAAGGTGGGGATGAATATTATGCATTCAATGTATTGTCTACCCTTTTATCTGGCGGAGAGGCCTCTAGAATGAATAAAACTTTAGTGGATAAAAAACAACAAGCAGTGGCTGCACAGTCTGTGCCATTCTTTAATGAAGATGAAGGATTGTTTATTGCTTTGGCTATTGCCAATATGGGGGTAAAAATTGAAGAATTAGAGAAAAGCATGGATAGTGTTGTGAATGAATTAAAGATGGGATTAGTAGGGGAGCGTGAATTCCAAAAAGTAAAAAATCAAATTACCACGTCGCTTGTTACTGGCAACGCAACCATGGCGGGAATTGCAGAAAGCTTAGCCAATAATGAAGTGTATTTTGGAGATGCCAATTTAATCAATACAGAATTAGAGAAATATAATAAAGTAACCAGACAAGATGTGTTGAATGTGGCTAAAAAGTATTTAAACAAAGACAATCGAATTGTATTGTATTATTTACCAAAAGAAAAACCTGCTACTAAATAATCCAGTCATTCTAAAAAGTTTACCTTAAAATAATTTTATGAAAAAACAATTATACTTATTTCTATTTTTAGTTCCATTGGTTTCAATGGCACAGAATATAGATCGTTCAAAAGCGCCTATGCCAGGCAAAGCGCCACTTATACAAATAGGCGACCCAATTAAATTTACTTTAGCAAATGGGATGCAAGTGTTTGTCGTTAAAAATACAAAACTGCCACAAGTTAGTGCTACATTGGCATTAGACTACGATGGTTTTGCAGAAGGAGATAAGGCAGGTGTCGCTCAAATGGCTGGTCAGTTGTTAAAAAGAGGCACTAAAACAAAATCAAAAGCGCAATTAGATGAAGCCATTGAATTTTTGGGTGGTAGTATGTCTACTTCTAGTCAATCAGCATCGGTTAGTTCATTAAAAGGCAATTTTCCAAGTCTGTTAAGTTTACTATCAGAAGTGGTGTTACAACCAGCTTTATCTACAGAGGAATTGGAGAAAATTCGCAAGCAAACCTTATCAGGCATCGAATCAAATAAAGACGATGCGGACGCGATTTCAGGTAATGTGGTTAAAAAACTAGTTTACGGCGCAACCCATCCTTATGGCGAAATGATGACGACTAAGACAGTGAATCAAGTGTCTATCGCTGATGTTAAATCATTTTTAAATACCTACTGGATACCAAATGCAGCTTATCTAGTTTTTGTAGGAGACATAGAACCTGCTACTGCAAAAATCTTAGCTGAAAAAAGTTTTGGTAATTGGAAAAAAGGCGTGTTTACAAAACAAAATTTTGCTAAACCTATTCAGCCTAAACAAACCTATGTGGCCATTGTGGACCGACCTGCAAGCGTGCAAAGTGTAGTTGCGATTGCTGGCGCGGTAGATTTATTACCTGGCTCTTCGAATGTGATTGCAGGCTCAGTTATGAATAATATTTTAGGTGGTGGGTTCTCTGGCCGTTTGTTTGCTAACCTAAGAGAAAAGTATGCATTTACATATGGTGCTTACTCTTCTTTAAGTCCAAGCAGTCAAATTGGTATTTTCCAAGCAGAAGCATCTGTTAGAAATGAAAAAACAGATAGTTCTGTACAAGAATTATTACGTGAAATCAATACCATTAGAAATGAGCAAGTAGGAGAGACAGAATTAAGTAGAATGAAGAATTATTTATCTGGTGGATTTGCAAGATCACTTGAGAATCCAGCTACCATTGCCAACTTTGCATTGAATATTGCGCGTAACAATTTACCTGCAGATTATTATCAAAAATACCTAACCAATTTAGCATCAGTGGATGCAGCAAAAGTTCAAAATGCAGCTCAATTATTTTTGAATACCAATCAAATGCATATTGTGATTGTAGGAAATGCAAAGCAAATCACTAAAGGCTTAGAGAAATATGGTCCATTAAAGTATTTTGATATTGAGGGTAATGAAATTGCTGCTCCTACAGAAGTAAAAGCAGATGCGAGTTTAACACCAGCTGCATTGATGGAAAAAGCAATTGCAGCGATAGGTACTAAAGAGGCTTTAAGTAGTGTAAATGATGTGCAATTGAAAGGAACTGCTAATTTAATGGGACAGTCTTTGGAAATGAAACAAACCATTGTAATGCCGGGTAATTCAGTAACGACCATGTCCATGGGTGGTATGGCAATGATGAGACAGGCAGTCGTAGATGGTAAATACTCTGTTTCGCAACAAGGCCAGGAAGCGCCTATTACAGATGATTTAAAAGAAAGTCTTGACGAATCTGCTTTTCTTGCTCCAGAGCAGTTATACCTTGCAAAAGGATATGGTTTAAAAATTGTAGGTGCAGAAAAAGTAGACGGTAAAGATGCGATTGATGTAGAAGTAACAACCCCTTCTAAAAAAGTATCACACCGTTTTTATGATGCTAAAACATTCTTATTGGTAAAGACTTCAAAATCAGAAGAAGTGCCTGGTCAAGGAACAATGACACAACAACAATATTATACTGGTTATAAAGTTGTGAATGGCGTTCAAATTGCTTCAGAGCAGTTAATGGATTTGGGTCAAATGAAAATAAATATTAAGTACACGGATATCAAGATAAATCAAGGATTAAAGACGAGCGATTTAAAATAATAATAAATAGCTCCCATAAAAAAAGCCATCCCGAGGGGTGGCTTTTTTTATATCGATGCTTTATCTCAATGATTTTATCTCAATGATTTAATGTCTGTCTGAATTAGAATCTGATACCGTACCCAATATTGAATAATACAGCCTTACTATTTTGAACAGCGATAGGGCTTGGTTTGTCAATCAATCGATAAGGTACTACCGCATCTTGATTGGTTGCACTTGAAATAGTAAAGTCTACAAAATATTTATTAGTTCTATAACCAATACCACCAGACACAATGAAACGAGATGGCGTAACTAAAACATTATCATTATCATCTAAAAACTCATTTTTGTAAGGGCTGCCATAATAAGCAGTACCTGCTCTTGCCATCCAGTTGCCTGTTAATTTAATTTCAGATCCAATCTTGATATTCAAATTGTTCTTATAAGTTAACTTCATGGTGTTGTTTAAGTCATCATAATAGTCAGCACTTTCTTGGTCAAAGTCATTGGCATAAAAACGGGTGCCTGCATAATTTACCCACTCAATATCAGCACTGATAAATCCCAATGGTTGTGAAGGTTTTCCTGGACTTGCAAAAAAGTAACTACCACTAAAAGTAGCCTTTGTTGGTGTCATGACTGTATATTCTCTCACACCAGGATTGCCATTGTTTAATTCATCTGAACTAGCAGAAACGGTCCCTGCGTATGACTCTGTATTCGTTGTCATGTCTGCAGATAGCTTATCTCTAAAACTAATTAACTGTGGTGTATGCAATGCAAAACCAAGACGTAAGAAAGGTTCTGGTTTGTAAATGATACCCAGTTTGGCACCAATTCCCCAGCCTCTAGAACTAAAATCTTCGTTGAAAACAAAACCGCCAAATTCATTTTTAGTATTGATAGTAGAAAGGTCTGTTTCTGAAACTTGTAAAGATCTATTGAAGTTCACAATAGGCAAAACGATACTTGCACCTAGGTATAATTTGTCTTGCACATTACCGCCCCAACCAAATGTTAATTCATTGGAACTTCCGCTAGTGTAAGAGTCAAATGTTTGATTTACTCCACTTGAAATAGGCACTAAACTTTGATAACCTGGATTGCCATTTGAGTCCGTAGAAGTATCAATTAAAAAAGTTCTAAATGCCAATGAGCTACCAAAAATATAGTTATTGTCTGCAGCACCCATACCAGCATTGTCATAGTATAATTCCTCTAAGAATTTTTCTGAGTAACTACTAAAATTATTTACGCCTTTAAAACGTTCCCTGCTATTGAAATTTGCTAATTGTGTGAAGCTAATTGAAAATGCAGTGCTAGAATAACCTCTGTTCTTTTTACCATCTGCAAAGACAATGCCTAAATTAGCTAATGCAGATAGGTTGTTAGAAGTGCTTGAATTTGTCCCTCTATATTTGTAATCTGTCTCGGTATTTAAATACTTACTTGTTATAATAAGTTCGCCGGATTTGTAAAAGCCTAAACCAGCAGGATTGATATGCGCTGCTGATAAGTCACCCCCTAAAGATCCCATTGCGCCGCCTAATGCATTGCTACGTGGAGTTCCATAGGGTGCAAACCAAGATAGCCTTAAACCATCTTCTGGACTTTGTGCTTGTAAACTTGCACTTACGAATACTAAAATGCCTATTATTATTTTTTTCATATTGCTTGCTATTGTACTGTAAAAATTCACCAAATTAAAAATCATGTAGCTACATCTAAAGTATTAATTGCCTCCTCTTGGTGGTCTTGAACTTGGAGCAGAACCACTACTATTGAATCCACCACTTCTTCCACCTGCATTGTTATTCATTGATGGAGCATTATTGGTATTTGTGTTGCTGTTAGAGTTACTTGATTTATTTTGGTTGCTATTGCTAAATCCTCCATTGTTAAAATAACGTGCTGGGCGATCAAAACTATTTGCTTGATTGGCGTTGGTGTTATTGGTCGTCACACGTCTTAATAAATTGCCAAACCCACTGTTTAAATTTGGATTGCCTGTGTAGCGTGTTGTTCCATTGGTGTTATTAGAAAAATTATTTGCATTGTTATAATTTCTATTTGTTCTATATGCAGCTAAAGCAGGTGCACTTGTTTGCAAGGCTCTTGGCGTGTAATTATTTCTTTGCATTGGGAAATTACCTACACCGCCTCCATAAAAAATGGGTCTGTATGGATTCCAGTATCCAGCGAAGTAAGGGTTCCATCCGCCCCAACCGCCAAATCCGCCGCCCCATCCACCGAAGCCACCGCCCCAACCGCCCCAACCGCCAAATCCGCCACCCCATCCACCGAAGCCTCCGCCCCAGAATGGATCCCAGAAAGGGTCATAGCCCCATCCGCCACCCCATCCACCGAAGCCTCCGCCCCAACCGCCCCAACCGCCCCAACCGCCAAGGCCACCGGCCCATCCGCCAA